>NZ_JBMKKT010000097.1:0-382080 GCF_049239625.1 Tenacibaculum sp. MEBiC06402
GCATTTACACAATAAGAAGCAGCTCCATATGAGAAAGAAGCATCGTCTAACGCATTAATAGTTACAGAAACGTTGCTAGAATTAGGACAAGTTCCAGCAGTAGTATAGGTTACTGTATATGTGTTAGGAGTTGAAGCTGACACATCAATTTGTCCAGTTGAAGCATTAATACTTAATCCAGCTGTTGAGCTAAATGTTCCACCCGTCAAACCTGTAATGGTTGGTGAAGGGTCTGCAGCGTTTTGGCAATATGAAGAAGAGCCATAACTAAATGAGGCATCATCAAGTGCGTTTACGGTTACCGTTATAGAGTTACAACTACCAGGTGAAACACAGCCTCCTTCTCCACGAATGAAGTATGTAGTAGTTGTAGTTGGACTTACATTAAATGTTCCTGAAGTAGTAGTCCCAACTGGAGTACCACCACAAGAACCAGTATAAACATGCCAAGCGGTTGCATCGTTTAGGCTTCCTGTGATGTTTAAATCAGTACTAGAACCAGTACATATTGTTGGATTTGTAGCAGAGAGCGATGGTACATCTGGGTCTGTACAAGGAGTTACTAAAGTTAGCTTATCAAAAATCATCTGTTCCGCATTCGCTAAGGAAAAATTCGAAGTAACTGTAATTTGAGTAACTCCGAAAAAGTTTAATGTAACTTCAGTTGGGCTGGAAAAAGTTCCAGTTTCATCTACAGGTGTATTTGAACCTCCGGTTGGAGTAAAAGTCCAAGTTCTACTTTGTGCTTGAGTACTATTCACTGTAATTGTACTAACATCAACAGGTTGGTCAAACGCGATAATCATTTCCTCGGAAAGATTTGAAGCCGAATTATGGGCTGCTATCCCGTTTGTTCCAAAACCACTTGAAGCAACAAATAATGTATTTTCGGAACTATTGTTAAATGTGCTAACAGTCATGGTGATACCGTCAACTAGTTCACTTACATTGGTTGGTGTGTTGTCCGTTGTTGTACCCGCTGATAAATCAAAAACTGTCTGAGCAGATAGATTTAAACTTGCAAAGAGTACAAAAATAAAAAGAGTAATTTTTTTCATATTTCTATAAATTTAAGAAACCCCCTTACACTTAAATATTTTTATTTAAGTATAAGAGGGACTTCATTTTCTTTTTTTATAATTAACTTCTAGATGGGAATAGCCCTTGCATACAAATAATGTAATTAATAGCGATCGAAGGCTGCATGTTATTGACTTGTTGACTACCACCTGTATTACCAACTGTAAAACTTCCACCAAGTGCTTGTCCATTTACTGTATTAACAGGAGGACCATAAGCTTTTACTCTTTGTGCTCCTAAAGAACCAGGGAAATTAGCTACAGAAGGTACATCTCCTGCTTGTGGGATTTCTCTAGTTCCATTATCCGTGCTTAACTGTAAATTATTTCCAGTAGCCCCAGGAATAAGGACATGTGTGTGAGAAGGTAATTGAGCTACAGTCAGAATATTGTAATAACTTCCTACTTTTTGTCCTAATCTGTATGTTGGAAGACCAGGTCCAGTACCTTCGTGAATAGGAGTTCTACTTCTAAAGTCTGGCAAAGCGAATGTTGTTCTACCATCTCCACCGTAAGTAGTTCCGAGAATAGAAAATAAAGCAGAATATTGCGATATAGGTAATAATTGACCATCACAAAATGCCCACCCTCTTGGTGCAAAGTTTCCAGCAAACATTCTAATTTCTCCTAAGAAACCTTCTTGAGCTTTTACAGAAGTGTTTGATAAAAAGAAGCAAACAAATAGAAGTCCGATAGTTTTTTTAATTGAATTCATGATAATTTAGTTTTGGTTAGTAAATTTTTTATGTTCTTATATAATTCCAAAACAAAGTTACTATCTATCTGCACTCAGATGATTCTAAAAAGTATTAAGCGTGTAGTTTTTAGTTATAAGTGTAATTTAAATAGTAATATATGTTTCCTTACCCTAAATATAGAAGTTTTTTTTAACTATTTGATAGTTAGTTAATTTTTGTTTGATAAAAATGCAATTCCCTCTTAATTCTTTTTCCAGAAAAAAGGAGTGAATAAAATTAAGACTGTAAAGAGTTCTAAACGACCAATTAACATTAAAAAAGAACAAAACAGTTTCGCTGAGGAAGATAAATGAGAAAAGTTATCTACAGGGCTTACACTACCAATTGCTGGTCCTATGTTTCCTAATGAAGAGGCACATGCTCCCAATGCCGATTGCAAGTCTAATCCCATTAAAGTTAAAACTACTGCACCAACAATAAATATTAACATATACAATATGAAGAAAGATAATATGTTGAAGACAATCTTCTGTTTTACTGCTTTACCATCATAACGAACAGGAATAATAGCGTTTGGATGTAATGACTTTTTAAATTCTAAAAAACTATTTTTCAGCATTACAATATGTCTAACAATTTTAACTCCACCAGAAGTAGAACCTGCAGAACCACCCACGAAAAATAGTGAGAAGAAAATTCCTGTAATAAAGAAACTCCACATAGTAAAGTCAGCAGTAACAAACCCGGTAGTTGTTACAACGGAAATAACAGAGAATAAACTGTGTCGAAAGGCACTTTCTGCTTCTCCCAAAACCATTGGATGATTAATAGTAGTTTGTAATGTAGGATCTTTAAAAAAGATAATACCTAATGTAACCAATACAGTTATAGAAAGGATTCCCAAACTGTAATATTTAAACTCTTCACTTTGAATAACTTTTCTAACTTTTCCTTTTAAGGCAAAATAAGTTAAGACAAAATTCGTTCCCGCCACAAACATGAAGAATATAATAATGTATTGAACGAGTGGCATTGCATTCCAATGAGCAACACTCGCATTTTTTGTAGAGAAACCACCTGTACTAACAGTTGCCATAGCATGATTTATGGCGTCGTACCAAGTCATTCCAGCAACTTTAAGTAATAAAAGTTCAGCAATAGTTAATCCAACATAAATTAACCATAAACGCTTTGCAGTATCTGTAATTCTAGGATGTAATTTATCTGCTGAAGGTCCGGGTGCTTCTGCCATAAACAACTGCATACCTCCAATACCTAATAATGGCAATATTGCAATTGTCAAAACAATAATTCCCATTCCTCCAATCCAGTGTGTGGCGCTTCTCCAAAAGAGAATTCCCTTTGGCATGCTTTCAATATCGGTAAGAATAGATGATCCAGTAGTTGAATATCCTGAAATTGTTTCAAAAATTGCATCTATGACAGATGGAATACTACCAGTTAAAAGGTAAGGTAACATCCCGGTAATTGTCAATGTTATCCAACCCAGAGTAACTATAAGATAACCTTCTTTCTTTTGAAGATTATTATTGTCGGGTTTATTAAAGAAATAAAGTAACAGACCAATAAAAATGGTAATTATCCCGGCATTTAAAATTCCGAGTGTAGCTTCCTCATCAAAATAAAGGCTAAAAGGAATCGCTAACCACATGAAAATACCATTAAGTACAGCGGTAATTCCTGAGAAACGAAATATTAATTTGAGATTTAAATTTTCCATTAATTAAATAAATCTTCAACAGTAGATATTGCCTCTGGTAAACAGAACACAATCACATGATCTCCGGCTTGAATTTGCATATCACCAAAAGACATTAGGGCTTTTCCATCTCTAATAATTCCTCCAAAAACAGCTTCTCTAGGAAAGCGTAAATCTCTAATTGGCTTTTCGGTTACCTTAGCATTTTCTTGAACTTCAAATTCAAAGACTTCGGCATCTACATTGTGTAAATTTGCAAGTGCTAAAATTTCACCTTTACGAATATGACGAAAGATGCTACTTGCAGCAATTAATTTTTTATTGATAAGTGTATCTATTCCAATAGTTTGAGAAATATTTATGTAGTCCATATTCTCAACTAAAGCAACAGTCTTTTTTACTCCTTTAGATTTCGCAACTAAACAAGACATGATATTGGTTTCAGAATCACCTGTTACCGCAATAAATGCATCCATATCTCGAATGTTTTCCTCTTCTAATAATTCTAGATTTCTTCCATCTCCATGAATCACTAAAGTCGATCTTAAATCTTCTGCAAGCGTTAAAGCTCTTTCTTTATTTTTTTCAATAAGTTTAACCTTAAAGTTTTCTTGACATAGACTTCTTGCAGTTTTCATACCGATACTACTTCCACCTAAAATCATAACATTTTTTATATCAATATGTTCTTTACCACAAATTGGGTATAACTTTTCGATACTATAATTTGGAGCAGAAAAATAAACCTGATCGTTCATTTTATATTCCGTGTCTCCTCTAGGTATAATTGTTTGTGCAATTCCCTCTCTTTTAATAGCTATGGTAATAAAATCTACCATATTAAATTTTTCTTTAGCCTCTTTTACAGTTAAATCTACAATTGGGGATTTGTATCCTAATGTAGTTCCCATAACATTAAAAAGACCATTTTCAAACGCTACCGTATCATTAAAAGAAGATTGATAAAGTAATTGTTTTATTTCTTCTGCAGCCAGTTTTTCCGGAGAAATCATAAAGTCTACTCCAAAATCTTTGAAGTCAACAACATCACTACTCAGGAATTCTGGATTTTTAATTCTAGCAATAGTTTTTTTCACACCTAATGCTTTTCCTACAACAGAAATTGTAAAGTTGGTGTTTTGACTCTCGGTTACTGCTAATAATAAATCGGCGTTACCAATTCCAATCTCTTTCAACAATTTTATTGAAGTCGCATCTCCTTTTTTAGTAATCACATCCAGATGATTATTGATGTAAGTCAATCGATCACCATCTAAATCAACGATGTAAGTGTCTTGAGATTCGTACGATAGAAGTTTAGCCAAATGAAATCCAACATCTCCAGCTCCGGCTATTATAATTTTCATATTAAAAATTAATGAATATAGAATGCAAAGGTACATTTTTAAGATGAAAAAAAACGGAACAAATTTCATTTAATGTTTAGAATGAGGTCGGTATTCTGAAAATTGGAGAATTAGTATATTTACCAAAAATTGAGAAAAGTGAAAAAGTTAACCATTAAATCTTGGTCTTTAGAAGATAGACCAAGAGAAAAGTTATTGTTGAAAGGAAAACAAACTTTATCCAACGCAGAATTAATTGCAATCCTCATCGGTTCAGGAAATAGAGAAGAAAGTGCTGTGGGTTTATCAAAAAGAATTTTAAGCTTTACTGATAATAATCTCAACCATTTAGGGCAACTTTCAGTAGAAGAGCTACAACGATTTAAAGGAGTGGGAGAGGCAAAAGCGATTTCTATAATTACCGCATTAGAGCTTGGTAGACGACAATTTTTTGAGGAATCTAAAGTACTTCCGAAAATTACTTCCTCCCAAGAGGTTTTTGAAATAATGCGACAGAATTTGGAAGATTTAAAGCATGAGGAGTTTTGGGTCTTATACCTGGATAATGCTAATAAAGTTCTTACGAAATACCAGTTAAGTAAAGGAGGTTTAACAGCAACATTAGTTGATGTGCGATTGGTTTATAAAAGAGCTTTAGAGCTGTCAGCTGTTGGAGTCATATTGTGCCATAATCATCCATCTGGTAAAATTCAACCGAGTAATGCAGATATCGAAATCACTAATCAAATTAAAGAAGCAGGAATAACGTTGAATATTAAATTACTAGATCATGTTATAATTGGTAAAAAGAAGTATTTTAGCTTTGTAGACGAGGGAGTTTTATAAGACTATTAAAACCTGAAACTCGAATCATAAGTTTTATTATTACATAACTGATAACTGATAACTGATAACTGATAATTGATAATTGATAACTGATAACTGATAATTGATACTTATTTACACACATAAAGTTACCCCAAGAGTACGTTATATATTTAAGCATATTTTCACACGAATTTTAGCTATAGATATAGATTTTACTTCTAAAGTTGAGGAGTTTGTGGCTTTTAATGGGCCAAAGTTGTCCTATACCTCAGTAGCTTTAGGAAATGAATTTTTTATAAAAAGCACCGATTTGCTTTTTGAACAAGGTGTAAGTGATGTTGACATCAGTATATCTGTTTGGGAAGATGTGCCGTGTTTCTTTTTTCAGGGTTCGAAATCAACAATTCCATTTGATATTTTCTCGGCAAGTTTCTATTTAATTACTAGATACGAAGAATATTTACCACACATAAAAGATAAACATGGTCGTTTTACAGCTGATCAAAGTTTGGCATACATAAACGGTTTTTTAGAAAAACCAGTGGTAGATATTTGGGCATATAAATTGAAAAAGGCTCTTAAAGAACGATTTCCAGATTACGATTATAAAGAGCGTAAGTATAAATACATTTCCACAATTGATGTAGACAATGCTTTTGCTTACAAACACAAAAGTGTTATTAGGTCAATAGGAGGTATTTTGAAAGATATATACACATTGAATGTTTTAAATGTAATCGATCGTTTGGCAGTTCGTTTTAATATAAAGAAAGATCCGTTTAATACATTTCAAGAACTCATAAAATTCAAAAAAGCATATAATGTAAAAACCATTTTTTTCTTTCTTATTGGAGATTACACAACTTTTGATACCAATGTTTCGGCATCTAAAACGAAATTTCGACTGTTGATTAAGGATATGGTTGATTATGCTAGAGTAGGACTTCATCCGTCTTATTACACGATGAATAATGTGAGTAAATTAAAAGAGGAAAAACAACGGTTAGAAGGAATTACTAACATGCCAATTTTTCGATCTAGACAGCATTATTTACGATTTTCATTGCCTGATACTTATCAGCAGTTAATCGATTTAGAAATTAAAGAAGATTATTCAATGGGTTATGCAAGTCACTCTGGTTTTAGAGCAAGTACTTGTACACCTTTTTACTTTTATGATTTAGATTTTGAAATTCAAACTCCTTTAAAAATATTCCCTTTTGCTTTAATGGATACAACATTAAACGATTATATGCGATTAACACCTAAACAGTCTTTGGGTAAAATAAATGAACTTAAACGTGAAGTAAAAAAAGTAAACGGAACATTTATAACGCTATTTCATAACGAGAGTTTAAGCGATTATCTGCGATGGAAAGGTTGGAAAAGAGTTTATGAATCAATGTTGAAGATAGCAACGAACTAATGATACGAGTTGTCCCTAGAAAAAAAATAGATATTGAAAAGTATGATGATTGTATAGCTAACTCTTTGCAGTCTAATATCTTCGGATTTTCTTGGTATTTAGATATTGTTGCTGATAATTGGACCGCTCTAGTTTTAGATGATTATGAAGCAGTAATGCCAATTCCATGGAGGAAGAAGTTTTTTATAAAATATACTTATCAACCTTACTGGGTTATTCAATTAGGAATTTACTCAAAGAATATAGTCGATGAAAACGAATTTTTAATCGAATTATTTAGCGAGTTTAAATATACCAGTTTGCGAATGAATCACTATAATGCGTTTAGCATGTTTCATTCGTATCAAATTCAGAA
Source organism: Tenacibaculum sp. MEBiC06402 (assembly GCF_049239625.1). Classification (NCBI taxonomy): domain Bacteria; kingdom Pseudomonadati; phylum Bacteroidota; class Flavobacteriia; order Flavobacteriales; family Flavobacteriaceae; genus Tenacibaculum; species Tenacibaculum sp. MEBiC06402. The sequence continues at coordinate 7,453 of NZ_JBMKKT010000097.1, forward strand.
GAAAATTCAAATACTTAATTTAAATATACCTTACGAGCGATTATTTGCTAGCTATAATCGAAATAGGAAGAGAGAGCTTAAAAAAGCGAACAATGCAGATCTTACTGAAAACTGGAACGATAATCCCAAAAGATTAATTGAACTTTTTGAGCAGAACGTAGGTAAGCGAGTTAAAAAAATTAAATCAGAGGATTATTTACGATTATATAAACTCATGAATGTCTGCATTGAAAATAGAGCAGGAGAGTTGCTAACAATTTATGACAATCAAAAGGAACTTATTTCAGGAGCGTTTTTTCTAAAGCATAAAAATAGGGTTACTGAACTTGTTTGCTCATCTGATTTTAATAATAGAAATAATGGAGCGAATACTTTTTTAAATGATAGAGCTATTTATAAGTATCAAAGAAATTTTGATGTTTTTGATTTCGGAGGTTCATCAATGAAAAATATTGCGAAATATTACTATAGTTTTGGTGCAAAGGATGAATTTTATGTACAGCTTCATTGTAATAAACTTCCTAAAATACTGCGCTTATTTAAGCGTTGACAGATACTTTCTATAGAAAAAATAAAAACTACACAAAGTAGCTAAACCTGTTAACCACATTAAACTCGCAGTTGTTATTGCAGCTCCTTTTACACCATATTTCGGAATCAAAATTTGGTTTGAAAAATAGTTCAATAAAACGGCAATTGAGGTGATGTAAAAATTAATTTTAACCTGTCCAATTGAAGATAATAAATTTCCATATAAACCTCTTAAAATTAAAATTCCACAAACACCAAAGGTCAATATAAAAAAGCTTTGATGGTAGGCTTTAAATGATGTGTCAAATAAATCTAAGATAAACTCCCCGAACAAATAAAAGCTAAAACAAATAATCACGCTTATAATAGTGAATAATAGAAGATAACCTTTTGTATATTTTTTGATGTAATTAACATCTGCAATTTTTTCAGTAAAAGAAACGAAATCTGTTGTTATAAAAACGCGCGGTAGAAAAAGTAAACTAAAGGGAATAAGAGTTAAATATCGATAAATAGTTACTTTTTCCGGTTCGTTTAAGATATTTCCAATCAATAATATATCAATAGAAAAAAGAAGCAAGGTAACGACATTCGATAATCCACCGAAAACTCCATAACGCCAAAATTCCAGATTTATAAAATTTGGTTTAGAAGGTTTTAAAATTTTAGATAATAGTAATTTATAAAATAGTAAGGAAGATAGGAGAGGAGTAATTACAAATGAGAATGCATAACCCGTAGTTTTCCAAAAATAACTCAATACCAATACAGAGATGATTAAAACTATATTGTAAACAACCTCTATTAATGCGAGTTTTTTATTTTGATGTTCTAGCCGAACTCTAACTTTAATAATTTCAATTAAAAAAGTAGGTATAAAAACAAAAGATAGAATATATAAGTAGCTTTTTATATTAGGATTTTTAAAATCATATAAATAACTCAATAGAATTACGACTAGTGATAAAATTAGTGATGTAACAGTACCTTTTCTAATTACATATTTAAATAATTGTTCTCTTTCTTCTGGATTCTTAGTTAAAGCACCATATCTTATGTAGCTTTGATGCAAACCTAGTCCAACCAAAGGTGTTAAAAAAACAATGAAATTCCAAGCATATAGCACATTACCCAAAGGTTCTGGATGAAGTAATTGTAAGGCAATCCAAGAGGCAATAAAAGATAAAATTCTAGAAAATATAGTTGCTAGAAAAACATAATTGCCAGCTCTTTTTTTAAAGTCTGATATGTAATTTATTAATAAACTCAATTGCTCAAATATAATTCAGAAAATTTAGTAGCAATTACTTGTTTACTAAAATTCGCTTGGGCGTACTCGTGTAGTTTTTCAGGATGTACTTTTTTCTCTAGATGGATTTTAAGAGCTTCCAATAATTCATTTTCGTTGTTAGGGCTTATTAATGAACCAAAATCTGCAGGGAAAAATTCAGCTATACCACCAACATTTGTACTAATAACAGGAGTTCCGCACGAGAAGCTTTCTAAAATAACACAGGGTAAGTTTTCGTAATTACTAAATAATACAAAAACATCCGCCTTTTGCATTTGTGCTACTACATCTTCATGAGGAATATGTTCTATAAACTCAACATAATCTGAAATTTGTAAAGAATCAGATAAATCCTTGTACTGAATTGAGTTTTCCCCAATTAAAACAAGTTTAAATTGGGTCGTTACTTTTTTAAAGTTAGCAACAGTTTTAATAATTCCTGAAACATTTTTGTGTTCATCGAGCATATTCGAAACATGTAAAATAACAAACTCCTTATGAGTTGATTCCTCTTTTACTGAAAACAATTCGGTGTCCACAACATTTGGAATTGGTACATACTTTCCCGATAATCCTAAATTTTCCATAGATTTCTGTAAATCGTAAGAAACCGGACAAATATATTTGGCCCTTTTTGATATTATCTGAGATAGGAATAATTCAGTCTTTGAAAATTTTACTGTTTTTGGTTGATGATAACCTGTCCAATGTTCAGAAATGATATAATCAGTTTTAAATTTCCATTTTAAATACAGGGCAAAAAGTCCAAAAGGAAATAGTTTGTTTAAGTGAACAATATCAAATTTACCTATTTGCTTTACTATTTTTTGAAAAGCTTTAAAAAAACGAGATACCTTTACAATTGGGTTTTTACTTGCTTTTATGTATGCAATATGAGTATTAATTCCATTAATTTCTTTGGAAACTATTTCGATAGGTACTTTTTGTTGTTTGTCTGTAATAATATGTAAAACCGAAACTCTATGATGCAAATTCACCGCTTCCGCGTGTCGTTGAATAAAATCACCATTATTTGGTAAAACTCTAGATGGATACCATCCGCAGAGGAAAAGAACATGTAATTTTTTAGTATCCAAAGACTGTTTAAATTAGATAAATACAAATAGGATGCTGAATTAACAGCACCCTAAAAGTAAATTAGTTATTCCAATTATACAATTTCCCTAGCCTCTTTTGAAAGTTTCTTTGATTTGTTTATGGTATTTCAGAGTTGCATTCTCAATTAAAGTTCAATTTCAGGTAATAAAATTAATATCTAAAAGTACACCTTCCTCTGGCATTTTTAAGTTCAATAATCTCATTTGAATCAGAATATAGGATACAATTAAACGAATATGTTATTCTTACTCCTTTTTCTGGGTTTTCAATGGCTTCTATACTTTCAATGTAAAAATTATTGCTCTTGTCTGGAATTTGATTAAAATAGGAAGAGCGGTAGGATATTCCTCCATTATTTACAAGTTGAGTATAATCAACATGATTTATGAGCACTTGCGATTCAAGGTTTTTAAAATTACCAATGGTGTAATATTTAAGAGTTGCGTAATCAAAAACACTGTAAAAATCGGAGTAATCTAAGTAGCGGTAGGAATTGTTGGAGTCAAGTTTGTTTATTGGCTCATATTTTAAAACTTTGATAAAAGGTGTTTGTAAACTGTCGCTATTATTAATCTTATATGAAAATGAATTAGAAACAGAAACCGAGTCGAGTAAAGTATTAAATACACTTATTACTGTGTTATTCATTTCTGTGCTTACCAGTAATTTTCCATTAAATTCTCCAATAAAATAATTGTCATAATTTTTTAAAGTGTCTAAAGTCATTTGATAATTTTCTGACACTTGATCACCGAAATAAATAGTCGGTTTTTCACATGAAATAATTGTTATTAAAAACAATGTTATATAAATAATTTTTTTTCCCATTTTTCTTATTTAAAAATTCCAATTGATTAAGGGTAGTTTCCTTTTCTGATTTACATTCCAAATACCAAATTGTATTCCCTTGAAGTTGTTTGAATGATTTAAAATTCCTACTTGAATCCCAGCTCCATCATGGCTGTAATTAAATGCAGAAAGTTGTATTCCGTTCATATAATAAGAACTGTTAGTAATGATTGCCAGTTGTAATCCATTTTGTTTGTCAATTATATTCCAACCGCCAGCCAAAGAAAAACCATTTCCCAATTTTCCATATTGACCAACAAATCCAATTGTCAATCCATTATAATTACAGTCACACCACGAGCCTGAAGACAAATTCAGTCCGTTAATTACTTCACTGTATTTATAATCTGTCAAATCAAATGGTTCAGTAGCGTTAGGTAAGCCATTTCCCATAAAAGAAAGCATACCTATTCCTGGAACTTCTATCCTAAGTCCGTTTGTGATAACATTCCTATCATTATTCATTCCTGAGTATAAACCAAAAGATAAACCGTTTATGATTTTATTCTCAGTATGAAAAGTTCCAATTACACCTTTTTTAATAACAATTTCATCTTGACCATGTGATATAAGAAATGTAAATAGCGTAATTAATATAGTTAGTGATCTCTTCATAGTTTATTATTTTACTTTGTCGATTAAACTTTTTAAAACAAAGTTTCAAGGAACAATTCCGAAAAAGCAATTCGATAATTGTTCCTTTCTTTGATAATAAAAACGAATTAAAATCTTTTTCCAATAGTAATTCCAAACCTACCGTAGGTTTTAAAGGCATCATCTTCAACACCAAATGTCCTTCCAAACCCCATAGAAAGTTCACCAATCCATCCCTTTCTTGATAAGAATTTTCCGCCAATTCCAATTCCTAATCCAAATTTTGTTGTAACATCTCCGCTGTCAGAAATAGATAAACTTCCATTGTTCCCATTGATAGTTAAGGAAGCTTCTTTTCCAAATTCGTCAACCAAAATGGCTCCATTTCCTTCTACGAAAAACCCACCAGCTCGTTTCTTACCGAAGTAAAATCTGTAATATGGAAAAGCACCGAAATTATAAAAGTTGTCGCTTTCTACATCAAATGCAACTGAAACCCCGAAAGCAGTTTCATTACTTAGAATTCTTTCATAAGTAATTTCTGCAGCACCGGCCACTAAGTAAATACCGTTAATCTTTAGTTCATTATTACCACTTATTTCACTTACTTTCTCATTATCTTGAGCATACGTTGTAGAAGTTATAAAGGCAATTATCATAATGGTTATTTTATGAATAAACCTGTTTGCTCGTTTGTTCGTTTGTTGTTCTTTTAGTTTTAATTTTAGGTTATTTTTCATGATTATATAAGTTTTGAGCAAAACTAGTTTCATGAAATAATTTTGGTGTCCGAAATAGTCTATGTTGTAAGAATCTGGACAGATTTGTAAGAATTCGGACTCTCTAAAATTAGTCTAACTTCTATATTGAGTGGGAGTTACGCCTGTGTGTTTTTTAAAAGCGTTGTAGAAGGTGGATTTTGAGTTAAATCCCGATTCCAAGGCAATAGAGGTGATTGTGTAACCACTGTATTCATCATTTAATAATAAATCTTTGGAGTATTCTACTCGGTATTCATTAATTAACTGGTTAAAGTTTTTAGAGCTTTGTTCGTTAATTAATTTAGAAAGAAGACTTGTGCTAACTCTAAGTTCATTTGCCAATGTTTCTAAACTCAAAAGATTATCTAAAAACCTTCTATTATTTATAATATACTCTTCAATGTCTTTGAATTTTTTAGAGTAATTGGTTGGCGTTGTTTCGGTTTTATTAAGACCTTGTTCTCTAATTAATTTTCTTTCTTTTACTTGACGCAACATGTATACCAGCTCATAACCTAGCCAATATATAAGAACGGTAGTCATTACACGTAAAGGATAAAAAAAGACAATAAAGTTTTGAAAGTTCAGTTGAAATTTTACACCAACTGCTAGCGCCCAAAAGGCATAAGATATTAATGCAAGAAATATAAAGGTGTTCAACCAATGTAAACTATCATAACTTAAAATACCTTTAAACAAGTTTTTTTTGAACTTAATAATTCTAAAAGAATAGAAGAAAATACTTATAGAAACTATGAAACTTATTAATTCTTCTACAGCAGTATATTTCTCGTAAAACAATTCATATTCTGCTGTTGTAGAGGTATCCTTTATAAAAGAAAAGCAAATTACTTGAAAAATGATACTTACGATAAATATTGGAAAAGCAACTCTAATTACATTGAAAAAAAGCTTTTCTATTTTTAAGTAATTCAGTAAAAAAGTGTAAAATAATGGGGCAATTAAAAAGTGCCAAGGAATTTGAATATAGTCTAAAACCAAAAACTCTTTTGCAAGTAACCAAGATTGCAAATTGTTCAGTGCAATTACTAAAATCATTAAATTAAGGAAAAGTGTGTTTTTATCTAGACCTGTTTTTTTAAACAGAAAAAAACTAAAAACAAACCCATGAATAGCACTAACAATTAAAAAAAGGTTGAAAAACTCCGCGACTTGCAATCGTAAATAATTTTAAAATCCACGGCAAGATATATTTTTTTGAGAATATTGATTCTTAATTTTATTAAAAAACAATTGTCAGAAAAAGCTAAACACTCAAAACTAAACGTTAATAATTTCTTTTAATTGGTGTTAACATAAATATTATATCCTTAAATTTGAATATGACAGAGATTACGGATATTTTCTTTGATTTAGATCATACCTTGTGGGATTTTGATAGAAATTCAGCATTGTCTTTTCAAAGAATTTTTAGTGAACAAAACTTAAGTTTAGATTTAGAAGAATTCTTAAAAGTTTATGAACCAATAAATTTGCAATATTGGAGATTATATAGAGAAGAAAAAATTGAGAAAAAAGAATTGCGCTATAAGCGATTAAAAACAACATTTGATGCACTTAATTATGAGATTGATGATGTTTTAATTGATAAAATATCTGAAGATTACATAACTTATTTACCAATGTTTAATCATTTATTAGACGGTGCAATCGATTTGTTAGAATATCTTAACGGTAAATATAATCTGCACATTATTACCAACGGTTTTGAAGAGGTTCAAAAAATAAAACTCGAGAAATCAGAGATTGAAAAATATTTCAATGTTGTGGTAACATCAGAAAGTGTAGGAGTAAAAAAACCAAACCCAAAAGTTTTTGAATTTGCTCTTGAGAAAGCTAAAGTTGTTCCTAATAAGGCAATTATGGTTGGCGATAGTTTAGAAGCTGATGTTTTTGGCGCTTTAGCAGTAGGAATTTCCCCAATTCACTTGTTTAAAGATACACCTAGCGATGATAATCGAGTGACGAGTGTTCAATCCTTATCCGAAATCAAACAATATTTGTAATAATTAAACCGTTGAAAAAATAAGAGTACAACTTATGAGAAAAATAACAATTTATTGTTTACTAGCTTTGCTATCCCTTGTTTTAAAAAGCTGTGTAGATAATATCGATTTTAGTCAAGCCGAAGATTTTGAGCTTACTCCAGAGGTCGCGGTTTCTTTGATAAATGCGACAGTAACACAAAACGAATTGGTTGTAGGTGGTTCGGAGGTCGGAACGATAACTCAAACATCTGTGGTGACCGTATTAGATAATGAGATTGCTCAAAATGATTTAAATAGGGTTGTGTTTCGGTTTGAAATTAGTAACCAATTTAATCGAGATTTTAGAATAAATTTTTCATTTCTAGATGGAAATGATACTTCAACTAATAATGATATTACATTGAATGTTAATGCGAATAACACGAATTTTGTTCATGAAGAAGATATCATTATAGCGGATAATCCCACTTTTTTAAATACAAGAAAAGTAGAAGTAGAGTTAACATTATTACCAAGTTCTGATGGTTCTTCAATTGATATAAACGTGCCTACTTCTTTTATTTTTAAATCGGCTGGTACATTTTATTTTACAGTAAATAATAATTAACATATGAAGAAAGTCATATTCTTACTTTTGATGTTAATTTCGGTCCATTTAACATCTCAGAACAAACAAATTTTATATGGTTTTGATAATATTCCTCAAACGTTACTTCTAAATCCTGGGGCAGAAACGAATTATAAATACCATATTGGAATTCCTTTAATTTCAGGAATTTCAGCACAAGCGAATATCTCTGGCTTTACCATTGCCGATTTATTTAGAGCAGACAATGTAGATTTTAATACGAAGCTTGATAATGTTATAAATCAATTAGGAAATAATGACTACTTGTCAATTAATACGCAAGTTGAAGTAATAAATGCAGGTTATAAAATCAACGATAAAGACTATTTGAGTGTTGGTTTTTATACTGAATTAGATGCTTTTTCTGTAATTCCAAAAGATTTTTTAGAGTTAGTAAGAGATGGTAATGCGGGTAACTTAAATAGAAGTTTTTTGTTTTCAAAACTTAGCGGAAAAGCAGATTTATTAGGAGTGATTCATGCAGGTATTACTAGGAAATTTAACGAACGTTTTACTGCTGGAGCCAGATTGAAGATCTATTCGGGTTCTTTAAATATGATGTCTAATGACAATCAAGGTAGTTTAACAACAAGATTAGGAACAAATGGGATTTATGAACATACATTAAGTAATGTTGATTTAGCAGGTTATTCATCTGGTTTTTACAATGATAATAATGCCTTAGATGTGGAGGTTGGTGATGTTCTAAGTAAAACATTTTTAGGTCCTAATTTAGGTTTAGGTATAGATGTTGGATTTACGTATAATGTAGACGAGCAAACTAAATTCTCCGCTAGTTTATTGGATATTGGTTTTGTCGCATATTCCGATAAATTAAGGAATGGAACTGTTGAAGGTGATTATGTGTTTTCAGGTATAGAGTTTCAGTACGATGGCAGCAACCCTGATTATTGGCAAAATTTAAATGATGATATCAATGCGAATGTTATAAGAAGACAAAATAAGGATTCTTATTCTGTACTTCGACCAATAAAGTTTAATGCCGCTTTACATCATTATTTTGGAAAATCAAGAAGAGAAGAAAGCTGTTCGGATATTTCATATCACAGTTATTTCGATAATGCTGTTGGAGCTCAATTATTTTCTGTAATAAGGCCAATCGGTCCTCAGTTTGCGTTTACAGGATTTTATCAAAGAAAAGTATCTGAAAAATTTAGTACTAGAGTAACATATACAATCGATGATTTTTCATATACCAATTTTGGAATCGGAATTTCTGCTCATATTTGGAAGGTAAATGTTTATGGAGCGGTTGACAATGTGTTTAATCTTTCCGATATTGCAGATGCAAATAGCGCTTCTTTCCAATTCGGTATTAATATGTTATTCAAATAAAAATGAAAAATACGCTTGTTTTACTACTATTGACCTTTTCTGTTTACGCTCAGAAAAATATTAACAATTACAAATATATTATGGTTCCTAAACAAATGGAATCATTTAATGAAGCAGATAAGTATCAAACAAGTTCACTCACAAAATTTTTATTTAATAAAAACGGATTTATTGCTTTTTTGAGTAGTGACGATGTTCCACAGGATTTAGCTCTGAATAAATGTCTTGCACTAACTGCAGTTTTAGATGATAATTCGGGAATGTTTGCTACGAAAGTAACCTTGATTTTAAAAAATTGTAAGAACGAAGTCGTTTTTAAAGGAGAAGAAGGAAAGAGTAAATTAAAAGAATATAAGAAGGCGTATCAAGATGCTGTTAGAAAAACGTTTAGTTCTATAAAACGATTAAATTATAACTATCAACCTTTATCTCAAACTAAATCATCAAAGAATTTAAATGTTTCCGTTGAAAGAAATAAAAATATTGAAGTTGTAAAAAGTAAACCCAAAACAGAAATTGTTAGTTCGTCGTATGATGCTATTGCTGTGAAGACAGTAAATGGTTACCAACTTAAAGATAATAGAGGTAATACAGTACATGAATTATTAAGTACTTCTGATGCAAATGTTTTCATTCTAAAAGATAAAAATGGAGTTTTACTGAGAAGTAAAGAAGGATCTTGGTCTGCTCAATATTACCAAAATGGAGCAATTCAAATGGAAATAATAAAGGTCAAATTTTAATAATTGTATTTGTCTTTCCAACGTTGTTTTAGGGCAGCTCTAAAATTATTTTCACGCTGATTATTTCCCGGTTCATATAGTTTAGTATTCGAAATTTCATCAGGCATAAACTCTTGATTCACAAAATTATTTTCATAATTGTGAGAATACAAATAATCTTTCCCATAATTTAAATCTTTCATAAGTTTAGTTGGTGCATTTCTTAGATGTAGAGGAACAGACAAATCACCAGTTTTTCGTACCAAATTTTGTGCTTCACCTATCGCCATGTAAGAAGCGTTACTTTTCGGTGAATTGGCTAAATACACAGCACACTGACTTAAAATTATTCTAGATTCAGGATAACCAATAACCGATACAGCTTGGAAAGTATTGTTAGCTAAAATTAAAGCAGTCGGATTAGCATTTCCGATATCTTCAGAAGCAGCAATTAGCATTCTTCGAGCAATAAATTTAACATCTTCACCTCCTTCAATCATTCTAGCTAGCCAATAAACTGCAGCATTAGGGTCGCTTCCTCTGATAGATTTGATAAATGCAGAAATTATATCATAATGTTGCTCTCCCGTTTTATCATAACGAACTGTGTTTTTCTGAATTTTAGAAAGAACTAATTCGTTGGTAATTTCAATTTTTTCTTCTGAGGAAACTAATAATTCAAATACGTTCAATAATTTTCTGGCATCACCTCCAGATACTTGCAATAAAGCGTCAGTTTCTTTTAAAATAATTTCTTTGCTAGATAATAGTTCGTCCTTTTTAATTGCTCGATGAATTAAGTCAATTAAATCTTGTTTATCAAAAGAATTTAAAATATAAACTTGACAACGAGAGAGTAGGGCAGGAATGACTTCAAAACTCGGGTTTTCGGTGGTTGCTCCAATTAGTGTAACCCAACCTTTTTCTACAGCTCCAAGCAGTGAGTCTTGTTGCGACTTACTAAATCGATGAATTTCATCAATAAATAGAATAGGATTTTTTTGAGTGAATAATCCACCACTTTTTTTAGCCTTTTCAATAACTTCTCGAACATCTTTAACACCAGAACTAATAGCACTTAATGTGTAAAAAGGTCGTTTTGATTCATTAGCAATTATGTTAGCTAATGTTGTTTTACCAACACCAGGAGGTCCCCATAGAATTAACGAAGGGATAATTCCTTGACGAATATGTTGAGTCAATATTCCCTTTTCACCAACTAAATGTTGTTGGCTTAAATAATCATCTATTGTTTTCGGTCGAACTCTTTCTGCCAAAGGTGCACTCATATGGTAAAAATAGTAAAGTTTTCTGACAGAAGTTCGTAATTTTTAATGTGGATTTATTTTTGTAGTTTCAATTACTATGAGTGAAAAAAATGAATTCAAAATTACTGACGAAGTCTTCACAATACCTGTATTATTTGTCTTTGTAATTTGGCTTGTCTATTGGATAGAAATTAAGTTTGGACTTAATTTTAATAAATATGGTGTACTACCGCGGAGTATAAGTGGTTTTAGAGGTGTTTTTTTTACTCATTTTATCCATAGCGACACAAAGCATCTTTTCAATAATTCAGTACCTCTTATGGTACTTTTAATGAGTCTCTTGTATTTTTATCGGTCTGTCGCGTTTAAGGTGCTTATTTATGGAGGTTTATTGACGGGAATTATGACTTGGATAATTGGACGTGAGTCATATCATATTGGTGCAAGTGGTATTGTGTATTTATTATTCAGTTTCGTCTTTTTTAGCGGAGTTGTAAAAAAGCATTTTAGGTTAGTAGCTATGTCTCTTATAACGATATTTTTATATGGAAGTATGATCTGGTATGTTTTTCCAATTAAAGAAGGTATGTCATGGGAAGGGCATTTATCCGGTTTTGTTACTGGTCTTTTGTTTGCCTTTATATACAGGAATATAGGTATAGTTAAAGAAAAATATCAATTTACAAAAACGGATTTTGATGAAATGTTTGACGAGGAGGGAAATTACATTCCGCCGGTTCCTAATGAAGAGGAAAATAAGGATATAGAAATAAAACCCTTCGTATATAAGTATGTTTATAAGGATTCAGAGGAGGAATAATTCTATTGATATGTAATAAGCTGTTTAATGCAATCTTTGTCTTATTGCTTCATAAAGAAAAGCACCGCAGGCAACAGATACATTCAAAGATTGTATGTCTCCTAATAAAGGTAGTTTCCCTTTATATTCTACCATCTTTAAAATGGAATTACTTACACCTTTATGTTCCGAACCCATAATTAAAGCTATAGGTTGTTTGAAGTCTATATCGTAAACAGAGTCTTCGGTTTTTTCGGTAGCAGCAACTAATTTTACATCTGCTGCTTGCAATTGGAATAAAGCGTCTTTTATATGGTCAACTTTGCAGATTGGTATCTTAAACGCAGCGCCAGCTGAAGTTTTGATAGTATCGGAGTTTACCGGAGCACTACCGCTTTTTTGTATTATTATAGCATCAACGCCAGTGCATTCAGCGGTTCTGATGATTGCTCCGAAGTTTCTTACGTCAGAAAGTTGATCTAGCACTAAAAAGAGGGGTGTTTTATCACTTTGGATTACATTATCAATGATTTCCTCCAGATTCTTAAATTCTACGGGAGATATCTTCGCTACCGCACCTTGGTGATTATTATGTTTTGATAATCTATTTAACTTTTCTACCGGAACAACGCTTGTAGAGATTTTATTCCCTTTAAGTAATTTATCAAGTTGAAAAAATAGTTCACCGCGCAAACCCTTTTGCAAATATACTTTTTCTATTGAAGATCCACTTTCGATTGCTTCAATAATTGCTCTTATACCAAAAATTACTGTAGATTGTTCCATGCTGCAAAAGTAACTTAATTTATTACAAAAAAAAACCACCTTTTTAAAAGGTGGTTTCAATATAAAAAATATTATAAATTACAATGTAATTTGTCCTGAGTATGATCCTCCATAATCACCACCTCCTAAATTAAGTACTTGAGTACCATCAGAAGTGATAACATAAGTAGTACCACCGTCTCCATACTGATCAAAAATTTGAATAGTATATGTTCCGCTAGGTAAACATTGAACGACATCTAATGAACCAGACGCTCCAGCGTAAGCACCGTATGCGAAAGGATCAGCACTAGCTAATACAGTAGCTCCAGTAGAATCTAAGATTCTCCATGCAGCTTCTTCAGGCCAGCTATCAAATCCTAATGTTATTTTAACCTTAGCCTCACCAGAAGGACAAGATTGAGACATTCCGATTACTAAATCCTCACCAACATTTAAACCGTCAGTTTGAGTAAGTCTTAAAACTAATTTCTTCTCAGATGTTAATTCTAAATTAACACTAGTAAAGTCAATAGATAACTTAGCTTCATTACTATTAGCAGGAATAGTAATACTTGAAGGTACGTTGTATGAAGCAGGGTCTGCATCAGTAGCTTCAGTAACTACAACATCAATAACTCTATCAGAAGAGGTTTTGTTAGCTGTATAGATAGTAATTTCTCTAGTTTCTTGAGCACCGTCAGGTAAACTTACTACAACAGGTTCATTCTGAAATGTAGCAAATGCAGGAGCATCAAAATCCTCGATAGTATCTTTACAACTATTTAAAGTTGCTAATCCTAAAGCAGCAACTAGAAGTAATTTTATGTTTTTCATATATGTAAGGGTTAAAAACCATCCTGAGTGTAAACTCAAGATGGTTTATGTTATATCTTATAAGTTTTGATCTGTAACGAATGGGTTATTTTGGATTTCATCTTGTGGAATCTCAAATTGGAAACGCTCATCGTTATATTGAATTGGAGTACCTACTAAAGATAAGTGGTTTGCACCTCTTACAGCAGTTCTCTTGTTACGCTTTAAAGCTAAGAAACTCTTACCTTCTCCCCATAACTCAATACGAGTTTGTAAGTAAATTTCATCTAATAAAGCTTGACCACTTAGTGCATCTACATAAGAAGCATCTGGAACTCTTCTCGAAACTAAAGCTTTTAAAGAAGCTCTTGCAACACCTTCGTTCCCTGCTTTAGCATTTGCTTCAGCGTTTAATAAATAAGCTTCTTCAACACGCATGTAAACGTAGTCAGCAGTAAGACCTTGCTGTGGTCCACTACCCATAACAGCCTCAGAGAAATTACCTGCAACAGCTGCAGAATAATAAAACTTTAATAGAGGTTGTAAATATCTACCGTTAGAAGTGTCTCCTAAGAATTGAGCTTTTCGAGCATCATCAGCTGGAATAGCGTTATATAAATCTAAATCAATCGCTTTATAGTCTCCAGCCCATGCATAACTATATGAATAAGCGTCAATTTGACCCCACCAAGAAATTAATCCTAATCCTAATTCAGGTGTAATATCAATACCCCACATCCAGCTTGGAGAGTTAACATCGTTGAATCCATTCGTTACATCAGCAGATCCTAACATGCTATAGTTACCAGAGTTAATAACAGCTTGTGTTAAAGCAGCAACTTCTGCATCTCTTCCTCCTTTAGCACCTAGAACATAAGCTAATAACATACGTGCTACATCTTGGTTAACAGCACTTTTACTAGTTCTATTGAAACCTCCTAATAAGCTAATAGCATCTGTTAAGTCTTGTTCCATTCTATTGTATACTTCTTCTGCAGTAGACTTTGGTAAGTTACCAGAAGTTTCCCCAATAGGCATTGGTAAAATTGGCTCAGAAGCGTTATACTCTTTTTGGTAATACTGAGTTAGGTAAAAATAAGAGTGAGCTCTCATTGCTTTAGCTTGTCCCATTGAATATCTACTATCAGGGTTAGCTGGAACGGCATCGTTACCACCTAAGTTTTGGATAATAGTATTTGCCGATCTGATAATTCTGTAGTAGTATCTCCAAACTTGTCTGTTATCACCGAAAGTGAAATCTTCCATTGCTTGTAATTCTGTGATACTAGCTCTATACCAACCGTAAGTACTTAAACTTAAAGCCATATCTCCAGACATCATATCTCCGAAAACATCATAAGATTTATGACCGAAGTCATCGTGTCCACCTGTACCTCCTGATCCAGTTTGAACCATTTGTGCATACATTCCCGATACGAAAGCTGCAGGAATTTCTAAGTTTGTTGTTGCTCCTTGCTCTAACTGAGAAGAAGTTAATGATGTTGTTGGTTGGCTCTCTCCAGAAACTCCATCATTCTTTAATAATTCGTCACTACAACTGTAAGTTACAGCTATTAAAGTAGCAGCGAATAAGATTTTAATTTTTTTCATGATTTTAATAAGTTTTTGAAATTAAAATTTAACTCTTACCCCCATTGTGATAGTCGTTGCAGGAGCATAGATTCTACGCCCAGAGTTACCTGCTTCTCTAATTGCAGGGTTGAATCCTTCTCTTGCAGTGTTGATAAATAAATTATCACCCGACACCCAAATGTTGATACCATCAATTCCAGAGTTTTCCATAAAGCTGCTAGGCACTGTGTAACCAATTCTAGCATTATTTAAAGCGATATAATCAGTACTTGTAACAAAACGTGAAGATAAAGAAGTAGCATTTACAACTGCGTTATCAGCTAATAAAGGCACATCTGTAATATCTCCTGGTTGTTGCCATCTGTTTCTAATGTCTGTGTGGAAGTTGTTTCCTGCAGCACCGAAACGATCACTCATTAATTCAGCATATTGTCCATCGTAAGCGTAACCACCTAAACTATATGTGAATTGAGTAGCAAAGTCAAATCCTCCTAATTTTCCAGATAATCTGAATGACCCTCTTACATCAGGAATGAAAGACTTATCAATAAATACTTGAGTTGCGTCAGCATAAGTCTTAGTAACTTGTTTTTTAATGTTTACAGCGCTTGGATCAGCATTTCTATATTCAAATAAAGAACTAGTTGTACTAGCATCTCCGTTAGGTAAAACTGAGAAATCACCTTCTCCAGCATCTAAAACATTGTTACCGTTCTTATCATCATAGTATTGGTACCACATTGGAGCTCCATCAGATGGATCTACACCAGCCCATTCTTGCATAAAGAAGTCGAAGATAGAACGACCAACAGCAAATGCATAAGCACCGTCAGGACTTGATCCTGAATCAATAATTTTTTGTTTATTAGTTGATGGGTCAAGTGGCATAACTAACATTTCGTTCTCTAACATTTCTCCATTAATAGATAAGTCTAATTTGAAGTTTTCGTTATTTACTAAATGTCCAGTCACGTCAAATTCGAAACCAGCGTTTAATACTTCACCATCATTTACTAAGATAGAAGCAATACCATCTGAAGGTCCAACTCTTTGATTAAAGAATAAGTTATCAGTAGTTTTTCTATAGTAGTCAAAGTTAGCGTCAACATAATTTCCAATACTTAACTCTAAACCAGCTTGCCATTGTCTAGAAGTTTCCCAAGTTAAATCGTTGTTACCAGGTCTAGATAAATCTAAAGCTAAACCACCTCCAACAAAATTAGCGTTGAAAATATCGAAACCAGCAGCAGTACTAGCACCATCTTGATCTCCTGTTACCCCCCAAGAAGCTTTAGCTTTTAAATAAGAAAGGAAGCTATCTTGCATGAAGTCTTCTTCACTAACAACCCAAGCAGCACCAACAGATCCAAATGTACCCCACTTATCTTTTACGAAACGTGAAGAACCATCCGTTCTTAAAGAACCAGTTAAGTAATATTTATTAGCAAAGTTATAGTTTACTTGTCCAAAATAAGACTCAATAGCAGATCCATTTTGCGAACCGAATGCAGGAGATTGGCTTTCTAAATAGTTACTAGCATTGTATAACCCAGGAACAACAACGTTTTGTTTGTTAATTCCAGTTTGCTCAAATCTTCTTTCAAAAGTTTCATGTGCAGCTAATGCTTCGATAGAGTGATCTCCAAAAGAAGTTTTATAACGTAATAACTGCAAGAAAGTTTGAGACCATCTTGTAGTATCAGTTAAAGCTAAAGTACCATTGTTTGTATTTGCAGTACCATAAACATGGTTACCGGCACTAATAAATTCTTGGTACGAGTATTGACCTCCAAATTTAGTTTCGAAAGTTAATTCGTCAGATAATTTGAAATCTGCACTAATATTACCGTTGATAGAGTGAGTTTCACTACCATTGAAGTCTAAGATTGCTGAACCAATTGGGTTTAATAAGTTAGCATTTGGTCTCGCTCTTGTAAATCCGTTTAATGCACCAGTTGGAGAACCATAATCGTATTGGAATCCACCGTAGATTGGATCTGGAATTTTGTCACCAGTTCCAGGGAATCTAGCGAATACTGGATAAATTGGAGCCATTTTATCTGCGAATTCGAATACGTTTTCTGAACCAGCAGTTTGACCATTGTTTGTACTTTGAGATAAAGCATAACCAATGTTAGATTGTAATTTTAACCAATCTTTTACATCTGAAGTTAAGTTTATTCTTGTTGTATATCTTTTGAAATCAGAGTTTAAAGAGTATCCACTGTCATCTAAATAACCCATAGAAACGAAGTACTTAGATTTAGCAGAACCACCACCCATACGTAAGTTAGCCTCTGTTCTAATTCCCTCTCCAAATGCGAAATCAGCATATCTTTCTGGATCAAATAATCTTTGTACACCTGGTCTTACAGATCTAGTAGCTGGGTCAATTAAGTCAGCTCCAGAAGCAACATTCCACATGTTGTATCCGTCACCAATACCATTACCACCTAATAAAGTAGAGTTTGCAAAACCAACAGGGTCAGCATTTCCAGTCACAACACCTCTGTTGTATAATCCTTCCCATACTAATCCAATATATTCTTCTGGGTTTTGGATTACATTGTATCTAGGGATGATTTGTACGTTAACCCCAGTTTTAACGTCAGCTTCGATATAAGATTTTTCAGAAGAAGAACCAGACTTCGTAGTAATTAAAATTACCCCGTTCGCACCTCTAGATCCATAAATTGCTGTTGCAGTTGCATCCTTTAATACTGTAGTACTCTTGATGTCAGCAGGGTTAACCGAGTTAAGGTCAAATGTACCTGCAAAAGGAATACCATCAATTACGTATAAAGGAGCTCTGTTACCGTTAGGAGAACCATAACCACGAACACGAACAGTACCAATTGTACCTGGCTGTCCAGAAGTGTTAATTACAGTAACCCCGGCAACTTCCCCAGTTAACGCTTGAGATACGTTTGAGAAAGATTTAGCTTCTAAATTTTCAGTAGCTACTGTTGCAGCAGTACCCGCATAAGACTGTTTAGTCGCAGTACCATAACCTACTACAATAACCTCTTCAAGTAAATTGTCAGTTTCTAATGTTAAACTGATGTTGTTAGATGAACCTACTACTCTTTCAGCAGATTTCATACCAACAAAGCTAAAAACTAAAACATCACCTGTCTTTGCTTTAATAGAGTAGTTACCATCAAAATCAGTTTCAGTACCTGAAGTAGTACCTTTTTTTAATACACTAACCCCAGGTAATGGACCTGATTCATCAGAAACAGTACCTGAAATCGTTCTCTCTTGCGCAAAGGAAATTTGCACAACCAACGCTAACAAAAGCGTTAAAATTCCATTAAACTTTGTTTTCATTGTATAATTGTTTGAATTAATCAAACGCTAAAGTCTTAATTTTATCTTAAATAAACAATTTTTTAACAGAAAAAACGATTAAGCTTTGTTTATAAATTATTGGCGAAAGAATTCTTTTAACGAATAATTAAGAAAAAACCTCTTTTGTTAAATACTTTCTATTTGTCGATGTTATTTTAAGTAACTTACTGACTCTTTGTGGTTTTTGAAAACATTTTGTCCTTGCGTTAGGCCTAAATCGATTGCTGAACGGTAATGTATACCTCCGTAAAGTCTACTTATTGCTGCCTCTTTGGCAGCGTTTCTAAATGAAGAAAATTTTCTTGCAGGAAGGCCATATGGGAGTTCCGTAGTGTCGTTAAACTCAAAATTATCACCAAAAATATCGGTTAATGTTTCGGATGCGGCTCCTGAAACAACAGAATGTCCACTTGTATATTCTGGAAATGGAGGAGTTTGAAGCACCGGTTCCCATGAATCATCCAGATTATTGTTAATGAGTGTTTCAGGTCTAACCAGATTACTACGGTATTTTTCGTCCCAACAGCTTATAAATGCGTCAGCAATTGAGATAGAAGTTTTGGTGTATGCATAAACTGTTTCCTGAAAGTTTGATTTATTCTGTTTACATGCTATCTTACATATCCCAATCCAGTGAGCACCTGGAGTTATCTTTTTTGAGGCAAACATGAAATGTCCGCGAGTTACAGAAACATATGGATTGCAATCCCAAAATCTCGCTATTGCAATTTCTTCTGAAGTATCACCTTTTTCATTAATGTCCTTAACAACGTTATATACTTCCAAAAGCTCCTTGAAGAACTCTGTATTCTTCTCTAGAGAAAATTTTGGGTGAGTCTTAGGTTTAAATTGAGAGGCAGAATCTAAAGCGAACGTTCTAATTTTATTCCAATGAGGTTCGATGGCATCCATATAAGATGGAGGAGTAGGCTTCCATTGGGAAGGATCATCAGATAAAACATTGTGTTCTGGCATTGTTCTGGTTTGGGCGTAATTGTCTTTATTCATCCATGCGATGACTTGTGATGAATAATGAATTCCATGATTCTTAGCTTTACCGAAACTCTGATTATTCTCTTCTTCCCATAGATTGTATAAGCTGTCTCTGTATGAGGTTAGTTTTTCTTTTGAAAAAATTAATTCTTTCGCAACGTCCATGTAAGCGATAAGAGAAGCCATTTTCCTATTTATATCACTATCTTGATTGTGCTTTTTTAATTTTAAGCCATTCAGTTGATTTGATAAACTTTGGTAAGTAGAATCATTTTCATTTAATGCCTCATAAGCCGCTATATTAGGGTATACATATATTCTACTCGCTACAGGAGGAGAAAATACGTCATGAATCATTATTTGTGTTAAATGATCAACAACAGCGTGATATTGTTCTGGTGATATTTCAATTTCTTTTTCTTTTTTACAAGAAGCTAAAAATAAAATTGAAATTAATAATGAGATGTATTTATAAAAATGCTTTCTAGTTTTCATTTATGTAATACGTTTTTACGGTATCGTTATTTGGTACTATTAATAGGACTTTTCTATCTTTCAAAGAAATAATCTTTGTGTTGCGAATCTCCTTTTCGAAGGGTTCTATTCCAAAATTACTCGTCAGTGAGTATTCGTTTCTATCATATAATAATAGTCCTTTAATACTCTCGTACCCTCCATGATACGTGTTTACCGACTTGTTATTTCCAAAAGCTAAAATATTCTCTTTTGAATTTAAATTTATTTTACAAAAGGTATTGATAGGAGCCAGCTGGAATGCTTTAGGTAAATCAATAAAATTAATAAACACCCCATTATTATTCTCAATGTATCCTGAGTTTAAATTGTTAACGTAGTACTTTTTAGCTTTGTTTATTTCTTCTTGTGTAAGAACTTCCTCAATAGTTTTGGTAGCATAGTCCTTGTACTTTACAAATCTTTTCTTGATAATATTCATTTGAGAAGCCAATTCATCTTTTGAGTATATAGGATAGTATTTACCATCTAAATTATATGCTAATACAGTTTCGTTTTTTCCGTTACTATCGAAATCAGAATAATACATATGCAAAGGAGCGTCTTTAGTAGCTCTGAATTTTGTATTCGTTCCCCAGTTTCCTAAAAGAATATCTTCATCTCCATCTTTATCTATATCATGAGTTGTAACGGTTTGCCATAGCCCCATGAGATTTGGGAACTCATTCGATAAAGTCAATGTGCCTTTCTGGTTAATGTAAATTTTAGGATAATCCCATTCTGTAGTAACGATTAAATCTTTTACATTATCGTTGTTCAGATCTGTCCAAATAGCATCTGTTACATGAGATTTTAAGTTGAATTTTTTGTCTATTTCGAAATTACCTTTCCCATCATTCACTAAAATGTATGAATCAATCGATTGTCCGAAATCATTAGGATTAGATCGATTCCCTACAAACAAGTCAATGTCGCCATCACTGTCATAGTCATAAGGTTTAACACATGAGGCTATATTTTTATTTGCTGGTATAGAGTTTGACGATTCAAAATTTCCATTATTGTTGATATATAAACGGTCTAATTCGTATTTCCAATTTCTTCTTTGGTTTATTCCAGACCCTACATACAAATCTAAATCGCCATCATTGTCGGCATCAAAGAAAGATGCTGTAGTGTCTTCATAGAAAGCATCATTAGTAAAAGTAGAAATTGTTTTTTCCGATAATTTTTTACCATCATTTAAAAACAACTTAGCAGGACTTCCACATCCATTTCCTATATAAATATCTTCAAAACCGTTGTTGTCAATATCTCCAACAGCGATTGCTGGACCAGATGTTGAAACTTTATAAGGAATTAATCTTTCCACATAAAAGTCGTTATATTGATCTTCTTTGTGATTGAAGTTGATTATTGAGGATTTGGTAAATAACTTTTTACTTTTAGTAGATTCAGGAAACCATTTTTGAGAATCTGGTTCGCTATATTTTATTTTGATAAGTTTATTTAATTCGGTATTAACTATTTTTTGCATTCTATTATTAGGCCAAATCACCTTTATAGAATCAATTTTTTTGATAGTGTCAAGCCCGAAATGTAACGAATTACTGACTGAAGAGATGAAACCTCTTGAGTTGTATAATTGTTTTAGCTGTTGCTTACCTTTCGAATAAACAATGGCTTTTGTTCCTATTCCATTTTTATTTCCTTCTGAATATTCAAAATTTAATTTAATATAATTTTTATTCTGAGTTGTGTTTTCATAAATGAAAGAAAAATCATTCATGTTGTTAGTGATTAAATCCAAATCACCATCTAAATCTAAATCGGCATAAGTAGCACCGTTAGATATAGTCGGGTAATCTTCAATCCAATTGTTATTTTGGTTTTCGAATTTTTCAGAATTACCTTTAAAAATTTGATTAGGTATAATTCCTTTTGGCATTTCTGATAAGGAATTCAATAACCATTCATCTTTAGATTTTGTTTTATCTCTGTATTTATATGTGCTAGCGACGTACATTCTAAAATCCAAGTTATTTGGTCGACGTAATATTCCATTTGCCACAAATAAGTCTTGATGTCCATCATTGTTGAAATCGGCTAATAATGGACTCCAACTCCAATCCGTATCGGCAACACCATTAAAGAGGGCCTCTTCATAAAAGAATTCTCCCGAATTGTTCATTTGAAGCATATTCCTTGCATATTGATCTTTGTATCCAAGTTTTTGTAATTGCATTTGTACGTTTAGCATGGTGTCATCACCTTCAGACTCTTTAACAGCACGTTCATCTTTAGGTAACATATCTAATGTTATTAAATCTTGGAAACCATCACCATTGATGTCAGCGGCATCGCTTCCCATAGAAAACCTACTAATCATTGAGAATTTATCAGATAGCGATTCAGTAAAAGTCCCATCTTGATTGTTAATGTAATAATAGTCGTCTTCATGAAAGTCGTTACAAACGTAAATATCATCCCAACCATCATTGTTAAAATCAGCGATAGAAGCACTTAAACCATAGCCATTTGCACCTCCAAATATTTTGGCTTTTTCGCTGTAATCTGTGAATTTGTTGTTTGTGTTTTGTAAAAGAGCATCACCCGTTAAACCTGTTCTTTTTTCTCTAAGCATAGCTGGACCATGTGATGTCTTGGTGTGGACTGCATGATTTACAATGTAAACATCTAAATCATCGTCTTTGTCATAATCGAAGAAGTAGGCTTGTGTTGAATATCCTTTATAATCTAAATTATATTCCTCTGATTTTTCTGTGAATGTATTATCACCGTTGTTGATATAAAGCTCGTTATGTCCTTTGAAGTCTAAAAGACCTGAAACTGCACAAATATATATGTCTAGTAATCCGTCATTGTTGATGTCAACGATTGTTGCTCCTGTTTGCCAGTCAGCTTTTCCTTTTACTCCTGCCTTTTCAGTAATGTCTTCAAAGGTCAAGTTACCTTTGTTTAAGTATAATTTGTTTTTATTTCTATTTGAAACAAAATATAAGTCAGGCAGCCCGTCGTTGTTAAAGTCACCAACACTAACACCACCTCCATTGTAATAATAAATGTAGTTTATAATGTTGTGGTCAACATCATCTTTAATCTCATTTTTAAAGGATAGGTTAGTGGACTCTGGACTAAGTTTTTTAAATAAATAGTTTGTTTTGGTTGTTTGTTTGTTTTTCGGGGTATTGTTCTTCTTGCAGCTACTTAATATAAGGGAAAGTAGTATAACTACCATTAAAAGCTTCGTTCTCATAAATCACAAGAATGATTTAAAATTATTATAAGGAAAAGGGGTTGTTATACACAACCCCTTTATTGATTAATTCATCATTTAGTTTTGGGCTCCAGGAGAGTTAAAATCGCTCTCAAAAGCTGGAACAGGCCAGTATTCTAAATAGTTATAGTTAATTGTTGCGTTAGTGTTTAATACACCAGCAGCATCCATTACGTGTGCACCAGTTCTTGAGGCACCAGCAACACCGTATCTTCTTGCGTCATAAAAAGCAAGACCTCTAAAGATTAATCCTAATCTTCTTTCTTTACGTACTTCTTCCCAAGCATCAGCTTGTGATAAACTAGTTCCTACAGTAGCTGCTAGTCCAGAACTTTGTAAAGTTCTAACAGCATCTAAATGTGCTAAACCACCTTCAACATCTGAAGTTCTAATTTTAGCTTCAGCTAATAAAAGTTCGTTTTCTTCATGAGATGCACCGTAGTATAACTTGATTGCTCCAGCTGTTCCTGATGCAATTGGAGAAGGATCTTTCCAGAAATAGTTACATCCGTATTGAATCCCTCTTCCTCTTGGGTTAGGGAATACGAAAGGATCAAAGTAAGCATCTAAACGATCATCTCCTGAGTTAATATCTTGAATTAAACGTGGACTAGGGAAATACCAGAATCCTGATACAACACCTGGTAACCATCCATTGTCTAATACCGTAGCTTCAGATGTCATAGCAAAAGCTTCATTGTTGTTGCTTACACCATTGCTACACCAAGTAATAACGTTATTCCAATCAGCTGAAGTCATATCCGAAACTTTCTTGCTATATACAAGGTTACGAGCTCTTAAACTGTTGATGTTTTTAACTAATCCAGCCATATCAACTTTAGTACTAGCGATTGTAATTTGAGCTCCCATGAAAATCTCATTGAATGCAGCAGCATCAGATACACCATTAATTAAAGTTGTTAAATCATCTAATAAACTGTTAGATTCTGCAATTAAAGCATCACTGTTAACAAATGCGTCATTTGTAGCACCTGGAGTGTCTACAACAACACCTTGCTCATACATTAATCCAATTCTGTGATAAGAATAAGCTTTCCACCATAAAGCCCAAGCTCTGTAAGCATCTTTTTGAGAATCGCTTGCTCCTTGAACATTGTCAACGTTAGCTAAAATAACATTTGCATGATTGTTCACGGCATAGTAATCAGCCCATTCATATTGAGTTGGGTTATCAGAACCTGCAGCTCTTGTGTTTCTTATTGCAATTTCTCCTGGTTGAGGTCCACCTTGTGGAGGAATAACTGTACTACCATCATCCATTATAATAGACTCAGTTTGGTTTACCCAACGACCTCCAAAGTTACCCCAAGGCATCGTTAAGTTATCTCCCATTGTTTCGTGGTATCCTGCTACAAACCAGAAGTTAACACTTCGGTTAGGATCAGTTGTGTGAACATACATACCTTTAGCATATCCAGACATTCCAGTTGGAGTGCTTAAGGCTGCTAATGTAGGCTCGTTTAGGTTTATAGGTTCAATGTCAGTATCTAAAAGGTTGTCTTGACATGATACTAATACTAATAAACCTAAAACGAATATCGATAATAATCTAAATTTTTTCATCTTAATATTTGTTTTTATTTTAGAAAGAAATATTTATACCTAAGTTGATACTTTTAGTGTTAGGCATAGTAAATTCGTCAAAACCTCTTTGGAATGTGTTACCAAAAGTTCTAGAAGCTTCTGGGTCTAAACCAGTATAATCAGTAAATGTTAATAAGTTTCTTCCTGAAATTCTTACATCTAAAGCATCAATAAAGTCAGACTTAATAAATTTCTTCAATTTAAAGTTAACAGCAACAGTTCTTAATCTTAAGAAAGAAGCATCTTCTAAGAAGTGAGATAAAGGAACGTTAGTGTTGTATAAAGAAGTATAGTACTGAACGAATGCTCCAGTTTGATCAGTTCCTGAAGGATCTTCAATTGTTACAGGTACAGCAGTGTCTGCATGTAAACCATTGTTATATAACCATTGCTTAGCGTTGTTATATACATCTAATCCTTGGAACCAGTCTAATTGTAATGATAAGTTAACGAAGTCACTGATTTGGAAATCATTGATGAAAGTCATTACAAAATCAGGTTGAGAACTACCTAAAGTTCTTTTGTCTGGAGTGATAACTACGTTACCAGTGTTCTTGTTAACGATATAACCACTACTTGCTTTTGTAAAGTTTCCTTGATCTGCAGTTGGTATAATTAAGTTACCATCTAAATCAGTTTCGTTTAAGTCTTCAACAACTTTGAATAAAGAGAAAGTACCAACTTCTTGACCTTCTTCTAATACGAAGTTATCACTAACTACTAATGGCTGACCACTCGAAATTCTGTCTAAAACAGCTTGCGATTTAGTGAAACGAACACCAAAGTTCCAACCGAAATCTTGCGAAGTATATACTTGAGTATCAGCAGAGAATTCGATACCATTACTTGATAAGTCATAGTTGTTAGATTGGATACCACCAGCACCAGTAGATGGAGCTAATTCACCTCTAAAGATAGCACCTGTAGTTTCTCTTGTAAAGTAGTTAATGAAACCGTTTACACTTGAGAACCAAGCTCCTTCACTAGGAGTAAATCCATAGTCTAAACCAACTTCTAACTCTCGAGTTTTTTCCACCTCTAAAGATTCATTTGATAAAGTAGCTGGGAAAGCCGAACCTACATCAGCACCTAAAGTACTACTAGATAATGTGATTAAGTTGTTTCCAAAAGGAGGTTGGATACCAGCCTCTCCATATGCAGCTCTAATCTTTAATAAGTTTACAGCGTCATTTTCGAAAGTTTCACCAATATTGAAATAAGCATCAGCTCTTGGGAAAGTAAAGTCTAAACCAGAACCGAATCTGTTAGAGAAATCTTGTCTGAAACCAGCAGAGAATCCGAATAAACTACCGAAATCAAACTTTTGGTTTACTAAATAACCGTAAGTTCTAAACTGAGAGTTAAAGAATGGGTTTAATACTTTAGTTGAAGATTGGTTAATATTAAACTCACCAAAAGCTCCAAATGGGTTATCAGTACCACTTACACTATTTGAAGTAAGCTCTTGATCTCTCCAGTCAAAGTTAACAGTTGTTGTAGATACAATATTAGTATCCCATCCAAATTGCTCTTTAAAGTCAAGAATTAAGTTGGCAGAAGCTAAGAAGTTCTGGAAGTATTCTTGATTTGTAATAAAGTTGATTCTACCAGTTTTGTTATTTGTAATAACTCTTTCTTGCTGGTGATCACTTTTATTTTCTTGGAAGAAAGTAAAGTTTTGAGTATACGTATCGTAACCATACTTAATATCAAAGCTCAAATAATCAGTTGGCTTATAGTTTAAGTTAAAGTTAGAAATGTAACGAGTTACCTCATCTAATCTTGTTTGATATCTTCTGAAGAAGAAAGGGTTAGTTGAGTTTGGATCTGTTAAATCTGGTTGAACAACAAAATCTCCGTCACTGTTTCTCACGTTTAATAAATCTACGTGAGGTAAGTTTTGGAATACGTTATTAATTAAGTTGTTTGCGTTTGCATTATCTGTATTTGTACCAGTGTCGTTTGCACTATTGATAACGTCAAAACGACCAGTTACTTTTAAATTATCAGCTAAATCAACACCTAAGTTGAAACGAGCATCGTACTTTACATATTTTCCTGGTACAAGAACAGACTCTTGCTCAGTTCTGTTAGCAGCTAATAAATAGTTGGTTTTTTCAGTACCTCCAACTAAATTAACTCCTAAAGTTTGGTTAATAGCAGTGTTAAATAATACATCTGTAGCATCATAAGTTTGTTCTGCGAAAGGTGTATCGTTAATACCTGCAGCACCTAATTGAGTAGCTCCAACAGTTACTGGGTTGATAGCAACAGCTCCGTACTGAGCCTCATTGTTTAAGTCAGTAACTCTTACACCATTTAAGTCAGTTAAGAATCCTTGAGCATCTGTTTGGTAACGGTGAAATTTAGATCTTTTTAAGTCATCACCAGTAATAGCGTTTACTACACCTAAATCCGTTCTTACAGTAACTTTCATCTTACCAGCTTTACCTTTCTTAGTAATGATGTTGATTACCCCATTCGCTCCCTGAGCACCATAGATTGTACCCGCAGCAGCACCTGAAATTGTTTCAACTCTTTCGATAGTACTAAAATCGATATCAGCTAAACGTGAACTCTGGTTAGAAGCACCACCCACACTTGAGCTAGTTGTTAAGATTTGAACACCATCAATTAAAATCATTGGTTGAGAACTGTTAAGAGAGTTAATTGCTCTTAATACAATGTTTTGTTGCTGACCAGGCTGACCAGTTGTAGATTGTACTACAGTACCTGCAATCTTACCTTGTAATGCTTGATCGATAGATTGAGTACCTGGGGATTCTAATTTTTGAGAAGAAATAGAGTTTACAGAAACCCCTAATTTTTTCTTAGATGTACCAGTTGCTACCCCTGTAACAACAACTTCTTCTAATACGTTGCTATCTTCTCCCATAACAACATTGATCGAACTAGAACTTCCAACAGTTTTTTCAACTGTTTTCATTCCTACAAATCTAAAAACTAATACGTCTCCTGCTTTAGCTTTGATAGAGTATTTACCATCAAAATCAGTTTCTGTACCAGAAGCAGAACCTTTTTTCTGCACACTAACTCCAGGTAGTGGTCCCGATTGATCTGAAACAATACCTGAAATTGTTTTTTCTTGCGCAAATGATATTTGCACAATAAACGCAAAGAATAGCGCCAAAATTCCATTAAATTTTGTTATCATTTTGTATTTATTTGAATTAATGTTCGCTAAAGTCTTAAAATAAACTTAAAAAAACAATAAAAAAGGTTAATAAAATGTGAAGTGAGTATAGAAATTGTTAAAATGTGTTAGTTGTTTTAGAAATAATTCTTAAAACTTAATGATAAGTTGAATCCTTTGTTATTGTTGGGTGTGTTGTTTAAATTTCCACTAAAAATTAGGTCTATTTTAGATTTTTTTATAATAAAAGAATATCCTAAACCTAGACTAACAAGTTTTTCTAGTGTTTCGTTAATGGATTCTGTAAAACCAAAATCAGAAATACTATATATATAAGAGTCTGAATTTGTTTGAATTCGGTACTCTAAGTTGAAAATTGAATATTTAGAAGTGAAGATGCTTTGCGGATTGAAACCTCTTATTGAGTTAGTTCCTCCGATCCTATATAATTCATTAATTAAATAATTATTTGAAAATAGTAATTCAGATTTGTTTCTGATAAAAATTGAATTTCTTTGATTGATATCAAACAAGTAGGATGCCTCAAAGTTAACTCGATGTTGGTTATTCTTAATACTAGTGATTGTCCTTTTTCCAATTTGGTATGATCCTAGAACAGAATATTTAATTCTGTAAATAGAGTGTAGTTTAGGTTTCTTGAAGCTTAAATTAATTCCGAAAAATGAATTATCATAATTATCAATATTACTGATGATGTTTTCAAGATTGTTTGTAGACGCTTCAGTTTCATAAGTAATTCCTATTTCGGTTCTGGGTGAAAGATTGTACAAGAAGCTAGTTTTAAATTTTGAGCTTAAAAAAGTGCTGTCTTGTTTGTGGATTTCAAAAGAACTTAAATTAGAGATAGGAGAATTGAATATATACGGAATTCTAGTAGATAGGTTGATGTTTTGGCTTTCATTACCATTGGCGTTCCATGAAAACTTTAATTCTTCACCAGTGTTTAAAAGATTAATTAATTCTAGGTTTAGATTACCGGTAATCAACAGGTTTTCATTAGAGGGGTTTGTTGAGAAATTTAGGAGACCATCGAAATTATTTCTTTGAGTTTTATCAATGTAGAAATAAACTAAGGTAGAGTCTTTTTTAAATAGTCCTTCTGGTGGTTTTGTAGTTTTAGCAAAATTTAAATTATTAATGTCTTCTGAAGAAAGGTTTATTTTGTTTCTGTTAAAAACGTCACCTTTTTTGATTTTTACATAGTGATTTAAAAAGCTCTTTGGGAAATCGTTGTACCCTTTAATAATTATCTCGTCTACTGTTCTCACTTGAGATTCTTGAATAAGAATATTTGCGCGGATTTTATTTTTATTTAACTGGATGTCTGATAACGTCACGCTAGAGAATGCTTTTCCTTCTTTAATAAAATGATCGTTGATTTTAGAAACAATATTCTTAAAGTTGGTGAAGTTTGTTTTGATTATGTTGTGGTTTAAAAGAGGTATCTCTTTTTTTAAGTAGTTGTATTTTTTAGGAAGTTTTAAATGTAAAGAGTCGATTCTTGATCTTAAGGTGATATAATAGGTAATAGAATCTCTACTCGGAGTTTTAACAACTGAATCTATGGAATTGTATATGTAGCCTTCAAGTTGAAGTTTTTCTCTTAATTCTTTATTGGAGAATTCTGTGTCTTTATCAAGTTTATAATTTTTGAGAAATGAGTTTTCGGTTGAGTCTATCGATTTTAATTGAATTTCTTTTTTCTGGCTGAAAAGACTTTTTCCAGAGAGAAGAAACAGGATGATAAATATTAAGAAGTTTTTTTTCAAAGTAATTATAAAAGAGCTAAAGTACATTAAAATCAATAATTTCGGACGGAATTTAAATCTTGTTTTAAAAATAACTTACTGATATTTGAATAATTAGAAATTAATCGTACATTTGCACACTCTTAAAAATAGAGATTATTAATAAGTACAAACGAAAACAAGTAATTAATTAGTATGCCAACTATTCAACAATTAGTTCGTAAAGGAAGAACCAAAATAACTAAGAAGAGTAAATCGGCTGCTTTAACGGCATGTCCTCAAAGACGTGGAGTTTGTACGCGTGTATACACTACAACGCCAAAGAAACCTAACTCAGCTATGCGTAAAGTAGCTCGTGTTAGATTAACAAATGGTAATGAGATTAACGCGTATATTCCAGGTGAAGGTCACAACCTACAAGAGCACTCGATAGTATTAGTTAGAGGTGGAAGGGTAAAAGATTTACCAGGTGTAAAATACCACATCGTACGTGGTGCATTAGATACTGCAGGTGTTGAGGGAAGAACTCAACGTAGATCTAAATACGGTGCAAAACGCCCTAAAGACAAAAAGTAAGATTAATCAGTAACTTTTTTAATGTAAAGACATGAGAAAAAGAAGAGCGAAAAAAAGAGTTTTGTTACCGGATCCAAGATTTAACGATCAATTAGTAACACGTTTTGTAAACAACTTAATGTGGGACGGTAAGAAATCTGTAGCGTTCAAAGTATTTTACGATGCAATGGATATCGTAAATGAAAAGAAAACTGACGAAGAAAAGTCAGCTTTAGAAATTTGGAAAGATGGTTTATCGAATGTAATGCCACACGTAGAGGTTCGTTCTCGTCGTGTTGGTGGAGCAACATTCCAAATACCAATGCAAATACGTCCGGATCGTAAAGTTTCAATGGCGATTAAATGGATGATTAGTTATGCTCGTAAGCGTAATGAAAAAACAATGGCTCAGCGTTTAGCAGCTGAGGTTTTAGCGGCAGCTAAAGAAGAAGGAGCGGCAGTTAAGAAAAGAGTTGATACTCACAAAATGGCTGAAGCAAATAAAGCATTCTCACACTTTAGATTTTAATAGAAATGGCTAGAGATTTAAAATTTACAAGAAATATTGGTATTGCTGCGCATATTGATGCGGGTAAGACAACAACTACTGAGCGTATCCTTTATTACACAGGAGTTTCTCACAAAATTGGAGAGGTGCACGATGGTGCTGCTACAATGGACTGGATGGAGCAAGAGCAAGAAAGAGGTATTACAATTACTTCTGCTGCAACTTCATGTACTTGGGAATTCCCAACTGAAAATGGACAAAAATTACCTGATACAAAAGGATATCACTTCAATATTATTGATACTCCTGGTCACGTTGACTTTACAGTAGAGGTAAACCGTTCTTTACGTGTATTAGATGGATTAGTTTTCTTATTCTCTGCTGTTGATGGTGTTGAGCCTCAGTCAGAAACTAACTGGCGTTTAGCTGATAACTATAAAGTGCCTCGTATGGGGTTTGTTAATAAGATGGATCGTCAAGGGTCTAACTTCTTAGCGGTATGTCAGCAAGTTAAAGATATGTTAGGTTCAAATGCTGTGCCTATCGTATTACCAATTGGTGAAGAAGCAGATTTCAAAGGTGTTATCGATTTAGTTAAGAACCGTGCTATCGTTTGGCATGATGAAACTAAAGGATCTACTTTTGATATTATCGATATTCCTGAAGATTTAAAAGAAGAGGCTGCTGAGTACAGAGCTAAATTAATCGAGGAGGTAGCTGCTTATGATGAGAACTTATTAGAGAAATTCATGGAAGATGAGGACTCTATTACAGAAGAAGAAGTGCATGCTGCTTTGCGTGCTGCTGTAATGGATATGTCTATCATTCCTATGGTTTGTGGTTCTGCTTTCAAAAATAAAGGAGTTCAGTTTTTATTAGATGGTGTTTGTCGTTATTTACCTTCTCCGGTGGATAAAGATGCTATCGTTGGTACTGATCCTGATACAGGTGAGGAGATTTCTCGTAAACCAGATGTAAAAGAGCCGTTTTCTGCTTTAGCATTCAAGATCGCTACTGATCCATTCGTAGGTCGTTTAGCATTCTTCCGTGCGTATTCTGGTCGTTTAGATGCAGGTTCTTACGTGTTAAATAATCGTTCAGGTAAAAAAGAGCGTATTTCTCGTATTTATCAAATGCACTCTAACAAACAAAATGCGTTAGATTTTATCGAAGCTGGAGATATCGGAGCTGCTGTTGGATTTAAAGATATTAAGACTGGAGATACTTTATCTGCAGAGAAAGCGCCTATCGTTTTAGAATCTATGGACTTCCCAGATCCAGTAATTGGTATCGCGGTTGAGCCTAAAACTAAAGCAGATGTTGATAAATTAGGAATCGCTTTATCTAAATTAGCAGAAGAAGATCCAACTTTTACAGTTAGAACTGATGAGGCTTCTGGTCAAACAGTAATTTCAGGAATGGGTGAGTTACACTTAGATATTATTGTTGATCGTTTAAAGCGTGAATTTAAAGTTGAGGTAAACCAAGGTCAACCTCAAGTAGAGTATAAAGAAGCAATTACTGCTGCTGCTGAACACAGAGAGGTTTATAAGAAGCAATCTGGTGGACGTGGTAAATTCGCAGATATTGTATTCAAAATGGAGCCTGCTGAAGAAGGTGTTCAAGGTTTAGTGTTCGAATCTGTTATTAAAGGTGGAAACGTTCCTAAAGAATTTGTTCCTTCAGTTGAGAAAGGTTTCAAAGAAGCAATGAAAAATGGTCCTTTAGCTGGATATGAAATGGATTCAATGAAAGTTACTTTAACAGATGGTTCTTTCCACCCAGTTGATTCTGATCAGTTATCATTCGAATTAGCGGCTAAATTAGGTTACAAGGCGGCGGCTAAGGCTGCTAGAGCTGTAATCATGGAGCCAATGATGAAGTTAGAAGTGTTAACTCCTGAGGAAAATATGGGAGATATCGTAGGAGACTTAAATAGAAGACGTGGACAAGTAAACGATATGAGTGATCGTTCTGGTTCTAAAGTTGTAAAGGCTATCGTTCCATTATCTGAGATGTTCGGATATGTAACTTCTTTACGTACATTATCTTCTGGTAGAGCTACTTCTACAATGGAATTCTCACACTATGCTGAGACTCCATCAAACATTTCAGAGGAAGTAATCGCTAATGCTAAAGGTTAATTAAGATGAGTCAAAAAATTAGAATAAAATTAAAATCTTACGATTACAACTTAGTTGATAAATCAGCAGAGAAAATCGTTAAGACAGTAAAAAGTACAGGTGCGGTTGTTAACGGACCAATCCCATTACCAACTCATAAAAAGATTTTTACAGTTTTACGTTCACCACACGTAAACAAAAAGTCTAGAGAGCAATTTCAATTATCTGCTTACAAGCGTTTATTAGACATTTATAGTTCTTCATCTAAGACTATTGATGCGTTAATGAAGCTTGAGTTGCCAAGTGGAGTTGAGGTAGAGATCAAGGTATAAGTAATTTAACTTTCGGCTTATTTTGTTAAGTCGAAAGTTTTTTTTACTTTTGCAGTCCGAAATCCTTAACAGGGTTTCTTTAATTTTCAGTTAGTAAGCTGGAAATCACATGTCCGGAGGGTTTCGCGAAGGAAAAACGGTAAAACACAAAGATTTAAATTAGAGTGTTTTGCGCTCTTTTTTTTTTGCGTTTTCGGAATAGAATTTTAAAACAATTAATAATTAATATTTAAATATGTCTGGGTTAATAGGAAAAAAAGTAGGTATGACCAGCTTATTCGATGAGAATGGGAAGAATATCCCATGTACTGTTATCGAAGCAGGTCCATGCGTAGTTACCCAAGTCAGAACCGAAGAGGTTGATGGCTATTCAGCTTTACAACTTGGTTTCGATGACAAGAAGGCAAAAAGCTCTAATAAAGCTTTAGACGGTCACTTTGCAAAAGCAGGTACTGTAGCTAAGAAAAAAGTCGTTGAGTTCCAAGGTTTCGAAGGTGAGTATAAATTGGGTGACTCAATTACAGTTGAACACTTTACAGAAGGTGAGTTCGTTGATGTTTCAGGAACTTCTAAAGGTAAAGGTTTTCAAGGGGTTGTTAAACGTCACGGTTTTGGTGGTGTTGGACAAGCTACTCACGGTCAACATAACCGTTTAAGAGCGCCAGGTTCTATTGGTGCGGCTTCTTATCCTGCAAGAGTATTCAAAGGAATGCGTATGGCAGGTCGTATGGGAGGTGATCAAGTTAAAGTTCAAAATTTAAGAGTGTTAAAAGTAGTTCCAGAAAAGAATCTTTTAGTAATTAAAGGTGCGATTCCAGGACACAAGAACTCTTATGTAATTATCGAGAAGTAATGAAGGTAGCAGTATTAGATATTACAGGTAAAGATACTGGTAGAAAAGTTGAACTTTCTAACGAAGTATTCGGGATTGAGCCAAACGATCATGCAATTTACTTAGATGTAAAGCAGTATTTGGCTAATCAAAGACAAGGAACTCACAAATCTAAAGAGAGAGGTGAGATTGCTGGAAGTACAAGAAAGATTAAGAAGCAAAAAGGTACAGGTACTGCTCGTGCAGGA
The DNA here is from genome assembly GCF_049239625.1 of Tenacibaculum sp. MEBiC06402. Lineage (NCBI taxonomy): Bacteria > Pseudomonadati > Bacteroidota > Flavobacteriia > Flavobacteriales > Flavobacteriaceae > Tenacibaculum > Tenacibaculum sp. MEBiC06402. The sequence continues at coordinate 41,796 of NZ_JBMKKT010000097.1, forward strand.
AGTATCAAGTCTCCAGTTTTTAGAGGTGGAGGACGTATCTTCGGTCCAAGACCAAGAAACTATTCTTTCAAATTAAATAAAAACTTAAAGCGTTTAGCTCGTAAATCTGCTTTAAGTATCCAAGCAAAAGATAGCAATTTAGTAGTAGTTGAAGATTTCAATTTCGAAACTCCAAAAACTAAAGAATTTGTTAAGGTGTTAAAAGCTTTAGAATTAGACGCGAAAAAGTCATTGTTCGTATTAGGGGCTGAAAATAAGAATGTATACTTATCTTCTCGTAACCTAAAGAATTCTAAAGTAGTTAGTGCTACAGGTATAAACACTTACAACGTATTAAACGCTGGTAAAGTAATTATTGCTGAAAGTACGTTAGAAGGAATTGAATCTAATTTAAGTAAATAGGGAATAAGATGAGTATTTTAATAAAACCTATTATTACGGAAAAAGCAACTGGAGATAGCGAACGTTTTAATCGTTACACTTTTGTTGTGAACAAGAATGCTAACAAAATTCAAATTAAGGATGCTGTAGAAGCTACTTACGGAGTAACAGTTGAGAAAGTAAGAACTTTAAATCATCCAGCTTTACGTAAAACTAAGTACACTAAAAAAGGTTTAGTTACTGGTTTAACAAGCGGTTATAAGAAAGCGGTTGTTCAGTTAGCAGAAGGCGAAATTGATTTTTATAACAATCTATAAGAATAAGAAAGACAAATGTCAGTTAGAAAATTAAAACCAATAACACCAGGTCAGCGTTTTAGAGTTGTGAATGGGTTCGACACCATCACTACTGATAAGCCGGAAAAGTCATTATTGGCTCCGAAAAAAAGAACTGGAGGTCGAAACAATCAGGGTCGTATGACTACACCAAACAGAGGTGGAGGGCATAAAAGAAGATACCGTATCATTGATTTCAAAAGAAATAGATACAACGATCCTGCTACAGTATTAACTATTGAGTACGATCCAAACCGTACAGCGTTTATCGCGTTAGTTCAATATGCTGATGGAGAAAAGCGTTATGTTATCGCACAAAACGGATTAAAAGTAGGACAAACTATCGTTTCAGGAAAAGAAGCTACACCAGATGTTGGTAATGCAATGTTCTTAAGTGATATTCCATTAGGAACAACTATTTCTTGTATCGAATTACGTCCAGGTCAAGGAGCTGTGATGGCTCGTTCTGCAGGTTCTTTTGCTCAGTTAATGGCAAGAGATGGTAAATATGCAATTGTGAAGTTACCTTCAGGTGAAACAAGATTAATCTTACAAACTTGTTTGGCAACTATTGGAGTTGTATCTAATTCAGATCACCAATTATTAGTTTCTGGTAAAGCTGGTAGATCAAGATGGTTAGGTAGAAGACCAAGAACTAATGCAGTTAGAAAGAACCCAGTTGATCACCCAATGGGAGGTGGTGAAGGACGTTCTTCTGGAGGACATCCAAGATCTAAGAATGGTATCCCAGCTAAAGGATATAAGACTAGATCGAAGACTAAAGCTAGTAACAAGTATATTTTAGAACGTAGAAAGAAATAATAAATCATGGCAAGATCATTAAAAAAAGGACCTTACGTTCACTATAAGTTAGAAAGAAAAGTGTTAGCTAACGTTGAATCAGGAAAGAAATCTGTAATCAAAACTTGGTCTAGAGCTAGTATGATTACTCCAGATTTTGTTGGACAAACTATCGCTGTTCATAATGGACGTCAGTTTGTACCTGTTTACGTTACAGAAAACATGGTAGGTCATAAGTTAGGCGAATTTTCACCAACTCGTTCATTCCGTGGACATGCTGGTGCTAAAAATAAAGGAAAAAAATAGTAGGATATTATGGGAAGTCGTAAACATAACATGGCACAACAGTTAAAAGAAGCTAAGAAGCAGAGAGCATTTGCTAAGCTTACTAACTGTCCTACGTCACCAAGAAAAATGCGCTTAGTAGCGGATCAAGTAAGAGGTGTTGAAGTTGAAAAAGCTTTACAAATCTTAAAATTCAGTCCAAAAGAAGCATCTCGTAACTTAGAAAAGTTATTATTATCAGCTATCGCTAACTGGCAAGCTAAAAATGAAGATGCAAGCATGGAGGATGCTGGATTATTCGTAAAATCTATTTATGTAGATAGCGCAGGGATGTTAAAAAGATTAAGACCAGCTCCACAAGGGCGTGCTCACAGAATTCGTAAGCGTTCTAATCACGTTACTTTAGAGTTAGGAACTAAAAATAACAGTAATTAATCATTAGTAGAAATGGGACAAAAGACAAATCCAATAGGAAATCGTTTAGGAATTATCAGAGGATGGGAATCTAACTGGTATGGTGGAAATGACTACGGTGATAAAATTGCTGAAGATGATAAGATAAGAAAGTATTTACATGCTAGATTATCTAAGGCAAGTGTTTCTCGTATCATTATTGAGCGTACTTTAAAACTTGTAACCGTTACTATCACTACTGCACGTCCAGGTATCATTATTGGTAAAGGAGGTCAAGAGGTAGACAAGTTAAAAGAAGAGCTTAAGAAGATTACTGGTAAAGAAGTTCAAATTAATATTTTCGAAATTAAGCGTCCAGAATTAGATGCAAATTTAGTTGCAGCTAGTATCGCTCGTCAAATTGAAAATAGAATTTCTTATAAGCGTGCTACAAAAATGGCTATCGCGGCTGCAATGCGTATGAACGCAGAAGGTATTAAAGTACAACTTTCTGGTCGTTTAAACGGAGCTGAAATGGCACGTTCAGAACACTATAAAGAGGGAAGAATTCCTTTATCTACTTTCAGAGCAGATATCGATTATTCACTTGTTGAAGCTCATACTACATACGGAAGAATCGGTGTGAAAGTATGGATTATGAAAGGTGAGGTTTATGGAAAGCGTGAATTATCTCCATTAGTTGGATTATCTAAGCAAAAAGGTAACTCTAACAACAAAGGTGGTGGTGGTAGACGTCAACCTCGCAGAAGAAAATAATTTTATAAAAGAAATTAGAGATGTTACAGCCAAAAAGAGTAAAATTTCGTAGAGTTCAGAAAGGTAAAGGAAATATGAGTGGTAACTCTGGAAGAGGTACCCAATTATCAAACGGAATGTTTGGTATCAAATCCTTAGACCAGAACTTACTTACTTCTCGACAAATTGAAGCTGCTCGTATTGCGGCAACTCGTTATATGAAAAGGGAAGGGCAACTTTGGATTAAAATTTTCCCAGACAAGCCAATAACAAAGAAACCGTTAGAGGTACGTATGGGTAAAGGTAAAGGAGCACCTGACCATTTTGTAGCTGTTGTTAAACCAGGAAGAATCTTGTTTGAAGTTGGTGGAGTACCAATGGAAGTAGCTAAAGAAGCATTACGTTTAGCTGCTCAAAAACTTCCGGTAAAGACAAAGTTTATCATTGCAAGAGATTTTGATTATAACGCTTAATTCTAATAGATCATGAAACAATCAGAAATAAAAGAATTATCAACAGCTGACTTACAAGATAAGCTTGGAGCGTTGAAGAAAAATTATACTGATCTTAAGATGGCTCACGCTATAACTCCATTGGATAATCCTTTGCAGTTAAGAACCTTAAGAAGAACTGTTGCAAGAATTGCAACAGAGTTAACTAAAAGAGAATTACAATAATTCTAGTCAGTTTTAAAGATGGAAAAAAGAAATCTTAGAAAAGAGAGAATAGGTGTAGTATCTAGCAACAAAATGGAGAAATCTATCGTAGTTAGCGAGGTAAAAAGAGTAAAGCACCCAATGTACGGTAAGTTCGTTAAGAAAACGAAGAAGTACGTTGCACATGACGAGAATAACGATTGCAACATTGGAGATACAGTTAAAATAATGGAAACTCGTCCATTAAGTAAATCTAAGCGTTGGAGATTAGTAGAAATCCTAGAAAGAGCTAAATAATATGTTACAGACAGAATCAAGATTAAAAGTAGCAGACAACACTGGAGCAAAAGAAGTTTTAGTGATTAGAGTTTTAGGAGGAACAAAAAAGCGTTACGCTAGCGTTGGAGATAAAATAGTAGTTACTGTTAAGTCTGCAACTCCAAACGGAACTGTAAAGAAAGGTCAAGTATCTCGTGCAGTTGTTGTTCGTACTAAGAAAGAAGTTAGACGTAAAGACGGATCATATATTAGATTCGATGATAATGCTTGTGTACTTTTAAATCCTGCAGAGGAAATGAGAGGAACACGTGTATTCGGTCCTGTGGCTCGTGAATTACGTGAGAAACAATTTATGAAGATAGTATCATTAGCACCTGAGGTGTTATAAAAAAAGATTTTAAGATGAAGAAATTTAAAATTAAATCAGGAGATACTGTTAAAGTTATCGCAGGAGATCACAAAGGATCTGAAGGAAAAGTTTTACGTATCCTTAAGGATAAAGATAGAGTAGTAGTAGAAGGTGTGAATATGATTTCTAAGCACACTAAGCCTAGTGCTGCTAATCCACAAGGAGGTATCGTAAAGCAAGAAGCTCCATTACATATTTCGAACGTTGCTTTAGTAGAAAATGGTGAAGCTGTAAGAGTAGGTTATAAAGTTGAAGGAGATACTAAAACTAGAATCTCTAAAAAAACTAAAAACGAAATATAATCATGAGTTACGTACCAAGATTAAAAGAAGAATACAAAGCTAGAGTGATTAAAGCTCTAACTGATGAGTTCGGATATAAGAATGTAATGCAAGTACCTAAATTACAAAAGATTGTTGTAAGTAAAGGTGTGGGTGCTGCTATTGCTGATAAGAAATTAATTGAATACGCGATTGACGAGTTAACAGCTATTACTGGTCAAAAAGCAGTTCCAACTATTTCTAAAAAGGATGTTGCAAACTTCAAATTACGTAAAGGTATGCCAATTGGTGCTAAGGTTACGTTGAGAGGTGATATTATGTACGAATTTTTAGATCGTTTAATCACTGCTTCATTACCACGTGTAAGAGATTTTAATGGAATTAAAGCAAATGGATTCGATGGTAGAGGTAATTACAACTTAGGAATTACTGAGCAAATCATTTACCCAGAGATTAATATTGACCAAGTGAAAAAAATCAATGGAATGGATATTACTTTTGTAACATCTGCTGACACTGATAAAGAAGCTAAGTCATTATTAGGAGAATTAGGTTTACCATTTAAAAAGAATTAAACATGGCTAAAGAATCAATGAAAGCGCGCGAGCGTAAAAGAGCTAAAACGGTTGCTAAGTATGCTGAAAAAAGAAAGGCTTTAAAAGAGGCTGGAGATTATGAAGCATTACAAAAGTTACCAAAGAACGCTTCACCAATTAGAATGCACAATCGTTGTAAGCTAACTGGTCGTCCAAAAGGATATATGCGTCAGTTTGGAATTTCACGTGTTACTTTCCGTGAAATGGCAAACCAAGGATTAATTCCAGGTGTAAAGAAAGCAAGCTGGTAGAAATTATCAGTTTTCACAATATAAAAAAGGTGTACAACGTATAAGTTTGTGCACCTTTTTTTATTTTGCAGGAAAAAATATTTTTCGTGTATAAGTTTCTAAAAAACCAGTATCCTTATTATTATAGTTTGAATAATTCATTAATATTAGGTCTAATTGTTTTAATACTTTCTACCTTCTTTAGCTTTTTGTTTCAACCTTTTGAGGTTAATTATCAAGAGTTGAAGTTTCCTTATTTTATAGTCTCACTTATTCACTCTTTAGTTTCTTTTGTCGTTTTTTTAATACTAACTCTACTTTTGAATATGTTCAGGAGTAAGGAAGATGAATGGAATGTAAAACAAGAACTATCATTTTTATTCATTCTATTAGTAATTATTGGTATAGGTCAATTTATTATTAGAGATTTAATTTATGATAAAGATGATAATTGGTCGTTTAGATATTTAATTGAAGAGATTAGAAATACGTTGTTAGTAGGAAGCTTGTTGTTGCTTATTATTACTTCTTTGAATGTTGAGCGATTAAAGAATATTTATGACAATCGTATTCGAAATTTGAATTATAAGGTAAATGATGTGTTAAAAGATAATGTTACAATTAGCATCATAACTACTGTTAAAAACGATGATTTTGATTTATATCTAAATGATTTTTTATTTGCTAAATCGGATAAAAATTATACTGAACTATTTTTATCGGACGGAAAGTTACTCAAAAGAATTTCATTAAAAAGTTTGGAGGATCAGTTATCTGGCTTTCCATTTATTTGTAAAACACATCGATCTTTTCTAGTTAATTTAAGTAAAATTGAATCTATTAAGGGTAATACACAAGGGTACAAATTAAGTATTCAAAACCATTCAAATATCGTTCCCGTTTCAAGGTCTATGATTTCAAAGTTTGAAGCTCAATTAAACTTGATAAGGTCTTAGTTTGTTATTGGTAACATTAATGTTGTTAATCGTCCCAATAAAAATATAAAGAGGTTATTATATAAATTTCAACGATAGTTTCGTCAATAATATAATAATGTTTTTATGATTATTAATAGACGATACGATTTAGATTGGTTACGTGTGATTTCCGTTTTTACCGTTTTTGTTCATCACGTTTGCATGCCTTTTAATGGTGATGATTTTCATATTATGAATAGTGAATCAAGTAAGTTTCTTGATGATATTATGGTTTATTTCGAACAGTTTCGATTGCCTCTTCTATTTTTTATTTCAGGTGTAGGAACTGTTTTTGCCTTTTCCAAAAGAAATTGGTTTCAATTTATAAAAGAAAGAAGCCTACGATTACTGATACCATTAGTTTTTGGTGTCTTAGTATTGATTCCGCCGCAAACTTATTTTGAAAATTATATTCGTAATAATTCTTTTCTTGAAAGTTATCTGGATATTCTTTCAAACTTAAATGTGAATCATTTGTGGTTTATAGAAAATCTATTTTGGATGTCTATTTTCGTGATTCCTTTGATTATTTTCTTAAAATCTTCTGTGAGTAATAAAGTTAAAGTAATACTTAAAATTATGAGTTCTAAATATGGAGTTTTCTCATGGTGTTTAGTATTAATTCTTGGGGTAATAATAAGTAAATATTATTTTCCTACCGATTCAAAAAGTATTTTCAACCTTTCTTCAACGTTTTATTATGGCTTCTTTTTTATTAGTGGTATCCTAATAGCAAGCACCGAAAGCCTGTGGTTAATTATTTACGAAAGCAGAAGAAAGTATTTATACTTAACCTTTTTTACAACAGTTCTTTTTTACTTTTATTATTTTTTACCATCAGAAATTATTTCTCCATATGTAACTGTGGCCGTGCGATGGAATATTTGGTATATGGTATGCGCTATGTTGGGATGGTCAGTTATTCTTGTTACTTTAGGTTATGGTCAAAAATACTTTAATCATAACAGTTTATTGTTGAAAAACCTCAATGAAGCTGTGTATCCCTTTTATATGCTTCATCAGACTGTGATAATTGTAGTTGGTTATTATGTTTTACAGATGAGTGTTTCAATTTTTCTTAAAATCGTATTGCTTTTTTGTAGTTCTTTGATTTTTATTTCTTTGCTTTATTATGTAATTATTTATCCTTTTAATTTTATGAGGTTTTTATTCGGTATGAAGAAAGCGAAGAAAAAATACTATGAAATTAAGAATACAGAACACGGATTGAATTGAGCGAAAAAACAGCAATAAATTAATAGTCAAATTGATAATTATAAATTCTCTTTTTTTTTCGAAAACTTTACGTATATTTGCACACTGTTTTTACAGGGTAAATTATGCCTTTTTGTGAACAAACATAGAGATATAGCTAGCTTCCGTAAAAATATAAATGAGTTTTAACTGGTTTCAGGTTTAGTAGTTACGGTAATTCGTAAGTAAAATAGAAGCTACTAAATACCAAAACCGCAATTAAATTAATATGTATACAGATCCAATCGCGGATTTTCTTACTCGTGTTAGAAATGCTATTATGGCAGGGCACAGAGTTGTAGAAGTTCCAGCTTCAAAATTGAAGAAGGAGATGACTAAGATTTTGTTTGATCAAGGTTACATTTTAAGTTATCAGTTCAATGACGATAAAGTTCAAGGAACTATCAAGATAGCTTTAAAGTACGATAGGCAAACAAAAGAACCAGTTATCAGAAAAATTCAAAGAGTATCTACACCAGGTTTACGTAAGTATGTAGGTGCTAAAGAAATGCCAAGAGTTTTAAACGGACTTGGTATCGCAATTGTATCAACTTCAAAAGGTGTGATGACTAACAAGAAAGCACGTCAAGAGAATGTTGGTGGAGAAGTATTATGTTACGTTTATTAATAAACATTTTGTAAGATGAGTAGAATAGGTAAAAGCCCAATCACATTGCCACAAGGTGTTGAATTTAAAGTAAACGATAACGTGGTAACAGTAAAAGGTAAACTAGGAGAGTTAACACAAGAGTTAACTGCTGGTATTACTGTAAAGGAAGAAGATGGTACTTTAACATTAGAGAGACCGTCAGATAGTAAAGATCATAAAGCTGCACATGGTTTATACCGCGCTTTAATCAATAACATGATTGAAGGTGTAACTAAAGGTTTTACTAAGGAATTAGAGTTAGTTGGAGTAGGTTATAGAGCTTCTAATCAAGGTCAAAAATTAGATTTAGCTTTAGGATTTTCTCATAACATTGTTTTAGAGTTAGCACCAGAGGTTAAGGTTGAAACAGTATCTGAAAAAGGTAAAAACCCAATCGTAAAATTAACTTCTCACGATAAGCAATTAGTGGGGCAAGTAGCGGCTAAGATTCGTTCTTTCCGTAAGCCTGAGCCATATAAAGGTAAAGGAGTTAAGTTTGTTGGTGAAGTAATTAGAAGAAAAGCAGGTAAATCTGCATAATAATTAGTGTTATGGCATTATCAAAACTTGAAAGAAGACAACGTATAAAGTATAGAATTAGAAAAGTTATTTCTGGTACAGCTGAAAAGCCAAGATTATCAGTATTTAGAAGTAATAAAGAAATCTATGCGCAGATTATAAATGATGTTGACGGTGTAACGATTGCAGCGGCTTCATCGAGAGATAAAGAAATTGCATCTGGTTCTAAAGCAGAAACTGCTGCAGCTGTAGGAAAGGCGATTGCTGAAAAAGCTGTAAAAGCAGGTCTTGAGACTGTTGCTTTTGATAGAAATGGTTATTTATACCATGGACGTGTGAAAGTATTAGCAGACGCTGCAAGAGAAGCTGGTTTAAAATTTTAAGAAATTATATTATGTTAGGATATAAAAACGTAGAAAGAGTAAAACCAAGTGGATTAGAGCTTGTTGATAGATTAGTAGGAGTTCAACGTGTTACTAAAGTTACTAAAGGAGGTAGAGCATTCGGTTTTTCTGCTATCGTAGTAGTAGGTGATGGTAACGGAGTTGTAGGTCACGGATTAGGAAAATCTAAAGATGTATCTTCAGCAATTGCAAAGGCAGTTGAAGATGCTAAGAAAAATTTAGTTCGTATTCCACTTTTAAAAGGAACATTACCACACGAGCAAAAAGGTAAATTCGGAGGAGCTAAGGTGTTTATCAAGCCTGCTTCAAATGGTACCGGGGTTATCGCAGGTGGTGCAGTACGTGCAGTATTAGAATCTGTAGGAGTACATGACGTATTATCTAAGTCTCAAGGATCTTCTAACCCACACAACGTGGTAAAAGCAACTTTTGATGCATTATTACAATTACGTAGTGCAGAAACTATTGCTAGACAAAGAGGTATTTCATTAGAGAAAGTTTTTAACGGATAAAATTTAAGACGATGAGTAAAATTAGAGTTACACAAGTAAAAAGTCAAATCGGTCGCCTTAAAAATCAAAAAAGAACGTTAGAGGCGTTAGGATTACGTAGAATGAACCAAACTGTAGAGCACGACGCAACAGCTACAATTTTGGGGATGGTAAATAAAGTTCAACACTTAGTTTCTGTAGAAGAAATTAAATAAGAAGATAATAAAAATGGGTTTACATAACTTAAAACCAGCAGCTGGATCTACAAAAAGCGGGAAGAGAATTGCTCGTGGAGAAGGATCAGGTCATGGTGGTACCTCTACAAGAGGACATAAAGGAGCTAAATCTCGTTCAGGTTACTCACGTAAAATCGGATTCGAAGGAGGGCAAATGCCACTTCAAAGACGTGTGCCTAAGTTTGGATTCACAAACATTAACCGCAAGGAATATGTTGGAATCAACTTAGATAAATTACAAGAGTTAGTTGATAACGGTAGAATTACTGATACAGTTACAATGGACGTTTTAGTTGAAAACAGATTAGCACGTAAGAATGAACTTGTAAAGATCTTAGGACGTGGTGAGTTGAAAGCTAAATTAAATATAACTGTACACAAATTTACAGCTACAGCAAAAGCAGCTATCGAAGCGGCTGGAGGTGAAGCAGTAACTTTATAAACTGTAAATGATGAATTTTATAAATACTTTAAGAGACATTTTCAAAATAGAAGAGTTAAAAGATAAATTACTTTTAACGATTGGTTTAATCGCTGTTTATCGTTTTATGGCAGCAGTTCCATTACCAGGAATTGATCCAACTCAATTAGCAGCACTAAAAGATCAAGCCGGAGGTGGACTCTTAGGTTTATTAAATGCATTTACAGGTGGGGCATTTGCTAGAGCATCTGTTATGGCTTTAGGTATTATGCCTTACATTTCTGCATCTATTGTAGTTCAGTTAATGGGAATAGCTATTCCTTATTTACAAAAATTACAAAAAGATGGAGAGAGTGGACGTAAGAAAATTACACAAATTACACGTTGGTTAACGATACTGATCACATTAGTGCAAGGACCGACTTATATCACAGCAATTAAAACTCAATTTGGATTACCAGAGTCAGCTTTCTTAGTTGGTGGTGCAACATTTTGGGTTTCATCTATGATTTTACTTACTGCAGGAACAATTTTTGCAATGTGGTTAGGAGAAAGAATTACTGACAAAGGTGTTGGTAATGGTATCTCTTTATTAATTACAGTAGGTATTATCGCTAACTTCCCAGCAGCGTTTTTGCAAGAGTTTATCTCTAAAACAACAAACGCCGGAGGTGGTGGAATAATGATGATCTTAATTGAAGTTTTAGTGTGGTTTGTCGTAATATTATTAACTGTGTTACTAGTTACAGCAGTTCGTAAAGTTGCGGTTCAATACGCAAGAAGAACGGCAATCGCAAACATTAAAGATGTTGAAGGAGCAAGACAATACATTCCATTAAAGTTAAACGCAGCAGGTGTAATGCCAATCATTTTTGCTCAGGCAATTATGTTTTTACCTATGACTTTAGGTCAAAAGTTCCCTGCTTTAGTTAGTTTGACTGATATTAACGGATTGTGGTATAATCTTATTTTTGCAGTATTAATTATAATTTTTAGTTATTTCTATACTGCAATTACAATACCTACAAATAAGATGGCAGAAGATCTTAAGAGAAGTAATGGTTTCGTTCCAGGGTATAAGCCAGGAGAAGAAACTGCGAATCATTTAGATTCAGTTTTATCAAAAATTACTTTTCCAGGATCGTTATTTTTAGCTGCTTTATCAATATTACCAGCTATTATAGTTCAATTTGGAGTTACTCAAAACTGGGCATTGTTCTACGGAGGAACTTCATTAATTATTATGGTAGGTGTTGCTATAGACACCATTCAACAAATTAATTCGTATTTATTAAACAGTCGTTACGACGGTTTAATGAAAACAGGTAACACTAATAGAAAATCATTAAAATAATATGGCTAAGCAACCAGCAATTCAACAGGATGGAACTATAACAGAAGCATTATCTAATGCAATGTTTCGTGTAGAATTAGAAAATGGACATATTGTTACGGCACACATTTCAGGTAAAATGCGTATGCACTATATCAAACTTTTACCAGGAGATAAGGTAAAGTTAGAAATGAGCCCATATGATTTAACTAAAGCAAGAATTACTTACAGATATTAAAAAACACACTGATGAAAGTAAGAGCATCATTAAAGAAAAGAAGTGCCGACTGTAAAATTGTACGCAGAAAAGGCAGATTATACGTTATAAACAAAAAGAATCCTAGATTTAAACAAAGACAAGGTTAGTTATGGCTAGAATCGCAGGTATAGATATTCCAAAGAATAAGAGAGGCGTAATCGCTTTAACATACATCTTTGGTATAGGAAGAAGCAGAGCTAAAGAAGTTTTAGCTGAAGCTAAAGTAGACGAAAATATCAAAGTTCAAGATTGGAACGATGATCAAATTGCAGCAATTCGTGAGCAAGTTGGTAAATTCACTATTGAAGGTGAGTTACGTTCAGAAGTTCAATTAAACATCAAACGTTTAATGGACATCGGTTGTCAAAGAGGAATCCGTCACAGATTAGGATTACCTTTAAGAGGACAAAGAACAAAGAATAACTCTCGTACTAGAAAGGGTAAGAGAAAAACTGTAGCTAACAAGAAAAAATAATCGTTAGATTGTTTTTACTAATAGTAAAGAATCATGGCAAAATCGAAAGTAACAAAAAAACGTAAAGTAATTATCGAGTCTACAGGTGAGGCTCATATTACAGCATCGTTCAATAACATTATCATCTCTTTAACTAACAAAAAAGGAGACGTAATTTCTTGGTCATCTGCCGGTAAAATGGGATTCAGAGGATCTAAGAAAAATACTCCTTATGCAGCGCAATTAGCTGCTGAAAACTGTGCTTCTGTTGCAAAAGAAGCTGGTTTACGTAAAGTAAAGGTATATGTTAAAGGACCAGGTAACGGTAGAGAATCTGCAATCAGATCTATCCATAATTCAGGAATTGAAGTAACTGAAATCATTGATGTTACACCAATTCCTCACAATGGATGTCGTCCACCTAAAAGAAGAAGAGTATAATAATTATTTTTTAATCTAGTAGGAATACAGATTGTCGAAGGAGTACGCCTTAATTCACAATCCCTACTTAAACTAATAGAAATGGCAAGATATACAGGACCAAAAACTAAGATTGCTCGTAAATTTGGCGAGGCAATTTTCGGAGAAGACAAGAACTTCGAAAAAAGAAATTACCCTCCAGGACAACATGGAGTTGGTAAGAGAAGAGGTAAGAAATCTGAATATGCAGTTCAGTTAATGGAAAAGCAAAAAGCTAAGTATACTTACGGTATCTTAGAGCGTCAATTCCGTAACTTATTCAAGAAAGCTCAGGCTTCAGGTGGAATTACAGGTGAGGTTTTATTACAATTATGTGAATCTCGTTTGGATAACACAGTATTCCGTTTAGGAATCGCTACTTCTCGTAGAGCAGCACGTCAATTAGTTTCTCACCGTCATATTACTGTGAATGGAGAGATAGTGAACATTCCTTCTTATAGATTAAGAGCTGGAGATGTAATTGCAGTAAGAGAAAAGTCTAAATCTTTAGATGCTATCGAAAATGCATTAGCTTCTAACAGCAATGTTTACGAATGGTTAACATGGAATGCTGAGCAAAAGTCAGGAACTTTTGTAAAGGCTCCAGAAAGATTACAAATCCCTGAGAACATCAAGGAGCAGTTAATCGTAGAATTATATTCTAAATAATAAATTAATCACATTGGGATTTGGCCAAAGGGTCTGTTCGTACTTCTTCAAACTTACAGACCGCGCAACCAAATAACAATTAAAACGAAGAAAACTATATGGCGATTTTAAATTTTCAAAAGCCCGACAAAGTTATCATGATTGAATCTACTGATTTTTCAGGTAGATTCGAGTTCAGACCGTTAGAACCAGGATTTGGTTTAACAGTTGGTAATGCTTTACGTAGAGTATTATTATCTTCTCTAGAGGGATTTGCAATTACATCATTAAGAATTGATGGTGTAGAACACGAATTTTCTACAATTACAGGTGTTGTGGAAGATGTAACAGAAATGATCTTAAACTTAAAACAAGTTCGTTTCAAAAAGCAAATCGAAGAATCTGATAGAGAAACTGTAACGATAGCTATTTCAGGTCAAGAGCAATTAACTGCTGGAGATTTACAAAAATTTATTTCTGGATTCCAAGTTTTAAATCCGGATTTAGTTATCTGTAATATGGATAAATCTGTTAAAATTAATGCAGAGATTACCATAGAAAAAGGTAGAGGTTTTGTACCAGCTGAAGAAAATAAAAAATCAGGTGCACCATTAGGAACGATTTTTACAGATTCAATCTTTACACCTATCAAGAATGTAAAGTATGCTGTAGAGAACTTCCGTGTTGAGCAAAAAACTGACTACGAAAAGTTGGTTTTTGATATTGATACTGATGGTTCAATCAATCCTAAAGATGCATTAACTGAAGCAGCAAAGATTTTAATTCACCACTTCATGTTATTCTCAGATGAGAGAATTACTTTAGAGGCAGATGAAATCGCTCAGACTGAATCATACGATGAGGAATCATTACACATGCGTCAGTTATTAAAGACGAAATTAGTAGATATGGATTTATCTGTTCGTGCTTTAAACTGTTTGAAAGCTGCAGAAGTAGATACGTTAGGAGACTTAGTATCTTTTAACAAAGGAGATTTAATGAAGTTTAGAAACTTTGGTAAAAAATCATTAACTGAATTAGAAGAGTTAGTGAATAATAAAGGCTTAAGTTTCGGAATGGATTTAACGAAATACAAATTAGATAGAGATTAATATTTTAACTAGGTTATCATAATTTGCTCCTCAAGAGTGGGTAGAGCAAGATGGTAGTCTAAAACTTAAACGTCATGAGACACGGTAAAAAAGTAAACCATTTAGGTAGAAAGACAGCACATAGAAAAGCTATGTTAGCAAATATGGCTTGTTCTTTAATTGAGCACAAGCGTATTAACACTACAGAAGCTAAGGCGAAAGCTTTACGTAAATTTGTAGAGCCGTTAATTACAAAAGCTAAAGCTGAGAATAACACAACAGAAGAGAAAAACATGCACAATCGTCGTGTGGTATTTAGTTACTTACGCAACAAGTATGCTGTTACTGAGTTATTCAAAGAGATTTCTGTAAAAGTAGCTGACAGACCAGGTGGTTATGTTCGTATTATCAAATTAGGAAATCGTCAAGGAGATAACGCTCCAATGGCAATGGTAGAATTAGTTGATTACAACGAACTATACAATCCAAATGGAAAGAAGGCTAAAAAGACTACTCGTCGTAGCCGTCGTGGTGGAGCTGCTAAAGCTACTGCACCTGTAGCTGATGTTGAAGCTTCACAAGAAGAAGAATAGATGACAGTTCTATAAAATATAAAAAAGGATAAACAATTTAGTTTATCCTTTTTTTTTAAACTATTTTTGAAAAATTTTTAAAATTACGATAAAAGTTATTTCAACTAGATTTTTTTAAAAGTCTGATTTTGAATAGTCTTATTGATTTTATTACAACAAATACACAACAAACTAATGAAATACACAACACGAAAAAAAGCACTAGTTTTACTTGCAGACGGTACTGTTTTTTATGGGAAATCTGTAGGAATAGAGGGGACTGTAACAGGAGAGATTTGCTTTAATACTGGTATGACTGGTTACCAAGAGATTTTTACGGATCCATCTTATTTTGGGCAATTAATGGTAGCAACAAATGCTCATATTGGTAATTATGGAGTAAATAATGAAGAAGTTGAATCTGAAGGAATTAAGATTTCAGGTTTAATTTGTAGAAACTTTAGCTTTGAACATTCACGTGTTGACTCAGACGGGAATTTAAAGGACTGGTTTGAGAAGCATAACTTAGTTGCAATTTCAGATGTTGATACAAGAGCTTTAGTCTCTTACATCAGAGAAAATGGAGCAATGAATGCAATCATTTCAACAGAAACTGAAAACATTGAGGATTTAAAGAAGCAATTGGCGGAGGTTCCAAACATGGAAGGGTTAGAATTGGCTTCTCAAGTTTCTACTAAAGAACCATATTTTGTAGGAAATGAAAATGCAACATATAAAGTAGCGGCTTTAGATATTGGAATTAAAAAGAACATCTTAAGAAACCTTGCAAAGAGAGATGCTTACATAAAAGTTTACCCTTATAATGCTAAGTTTGAGGAGTTAGAGTCTTGGAGCCCTGATGGTTATTTTATCTCAAACGGCCCTGGAGATCCAGAGCCTTTAACTGAGGCACAAGATTTAGCAAAAGAAATAATCAAAAGAGATTTACCGTTATTCGGAATTTGTTTAGGACATCAAGTTATAGCTTTAGCAAACGGAATTTCTACTTATAAAATGCATAACGGTCATAGAGGAATCAATCACCCTGTGAAGAACTTGCTAACTGGTAAAGGAGAAATAACTTCTCAAAATCACGGTTTCGCAATTAATAGAGAGGAAACAGAGGCTCATGGTGATGTTGAGATTACTCATGTACATTTAAATGATAACACGGTCGCGGGAATTAAAATGAAGAGTAAAAACGTGTTTTCAGTACAGTATCACCCAGAAGCAAGCCCTGGGCCGCACGATTCTGAGTACTTATTTGACCAATTTATTGAGAATATCAAGTCTACAAAATAGTCTTCAACAGTTGAAAACGATTTCGTAGAAAATATCTAAAAATCTAACTTTAAAACTGTAGCATTTGTAAATTAGCTACAATCAAATTAAAAAATAGAAGATGAGTATTATAATTAACATCCATGCACGTCAAATTTTTGATTCAAGAGGTAATCCAACTGTTGAAGTAGATGTAACTACTGAAAACGGAATTCAGGGTAGAGCAGCTGTACCATCAGGAGCATCTACTGGAGAGCACGAAGCTGTTGAATTACGTGACGGAGGTGATGCTTATATGGGTAAAGGAGTTACTGAAGCGGTTGATAATGTAAACACAATTATCGCTCAAGAGTTATTAGGTACTTCTGTATTTGAGCAAAATTTAATTGATCAAATGATGATTGAATTAGATGGGACACCAAATAAATCTAAGTTAGGAGCAAATGCAATTTTAGGTGTTTCTTTAGCAGTAGCAAAGGCAGCGGCTAATGAATTAGGAATGCCATTATATAGATACGTTGGAGGAGTAAGTGCAAATACATTACCTGTTCCAATGATGAATATTATTAATGGAGGTTCTCACTCAGATGCTCCGATTGCTTTCCAAGAATTTATGGTGATGCCAGTAAAGGCGAAGAATTTCTCACAAGCAATGCAAATGGGATCGGAAATCTTCCATAACTTAAAGAAAGTATTACACGACAGAAATTTATCTACAGCAGTAGGAGACGAAGGAGGTTTCGCTCCAACTTTAGATGGAACTGAAGATGCTTTAGATACAATTGCCTTAGCTGTTAAAAATGCTGGATATAGCTTAGGAGATGAAATTATGATCGCTTTGGATTGTGCTTCTGCAGAATTCTATGTTGATGGAAAGTATGACTATACTAAATTTGAGGGAGATAAAGGAAAAGTTAGGACTAGTCAAGAACAAGCTGATTATTTAGCTGAACTAACTGAAAAGTATCCTATTATTTCTATTGAAGATGGAATGGATGAAAACGACTGGGAAGGTTGGAAGTATTTAACTGAAAAAGTTGGGGATAAAGTTCAATTAGTTGGTGATGATTTATTTGTTACTAATGTAGAGCGTTTATCTCGAGGTATTGAAAATAATACTGCAAATTCTATCTTAATTAAAGTGAATCAAATTGGTACACTTACTGAAACAATCGCAGCTGTAAATATGGCTCATAATGCTGGATATACATCAGTAATGAGTCACCGTTCTGGAGAAACTGAAGACAATACAATTGCTGATTTAGCGGTTGCTTTAAATACTGGTCAAATAAAGACTGGATCTGCTTCAAGATCAGATCGTATGGCAAAGTATAATCAACTTCTAAGAATTGAAGAAGAATTAGGAGATGTAGGTTATTATCCACAGCAGAATGCTTTTAAAGTAAAATAATCTTTAAAGAGATATATGTAATTAAAAATCCTGGTTCTCCGGGATTTTTTTGTTTATGTAACAAATAGATGATGATGCATAAATAATTGTAATAAAATATTGTAATTTTTTTAATACAAAACTGTTAAACAACATTTTCAAAATGGTTTAAAAATTGGTATCTTCGTGCATCATTTAAATTTCACAAAAAACAAATTAAAGAATGTCAGATATAGCGAAACTACAAATTGGCGAAAATACGTACGAGTTTCCTTTGATAAAGGGAACAGAAAATGAGGTGGCAATTGATATTAAAACATTAAGAGGAGCTACAGGAGGTGTTACTACAATTGATCCAGGTTATAAAAACACCGGTTCTTGCCAAAGTGCTATTACATTTTTAAATGGTGAAGAAGGAGTTTTACGTTACAGAGGGTATTCAATTGAAGAATTAGCTGAAAAAGCAGACTTTTTAGAAGTGGCTTATTTGTTAATCTTTGGAGAATTGCCAACTCAAGAACAACTGGATAAATTTTACAATGATATTTTAGACAATGCAATTGTTGATGATGATATTAAGAAGATAATTGATGCATTCCCTAAAAATGCACATCCAATGGGAGTTTTATCTTCTTTAACTTCTGCATTAACTGCTTTCAATCCTGGTTCTGTTAATGTTGATTCTGAGGAGGATATGTATAAGGCTATAGTTAAAATTATGGGAAAATTCCCAGTTTTAGTAGCTTGGACAATGCGTAAAAAACAAGGACTTCCATTAGATTACGGTTCTAGAAAATTAGGTTATGTTGAGAATGTTTTACACATGATGTTCAAAAAACCGAATGAAGATTACGATCAAAATAAAGTTTTAGTTAATGCTTTAGATAAATTATTAATCTTACATGCAGATCACGAACAAAACTGTTCTACATCAACTGTGAGAATCGTAGGTTCTTCTCATGCTGGATTATTTGCATCGCTTTCTGCTGGTATTTCTGCACTTTGGGGACCATTACATGGTGGAGCAAACCAAGCTGTATTAGAAATGTTAGAAGCTATTAAAGAAGATGGTGGAGACACTAAAAAATACATGGGTAAAGCAAAGGATAAGGAAGATCCATTCCGTTTAATGGGATTCGGACATAGAGTATATAAGAATTTTGATCCTCGTGCTAAAATTATCAAGGTAGCTGCTGATGAAGTATTGAATGACTTAGGAGTAAATGATCCAATTTTAGATGTTGCAAAAGGATTAGAGCAAGAAGCTTTAAGTGATGATTACTTTGTGAAAAGAAAATTATATCCAAACGTAGATTTCTACTCAGGAATCATTTATAGAGCAATGGGTATTCCAGTTGAAATGTTTACAGTAATGTTTGCATTAGGTCGTTTACCAGGATGGATTTCTCAGTGGAGAGAAATGCGTTTACGTAAAGAGCCAATTGGTCGTCCACGTCAAGTTTACACGGGTGAAAATTACCGTCCTTTCGTGGAAATTAGTAAAAGATAAACAAACTTTAAACGATACAATGTCATTCTGAATCTAATCTCAGAATGACATTTTTTTTGATATATGTTACAACTTAACGTAAAAAACGAAACTTCAAGGTTGAGAGCTGTAGTTTTAGGTACTGCAAAGAGTAACGGACCAGTTCCTAAAGTAGAGGATTGTTATGATCCTAAAAGTAGACAGCATGTAATAGCGGGTACGTATCCTAAGGAAGAAGATATGATTGCAGAGATGGAAGCTGTTGCGGAAGTTTTTCAGAAATATGATGTAAAGGTTTTTAGACCAGAGGTAATTCAGGATTACAACCAAATTTTTTCAAGAGATATTGCTTTTGTAATTGAGGACAAATTAGTTAAGGCGAATATTCTTCCTGACAGAAATAGAGAGTATGAAGCAATTCAACATGTTGTTGCTCAGGTTAATCCAGAGAATGTAATAGAGTTACCTAAAGAATGTCATGTTGAAGGTGGAGATGTTATGCCATGGAATGACTATATTTTCGTAGGTACATATTCTGGAAGTGATTATTCAGATTATATTACTGCAAGAACAAACACTGACGCTGTTATTGCTTTGCAAGAGTTGTTTCCAGAGAAAATAGTAAAAGCTTTTGAGTTAAGGAAATCTAATGATGATCCTAAAGAAAACGCTCTTCACTTAGATTGCTGTTTTCAACCAATAGGAAAGAATATGGCAATCTTACATAAAAATGGTTTTTTAGTCGAAAGAGAATATCAATGGTTGGTTGACTTTTTTGGGGAAGAAAATATTTTTGAAATTTCTAAGGAAGAGATGTACAATATGAATAGTAATGTATTTTCTATTTCAGAAGAAGTTATAATTTCAGAAAAGAATTTCACAAGATTAAATACTTGGTTGCGTGAAAAAGGATTTACCGTAGAGGAAGTTCCGTATGCCGAAATTGCTAAACAAGAAGGTTTACTTCGTTGTTCTACCTTACCGTTAATAAGAGATTAGATTATTTAATTATAAAACAATAAGAGCCTGAGATATTAGTTTATCTCAGGCTTTTTCATTTTTACTCATAAAAATAACTTTAAATTAAAAGAAGCAGAGAATAAACTCTTATCTTTGATTATATAAAACTTTAGGAGTAGCTGGGTAACTAGTTTGAGAAATATCCTTAGAACCTGATTTGGTTAACACCAACGTAGGGAAAAGTCATTTTCAAATATTTTGTACTTTCACGTACATCATGTTTTTTATATTTTCTTCTAAAGTTTACTTTAAATTTTATTCATAATGATAACAATACAAGTAAACGACAAAAAACAAATTTTTCCAGAAAATCTTACGGTTTATCAACTCATAGAGGAGCTCAACATTCAAACGAATGGAATTGCAGTTGCTGTTAATAATGATGTTGTAAGTAAGCCAAATTGGGAAAAACGAGAAGTAGTCGATCAAGACAATATCTTGATCATTAAATCTACACAAGGAGGATAAATCATTTAGTCTTCTATCCAAACTTATTTCAAAAATTAAATAATATAAATACGTAAGTATAATCTTGCGTACAAACATTTTATATACGAATCTTTAGTAAAATGAAAAAAAAAGATACCGCACCTAAACAAGACGGAATTACAAGAAAACCTTTTCCAAGTTCAAATAAAATTTATGTTCAAGGGAAGTTACATCCGCAAATTAAGGTAGCAATGCGTGAAATTACATTGAATGATACTATCGATTCAATGACAAAAAAGCATACATCGAATGAGCCAGTTACTGTGTATGATACCTCTGGACCATATACTGATCCAAGTAAGGAAATTAATATTCATAACGGATTAGAACGTATTCGTGAACAATGGATTTTAGATAGAGGAAACGTAGAACAATTAGAACAATTTAGTTCAGAATATTGTAATGAGAGATTAAATGATGACAGTTTAAATCATTTAAGATTTAATCATTTAAATAAACCTTATAGAGCGAAAAAAGGTGAGAATGTCACTCAATTACATTACGCAAAAAAAGGAATCATTACACCAGAAATGGAGTATGTTGCCATTCGTGAAAATCAACGTATTGATGAGATGACTCGTTTATCAAAGCAACATCCAGGTCAAGATTTTGGAGCGAGTATCCCAGAGAAAATTACACCAGAATTTGTTAGAGAAGAAGTAGCTAGAGGTCGAGCGGTAATTCCTTCTAATATCAATCACCCTGAAGCTGAACCTATGATTTTAGGTAGAAACTTCTTAGTAAAAATTAATGCCAATATTGGGAATTCAGCAACAACATCTTCAATTGAAGAAGAGGTTGAAAAAGCTGTTTGGGCTTGTCGTTGGGGAGCCGATAATATTATGGATTTATCTACAGGGAAAAATATTCACGAAACTAGAGAGTGGATTATTCGTAATTCTCCAGTTCCTGTAGGAACCGTTCCTATTTACCAAGCTCTTGAAAAAGTTAAAGGTGTTGCAGAAGATCTAACTTGGGAAATATTTAGAGATACTTTAATTGAACAAGCAGAACAAGGGGTAGATTATTTTACAATTCACGCTGGAGTTCGTTTGGCTTATGTTCCAATGACAGCAAAACGTATAACAGGAATTGTGTCTAGAGGAGGCTCAATTATGGCAAAGTGGTGTTTAGCGCATCATAAAGAAAGTTTCTTATACACGCACTTCGAAGAAATTTGTGAAATCATGAAAGCCTATGATGTTGCATTTTCATTAGGAGATGGATTGCGTCCAGGTTGTATTGCGGATGCAAATGACCAAGCACAGTTCGCAGAGTTAGAAACTTTAGGAGAGTTAACAAAAATCGCATGGAAACACGAAGTGCAGTGTTTTATTGAAGGTCCAGGTCACGTTCCTATGCATATGATTAAAGCTAATATGGATAAGCAGTTGGAAGCTTGTGGAGAAGCTCCTTTTTATACTTTAGGTCCATTAACAACAGATATTGCTCCGGGTTATGATCACATTACTTCTGGAATTGGAGCGGCAATGATTGCATGGTACGGAACAGCAATGTTATGTTATGTTACACCAAAAGAACATTTAGGTTTACCAAATAAAGACGATGTAAGAACTGGAGTAGTAACGTATAAGTTAGCTGCTCATGCCGCCGATTTGGCAAAGGGTCATCCAGGAGCACAACATAGAGATGATGCATTAAGTAAAGCTCGTTTTGAGTTCCGTTGGGAAGATCAGTTTAATCTAAGTTTAGACCCTGAATTAGCAAGAGAATATCACGATGAAACATTACCAGCAGAGGGAGCAAAAATTGCTCATTTCTGTTCGATGTGTGGACCAAAGTTTTGCTCAATGAAAATTACACAAGAAGTAAGAGATTACGCAGCAAAAAAAGAACTAGAGGAGGGGAAAGCGCTTGAAGAAGGAATGAAAGAAAAATCTGAAGAATTTAAAGAAAAAGGATCAGAAGTTTATTTGTAATAATAATTCTAATTTTTACGTCATTACGAGGAGAATACGACGAAGTAATCTGTTTAATTGATAAATAGATTACTTCATCCCGAAACTTCGGGATTCCTAATGACAATAACAACTTAAATATGTTAATAGTAATCACATCAGAACAAGAATTAGAAAATGAAGCAATACTTTTAAATCAACTTTTTTCAAAAGGTTTGGAAGTGTTGCATTTAAGAAAGCCTTCTTTTAATATTGAACAATACCGAGTTTTATTGAAAGATATAAATGCAAAGTTTTACAATCGAATTATGATTCATGAAAATCATGAATTATGTACAGAGTTTAATTTAAGAGGAATTCATCTACAAGAACAACCTAGAATTGATCTTGGAGATAATCTTAAAAATTATACTGATTCATACAAGAAAAAAGGATTTAAAGTAAGTAGTTCGTTTCACGATCCGAAAGTTCTAAATAGATGTGAAATAGATTTTGAATATCATTTGTTAAGTCCAGTTTTTTCTTCTATTTCAAAAATAGGATATGAAGGAAAAGGATTTGATGTGAATCATATTAGTAAAACGGTTATAGGAATGGGAGGTGTAAATGCTGCAACAATTCCAGAAGTTTTAAAATTAGGATATGAAGGAATTGGTGTTTTAGGAGGTGTATGGAATTCTGAGAATATAGTGGAAAGTTTTAAAGAAATAAAGCGTCGTTACGAGGAGGAAACGACGAAGTAATCTGTTTATGTGTAAAAAGATTACTTCATTTCATTAGTAATGACTTTGGTAAAAATGAAAAAGCGTCCTTACATATTAACAATTGCAGGATTTGATCCATCAAATGGAGCGGGTCTTACGGCAGATATAAAAACCTTTGAAGCTTTAAAATGTTATGGATTGGCAGTTTGTACAGCCAATACCGTTCAAAACGATATTGAGTTTAAAGATTGTCATTGGATTTTGAAATCTGTTATAAAAAAACAGATTGAAGTTTTATTTACACAGTTTAAAATTGATGTTGTAAAAATTGGAATTGTAGAAAACTGGAAGATTTTATCTGAGATTATTGATTTTTTGTTGCAATTCAATCCAGCTGTAAAAATCATTTTAGATCCAGTTTTAAAGGCTTCTTCAGGATTTTCTTTTCACAAAGATTTTACAGAAGAAGATTTTGAAGAAGTGCTTTCTAAAATTTATTTATTGACACCAAATTATAAGGAAATACAAAGTTTGTATCCAAATAAATCAGTTGAAGAAACATTATCTCACATACAAACTAAAACTAATGTTTTCTTAAAAGGCGGACATAACGAAGAAAGATTGGGAGTTGACTTTTTGTTTTTGAAAGAAGGTAAAGAATTTTCATTCAATCCAAAGAAAGGAAAGTATCATGAAAAACATGGAAGTGGTTGTGTATTATCTTCAGCAATTGCAAGTTATATTACATTAAAATATCCTTTGTTGAAATCCTGTTTTAAAGGAAAACGTTATGTGGAAAAAGTATTGAGTTCAAATAAAACATTATTAGGTTATCATTTTTAAAAGATGAATCACAATGTCATTTCGAGCGTAGTCGAGAACTTATTATAAATGGAAAAATTATATGAATAATATCTATTATATATCACAAGGAAATTCTCCTAAAGAACATCTAGAGAATATTAAAAATGTAGTTGAATCTGGTGTAAAGCTTATTCAATTAAGAATGAAAAATACAGAGCAAGAAATATTTCTTGAAACAGCCGTAGAGGCAAAAAAAATATGTGATTCGAATAATGCACAACTTATAGTAAATGATAATGTTGAAGTAGCTAAAACAATCAATTCTTATGGACTACATATTGGAAAAGAAGATATGAAGCCCTTGGATGCTAGAGCTATTTTAAGTGAAGAAACTATAATTGGCGGAACTGGAAACACACTTGAAGATTGTAGGTTCTTAGCTTCTCAAAAAGTAAACTATATTGGTTTAGGTCCTTTTAGATTTACAAGCACAAAGAAAAAATTAAGTCCAATTTTAGGATTAGAAGGATATCAACAAATTATTTCTCAATTACAAAAGGAAGGAATTGAATTACCAGTTTATGCAATTGGAGGAATAACGAAAAATGATTTTCAAGAATTATATAAAACTGGTGTCCATGGAATTGCGATTTCTGGAATTTTATCAAATAAACCAGTAGAAGAAATTAAAGAATTAATAGCTAGTTAAAACGAATCAAATGAGTTTAAAAATAGCAGATAAAACATTTTCATCACGTTTATTCACAGGAACAGGAAAGTTTAGTTCTTCTGAATTAATGCGAGATGCAATATTGGAAAGCGAAAGTGAATTAGTAACTGTTTCATTAAAAAGAGTAGATGTAGAAAATGAAGATGATGATATATTAACACATTTAAATCATGATCGAATAAATTTACTCCCAAATACTTCTGGAGTTAGAAATGCTAAAGAAGCAGTTTTCGCAGCCGAACTTTCAAGACAAGCATTAGAAACAAATTGGGTAAAACTAGAAATTCACCCTGATCCGAAGTACTTATTACCCGATCCTATTGAAACTCTTAAAGCAGCTGAGGAATTAGTAAAGAAAGGTTTTGTCGTGATGCCATATATTCATGCAGATCCAGTATTGTGTAAAAGACTAGAAGAAGTAGGAACGCAATGTGTAATGCCATTAGGAGCTCCAATTGGAAGTAATAAAGGTTTAAAAACACTAGAGTTTTTAGAAATTATTATCGAACAATCGAATGTTCCAGTAATTGTTGATGCAGGAATCGGTGCTCCATCTCATGCTGCACATGCTATTGAGTTAGGTGCCGACGCAGTTTTAGTCAATACAGCAATTGCTGTTTCGCAAAATCCAATAGCAATGGCGAAAGCTTTTAAAATGGCAGTGGAAGCTGGTAGAATTGCTTATGAAGCGAAATTGGCTCCTATAAAGAGAAATGCTGAAGCGAGTAGTCCATTAACTTCTTTTTTAAATTAGGATGTCGTCATTACGAGGCTTGTATTAAAATGTTTTTTATACAAGACGAAGTAATCTTTCAAATCGATAGATTGCTTCATTTTATTCGAAATGACACATTTAAAATAATAACATATGTTGACAAATAGTAGCTTCAAAAATATATTTGAGCAGTATAATTGGGACGAGGTTTTACAAAGTATTTTGTCCAAAACAACTCTAGATGTTAAGCGAGCGATAGCTTCGGAAAAACGAGATTTTGAAGATTTTAAAGCACTAATTTCTCCAGCTGCAAAACCGTATTTGGAAGAAATGGCTCAAATTAGTAATCAAGTTACTAAGAAGAGGTTTGGTAATACAATTCAAATGTATGCACCAATGTATTTAAGTAACGAATGTCAAAATATTTGTACCTATTGTGGTTTTAGTTTTACTAATAAAATACCGAGAAGAACCTTGACGGATAATGAAATTTTAGAGGAAGTTGAGTTTCTAAAAAAGAAAGGTTATGATCATATTTTATTAGTTACTGGAGAGGCAAATAGAACGGTTGGTGTTGATTATATTAAGAATGCTATTCAGTTGATTAAATCGCATTTTTCAAACATTACTATTGAGGTCCAACCATTAGATCAAAATGAGTATGAATTATTAAAAGAAAATGGTTTGTATGCTGTTTTAGTATATCAAGAAACTTATCATAAAGAAGAATATAAAAAACATCATCCAAAAGGTAAAAAGTCAAATTTTGATTATCGTCTGGAAACTCCTGATAGGTTGGGTAAAGCTGGAGTTCATAAAATTGGGTTAGGAGCATTATTTGGATTAGAAGATTGGAGAGCAGATAGTTTTTTTACAGCATTACATTTAAAGTATCTACAAAAGACATATTGGAAAACAAAATACTCAATATCTTTTCCAAGACTACGTCCACATTCTGGTGGTTTAGAACCAAAAGTAACAATGACTGATTCAGATTTAGTTCAGCTAATTTGTGCCTACAGAATGTTTGACGAAGATGTGGAATTATCAATTTCTACTAGGGAAAGTAAGGTCTTTAGAAATCATATTGTAAATTTAGGAATTACATCAATCAGCGCAGAATCTAAAACAAATCCAGGAGGATATTCGGTAGAGCCTCAATCTTTAGAGCAGTTTGAAATTTCAGATGAACGAACTACAGAAGAAGTAGCTCAAATGTTAAAAGAACAAGGGTTAGAAGTTGTTTGGAAAGATTGGCAATATTTTAGTTAGAAAAGAATGAGTATTACTGAACAAGAACAAATACAATACAATCGACATCTTATTTTAGATAAAATAGGAGAGGAAGGACAATTAAAACTTCAAAAATCTAAAGTTTTGGTTATTGGAGCTGGAGGTTTAGGTTGTCCAATTTTACAGTATTTAACTGCTGCAGGTGTCGGAACTCTTGGAGTTATTGATGATGATGTTGTAGATCAAAGTAATTTACAACGCCAAATTCTTTATACTATCGATGATGTCGGAATGTCAAAAGCAGAAATGGCTGTTAAGAGGTTGTCAAGATTAAATCCTTTTGTTCAATTTGATGTTTACAACGAAAAACTTACAAAAGATAATGCAGTAGCATTATTTGAAAAATACGATATTATTGTTGATGGGAGTGATAACTTTCAAACAAGGTATTTATCAAATGATGCTTCCGTTTTAGCAAATAAACCGCTCGTTTACGGATCAATTTTTAAGTTTGAAGGTCAAGTTAGTGTTTTTAATTATGAAAACAGTGGAACTTACCGTTGCATATATCCAACACCACCAAGTCCAGGTTCGGTTCCAAATTGTTCTGAAATAGGAGTTGTTGGAGTTTTACCAGGAATTATAGGAAGTTTACAAGCGAATGAAGTTATTAAGATTATTTGTGGAGTAGGAGAAGTATTAGCGAATAAATTAATGATATTTGATATTCTTTCGATGCGTCAGATGATTCTGAATTTTAAAAGAACTTCAAATGCTGATATTCAAAAGTTAGAGGAGAATTATGATTTTTTCTGCGGAATTACTCCAGCTAAAACTGAAATAACTTTAGAAGAATTACAACATAACTTCGAAAAATATAACTTATTAGATGTTCGTGAAGATTGGGAAAGAGCACAACATCATATTGGAGGTCAGCATATTCCTTTAGGTCAAATATCAGAGCGTTTTACAGAGGTTTTAAGTGATAAACCATTAGTTGTTTATTGTAAATCTGGAATTCGAAGTAAACGTGCAATTAAAGTTTTAGAAGAGCAACAAATTTCTTGTGAATTGATTAATTTAAAAGGAGGCTTGTCTTAATTTAGTGAGTCAGAGTGTCATCTTTTTTAATTCTGAAACAGCGCTCAGTTCCCAAGAATTTAGGATTACCATGTTCCTCTGACCAAAATCCATCAAGTATATCTTTGGTTAAACATCTGTAAACAACAGTACCGTTAAAAACTTCTGAGTTTTCTCCTAAATACTGAAAGTTGATAACCAAAATGTTATCCTTAAAGAATCCTGTACCAATTTGTTCTTGTTCCATATGGATTAACCATTTCGCAATAATTCGGTTGCTTTCATCTAAACTAATTGTTAAAACACCTCTGTAATTTGTATCACTATCATTTTGATTTGACCCAATTATTGAAAATTCACCTACTAAATCTGCTATTGTCATCGTTTAAATTGCTTCAAGAAATATTAATCCTTTTTTCGAAAGTTTTGCATTTATCGAATAGACAAAATAAGTATTTTTGTCCGTATGAAACAAACAACGAACACGATATTGATGATTCGTCCTGTCGGTTTTAGGATGAATGAACAAACAGCCGTAAATAATTATTATCAGAAGGTTTTAGAGAATGTATTACCTGCGACTGTTAACGCTAAAGCTCAAGAAGAGTTTGATAATTATGTAGAGAAATTAAGAAGTTTCGGAGTGAATGTAATTGTAGTTTCTGATACAACTGAAACAGATACTCCAGATTCTATTTTTCCGAACAACTGGATTTCTTTTCATGAAAACGGAACTGTTGGCTTATATCCAATGTTCGCAGAGAATAGAAGGTTAGAAAGAAGAGAAGATATTTTAGATATTCTTGAAGAGCAAGGATTTGTAATTAATGAGGTAGTGGATTATACTTCTGCTGAAGAAGAGAATATTTTCTTAGAAGGAACAGGAAGTTTGTTGTTAGATAGAGAAAACAGAAAAGCCTATTGTGCTTTGTCACCTCGCGCGGATGAGGAGTTATTTATAGAGTTTTGCGAAGACTTTGAATATACTCCAGTTGTTTTTACTGCTAATCAAACGGTAAATGGAGAGCGAAAAGCTATTTATCATACCAACGTAATGATGTGTTTAGCGGAAACATTTGCGGTTATCTGTTTAGCTTCAATAGATGATAAAAAAGAGCGTAAACACGTTGTAAAGAACTTAAAAGAGGACGGTAAAGAAGTAATTGATATTACTGAGGCTCAAGTAAACAACTTTGCAGGAAACATGTTGCAAGTTAGGGGTGTTAATGACGAACGATTCCTTGTAATGAGTCAAGCAGCTTATGATTGCCTAACTAAAGATCAAATTAATAAAATAGAGAAGCATTGTAAAATAATTTCTAGCTCATTAGATGTTATAGAAGGATGTGGAGGTGGAAGTGCCAGGTGTATGATGGCAGAAGTTTTTCTTCCTAAAGAGTAAAATCTATTAAAATCCGCTGTTTAGCGGATTTTTTTTATTTCTTTTTAATTTGTTAAAATTTTCTTAAAGAAAATTCGTTATTTCATACAAACTATTGTATTTTAATATGCTATAAAAGTGACTTTTTAACTGTTATAGTGTCTTATTCATTAACTAAAAACTTTTTTAAATGAAAAAACTATTGATTTTATGTTTCGGAGCAATGTTCGCAATTGCTTGTACAGACAAGAAAAAAGATGACAAGAAAACCGAAGAAGCAATTCAGAAAATAGATTCTATCCAGGCTGATATTGAAAAGGATATTGAGAAATTGGAGGAATCTACAAAAGAAGTAGAGGAAGAGTTAAAGGAATTAGATAACATTTAAAAACAGGAAAAAATGAAAAATTTTAAATTTTTATGCTCATTAATAGTATTAGTCACTTTTTTAGGTGTGCAAGGTGTTTATGCTCAAGGTAATGGTAAAGGGAAAGGAAAAGGTTTAGAAAAAAAAGCTGAAAAAGCAGCAGAAAAAGGAAAGGATAAGGTAAAGGATATTGCTGAAGAGGAGCTAGAAGAGGTAAAACAGAAAGGTAAAAACAAGGCGGATAAGGCAAAAGGCAAAGGGAAAGAGAAGGCCGAAGAAATGAAACAAAAAGCTAAAGATAAAGCAAAGGGTAAGGATGAAGACGATGAAGACGATGAGAGTGACGAAAGCGAAGAGAAAAAGGAGAAAAAAGAGAAGAAAGAGAAAAAGCTAAAGCAAAAAAAAGAATTTAAAGGAAAAGGAAATGCTTATGGAAGAGATAGAGGAAACATGAGCGGTAAGGAGTTTGGAAGACTGAGATCTCAAGAGGCTAAAAATAAAGTGAAAGAGCAAGAGGATAGAATTAAAGCTAGTGAAGATGTTTTAGTTAAAGGACGTGATAAAGTAAAGAAAGCTAAAGAAAAACTTGAAGAAGATAAAGAAAATAAAAAAGTATCAGATGAAGAGGCATCTAAGAAAGAGGAGGCTATTAAAAAAGCGAAAGAAAAATTAGACGAATTAGATGAAAAGATTAAGAAGCAAAAAGAAAAAGTAAAGATAGAAAAAGAAGCATTAGAGAAAATATTATTCCCAGAGGATAAGTAATTACTCTTATTTATAGATACGCTTAAGGCTTGCCAATTGGCAAGCCTTATTCGTTTAACTAAGTTTTATAATCAATTTGATGCTAATAAAGAATAGATTGTACAGTTAGTCGATAGTCTTGGTTAATTCAAAGAATTTTAAAATAAGTAATGAAATAATCTCAATAATTTTGAGTAATGCTTTATGCATAGATCAAACAAATGTTAAAAGAATTTCAAAATAGTATAATCCTGTTAATAGTAATTTTTCTACCATTGAAGATTACTTCACAGGAATCAACATCAAAAAAGATTAGTAAAATAGAAGTTACTTCTAAAAAGAGTGTTGATTCTTTAGAGTTTTGTACTCCTTACATAATGAATATTACTATAATGGAGGTTTCAAATAAGAAGAAAGTTATTTCATCGGTAGCTATTGAAAAAAATAGACTAAAAAGAGAAGAAAGAACTTGCTCAAGGAAAGAAAGATTAACATTGAGGAAAGCAAAAAATCAAAAGTCTAAAAAAAATATAAAATAGTGTAAATGAAAGTTTTAATTAAAAGTTTTAAATTGTTATTTCATCGATACTTTATTGCCATTCATCGAACTTTGTCTGAAAAAAACAATAAGAAGCCGTTATTTTATTTGACAATTGAATTAAATCCCCCAAAGATTATGAATGCTAGACTTAAAATATTAGCATCTTTTTTAATGATTTTCATAGGTTTCCAGCAAATTACTGCCCAAAAAGTAATAGCTAAAAAAGGAAGCGGAATAGAATACAAAGATGATCAGAAAGATTTAGATGATATGAACTCGATAACTGCTCCTTCAAATGCAGTTACAATCACAGCGAAGTCATCTAAAAAGAGCAAGAAAAAAGTTGCTAAAGATAAAATCGAATCTGTTAAGAAAGTTGAAAAACTGATGAAACAGAAAAAAAGATTAAGATTTAGAAATAAAAGAAAGAAGGAAATTACCAAGTGTTTCAAGGAAGCTAAAAAACCTTGCGATGCTGACAAGAAGAAATAAAATTGAAAACTGCGAAAGCAGTTTTTTTTATGCCTTATTTTTTCGTTTAACTTTTTTTTATGATTTTTTTTGTAAAGTATTTTAAGCTACCATGACTTATTTGTTGAAAACTGCAGTTTATAACACTTTAATAATCATAAAGCAAGAGTCATGGAATTAATTAAAATAATTTTATTTGGGGCCTTCCTGTTTTTAGGAACCACAATAAATACAATAACTTCACAAAAAGTTGTCACACAAAATAAGACCGAATTTTTAGAGGAAAACCTGGATGATGTAAATACAATCAAAGTTTTAAAGCATTCTAAAGTAGTAAAGAAGAATGTTCCATCACAGAAAAAGCATATCGATAAGGTTGTTTCTGAGAAAGATTTGAAAGAAGTATTGAAAAGGAAGAAGTATTTACGTTTTAGGAATAAAAGACATCAAAAAAATGATAAATGTTATAGAGATGATGTTTGCGGTGATAAAGAGCTTGATTTGGATAGGAATAAAATAAAAAGAGCACAATAATATTTGCGCTCTTTATTTTTTGTAATGATGTCGTTATTTTAAAACTTCTTCTATAACTTTTCCGGTTGAACCATTTGGAAATGCTATATTCAGCATGTTTGCAACAGTTGGTGCAATATCTATAATTTCATATTTTTTTGCAGAAGTTCCTTTTTTAATTCCATTTCCATAAAAAATAAGAGGAATGTGTGTGTCATAAGAATAACCTGAACCATGGGTAGACCCTTTTTTCGAGTAAATAATTGTTGACGGAGTTGGAATTAATAAGACATCACCAGAGAGTTTTTGGTTGTAACCTTTCTGAAGAGCACTTAAAATTCCATATTCAAAGTAAGTTTTCTGCATTGTTTTTGCAGAAGCGGCTTTGTAAATTCCATTAAAATTGATCACTTCTTCTATAATATAGTCTGAAATTTCATCTACTGTAAGTCCTACTTTTTTTATTTCTTCTTTATTCAAGAAAACCTGAAAATTTGAAATATTTTCAATCAATTTATTCGATTTAAACTTTTCCTTTACAATGTTGTTTATAAACTCGGTAAGTTTTTTACCAGGAAGATAATTAGCAGGAATTTTAATAGATTGCAGGTAAGCAGGAACTTGAACTGCGGCGTGATCTGCTGTTAAAAACAAGGTGTAGTTATTCTTTCCTACAGTTTTATCTAAGTAGTTAAAGAAACGCTCTAAATCTTTATCTAATCTTAAATAGGTGTCCTGAATTTCTTTTGAATCAACACCAAATTGATGACCAACGTAATCTGTAGATGAATAACTTAGTGTTAGAAAGTCGGTAAATTCATCCTGACCGAGCTTTTCACCTTCAATAGCGGCTATTGCAAAATCAGTTGTAAACGAGTTCCCTGCAGGAATAGCTTTAATAATACTAAAGTTATTGTTTTTACTTCTTAAATTAGGAATGTCATGCGGAAAAACAGGTTTTTCCTCCCCGACAAATAGCTCTTCGAAATTATTATCGTCTTCAATACTCTCGGAATACGTTTTTATATCGTAAAGGGTTTCCCAAGGTTTACTCAAGTATTCATCTGCTTTTCCAGATTCGTTAAATTTATGAACCCAGTTTGGCAATGAGTCTATATAATACGATGAACTAATCCAGTGACCAACACTGCCACCATCAAACCAATAAGCGGCATTTGCTGTATGACCTGCAGGTAAAATAGCGGAGCGATCTTTAATTCCTATTCCAATTGTTTTTCCTTGCATGTTTTGAGCAAGTTTTAATTGATCCGTAACGGTAGTTGTAAATAATCTTTTTGGTGATTTTTTTCCTCCATCACTTTCGTTTCCTACAGTCTGATACGATGAGTCATCGACACAATAAATAACTTTCTTTTGATATTTATCATACCAATGATTGCTAATAATACCGTGGTTATCTGGAGTAGTTCCTGTAAAAATTGAAGTATGACCTACTGCAGTATACGTTGGTATATAATTATAGTGAGCATTTTCTAAAGAGAATCCGTTATTTAGTAATCTTTTAAATCCTCCGTCTCCATACTTACTGTTGAATCTATACAAATAATCATAACGCATCTGATCTACTACAATACCAATAATTAGTTTTGGATTATCTTTCGATTTCTTATGTTTATGTTGCTTTTCAGTACAACCAAAGAAAATAATCGATAGGAAGAATACTATTAATTTCGAACAAGTCTTCATATAAAATGTTTAATCTTCAAAATTAACTAAAAGCTGAATATTAAAAGAAAAATATAGCTGTTATTAATGATTTATTAAACTTACATATATCATGTGTAGTACTAAATATTCTTTTAGTACTTTAGCAGAACAAAAAGAAATAAGATGAATTATATCGAGCATGTTGGGAAGTATTTTATGATGCTTGGTCAGGTATTTACACCACCTCAGAAATTTAGAGTTTTCTGGGAAGCTTTATTTCGAGAAATAGAACAATTAGGATTAAAATCTATCGGTATTATAGGCTTTATTTCCTTCTTTATAGGTGGTGTAATTGCGCTTCAAACAGCTTTGAATATTAGCGATCCGTTGATTCCAAAAATGTTAATTGGTTTTGCAACAAAACGTTCAATTATATTAGAGTTTGCACCAACATTCTGTTCTATTATTTTGGCGGGTAAAGTAGGTTCTTACATTACATCTAGTATAGGTAGTATGAGAGTAACAGAGCAAATAGATGCACTTGAAATTATGGGAGTGAACTCGTTGAACTATTTAGTATTGCCAAAAATTATTGCAACTATAGCTTTTTATCCATTTTTAATTATTCTTGGAATGTTTTTAGGAATATTTGGAGGTTGGTTTGCTGGAATTGCTACAGGAATGTTTTTTGAAACTGATTATATCAACGGAATACAGTACGATTTTGATTCTTATCTAGTATTTTATGCAATCGTAAAGACAGTTGTTTTTGCTTTTATCATTGCAACGGTGCCTTCTTATCATGGTTATTATGTAACTGGAGGTTCATTGGGTGTTGGAAAAGCAAGTACGCAGTCGGTAGTTTGGACGATTGTAGTTATTGTAATTGCCAATTATTTCTTAACTCAAATGTTGTTAACGTAGTATGATTCAGGTAAACGAGATACATAAAAGTTTTGGAGAAGCTCATGTTTTGAAGGGAATTTCAACTTCTTTTGAAGAAGGGAAAACAAGTTTAATAATTGGACAAAGTGGCGCTGGAAAAACAGTTTTTTTAAAGTGTTTATTGGGTTTGCATGTTCCAGAGCAGGGAACAATTGAATATAATGGTAAGATCAATACTGAAATGACAATTGAGGAAAAAAGAGATTTTCGTCAAGAGTTAGGTATGGTTTTTCAAGGAAGTGCACTATTTGATTCATTAAACGTTGAGGAGAACGTAATATTTCCTTTAAAAATGTTTACGAAAAAGACAAAAGAGGAAATGTTAGATAGAGCTAATTTCGTTTTAAAAAGGGTAAACCTTGAAAACTCGAATAAAAAACTTCCAGCGGAATTGTCAGGAGGAATGCAAAAAAGAGTTGCAATAGCAAGGGCCATAGTAATGAATCCGAGGTATTTATTCTGTGATGAACCAAATTCTGGATTAGATCCAAGTACGTCTATATTAATTGATAATTTAATTAAGGAAATTACAGAAGAATATAAAATTACGACAGTTATCAATACGCATGACATGAACTCTGTAATGGAAATTGGCGATAAGATTGTTTTTTTGAAAAATGGATTAAAAGCATGGGAGGGAAGCAGCAAAGAAATATTTAGAACCGAGAACCAAACGGTTGTCGATTTCGTATACTCTTCTAATTTATTTAAAAAAGTGAGACAGGCGTATCTTAATGAGTAGCTTGTAATTTATTGATTGTTAATGCAGTATTTTTATTGGGTAAAATAATTTTAAAAATATTGTAAATTTATTTGGTTGAACTGTGTAAACTTTCTATATTTGCACTCGCAAAACAAAAGACCGGGTAGCTCAGTTGGTAGAGCATCTCCCTTTTAAGGAGAGGGTCCTGGGTTCGAGCCCCAGCCCGGTCACAAACAAAGCTTCTCGCTTGAGAGGCTTTTTCTTTGAAAACATTGGGGAGATTCCAGAGCGGCCAAATGGGACGGACTGTAACTCCGTTGTCTTTCGACTTCGCAGGTTCGAATCCTGCTCTCCCCACTTTTCAATGAATAAAAATTTTAATTAGGGGATAGATAAAAGACGTTTGGCAGGCAGATGATGTGGGTTGGGCGTTTTTTCATTTATGGTAACTTCTAATATTACTTACCTATATATTTTTATAAACTGAATTTAGAGTAACCCAATAGCTTTCGGGAAACTCTTAATTATTTAATTTAACGAGAAGAGAAAATCGGTTATTTTGGAATTGGTAGGGTGAAATGAAAAGTAGCTCCTTCACCTTCAATAGAACTTACCCAAATACTTCCATCGAACAAATCAATAATTTTCTTTACAATGGATAAACCAATTCCTGTCGAGTTATGGTGATCGTCAAGAGTTTCAAATATTCCAAATACTTTTTTATGATATTTTTTTGGAATTCCTTTTCCGTTATCACTTATTTGAAATTCCCAGAAGTCTTTCTTCGTTTTATAGGTTATGCTAACTTCTCCATTTTCATTATCTGCATATTTTACAGCATTACTTATCAAGTTTTGGAATAATTGGTGGAGTCTGAATTTATCGCCTTCAGCTACAGGCAACTTTTCTGGAATAACAACTTTTACATAATCAGGAATATGTATAGTGTCTAAAATAATATCTACTACCTCCTGCAAGTCAATGTCTTTTTTTGGATGTTCAATCTTATCAATACTGGCATACTTTAGAATTCCATTGATTAGATGATCCATCTTATCAATTTTCTTTAACAACAATTCGAAATTCTCTTTTATGTTCTCATCATCTGAAAGCTCTAAACAATCTTCTTTTAACCAGCTTACCAAAGCATTCATGCTTCTTAAAGGAGCTTTTAAGTCGTGTGAAACTACATGGGCAAAATCATTTAGTTCTTGATTACTTTTCTTTAAGTTTTTAAGAAGAGTTTCCTTTTCTTTTTGATTTGTTAGTCTTTCTGTAATATCTCTTAAAACACCTTGAGTGAAGGTAGGTTTTCCTTTTTCATCATATACGATACTCGGACTGATTTCAATCCATCTAATTTCGTTGTTCTTATCAAATACTCGCGCTTTATAATTTTTTATGACACCTTTTTGTAAAAGTTCAAAATATGTTTTTTTGGCATAAGGAACGTCTTCAGGAACCAATAACGATGTTACATTAAAAACTTCACTATCCATATCATATCCAAAAAACTCAGCTGCTGCATTATTCATTTTAACCACATTTCCATATAAATCCATTAATATATATGGGTCAACAATAGTTTTGAATAAACTTTCTAGTTGGATTTCTTTTTCGTTGATTACTTTTCGTATATTTTGATTAGCCTTTTGAAGTTCGAAGCTTCTTTCTTCTAGTTTTTTTTCAGCTTCAATTCGAGCTTTTTTTTCACGTTCTAAAGCTTTTTCTAATGTTTCGGTATTCTTAGTAATCACAGTATAAATCAATAAAATTTAACTGAATAGGTGAGTCTTATATTTAGAAAACTTACATTCTAATCAGTGGGGATTGTTTTAGGGTTTTGTAAATGTAGTAGAAAATAGTTTGTTTGAAAAGTTTAGGTGTTATTAATTTAGTAACTCATTATTAGTCCAATAATCTAACATTGTAGTTATATTTTTGGTGTAATCTTCAAAGCGAAGAGGTTTTATAATATAACCAGCAATACCTAATTCATAACAAGTTTTTAAATCTTCATACTTATCTGAACTAGACAAAATTACCGTAGGGATGAATTTTAATCTACTATCTGACTTCAAGATTTTTAAAAATTCAATACCATTCATCTTAGGCATATTTAGGTCCAAGAAAATTAAATCAGAAGTAGGGTTCTCTAATTTTGAAAGTGCATCTTCACCATTAACAGCTTCAATAACTGTAGGTTTGAAGTTGGTATTATTGCAAACTCTGGAAAATTTCATTCTTTCTACTTCATCATCGTCAATAAACAAAATGTTTAATCTCTTCACCATAATTAATCGTTCTAATTAATATCGGCTGTAAATTATAAAAAATAACCCCTGAATAGTTTGAAATTATGTAATTAGAAGTGGTGTTTAGATTAACGGACATTATCTATAGATGAACGTTTTTACTGATCTTTTCGTATATTTCGAAGCGAAACTGAATAATTATATGGAAGAAAATAAGAACGAAGAAATAGATAAATCTAAAGAAGCTGTTAAAAAGGATGCTAAAGGCTTGTTGCAGAGTGTAAGGACCTTCATGAACGAGCTTTTAGATTTTAGACATGATACTGATCAAGAGGCTACAATAGAAGCTATAAAAAATGACATACCTTTTAAAGGAGCTACCGCTTGGATTTTAATTTGTTCCATTTTTGTGGCATCTATTGGTTTAAATGCGAATTCAACGGCAGTAGTAATTGGAGCCATGTTAATTTCTCCTTTAATGGGACCAATTTTAGGTGTTGGAATGTCATTAGCGATTAATGATATTGATACTCTTAGAAAGTCTCTTATCAACTTAGCTACTATGATTGTTCTAAGTTTATTGACTGCATTTTTGTTCTTTTTCTTATTTCCCTTAAGAGAAGCTACTTCTGAACTTTTAGGAAGAGTTCAACCTGATATACGTGATGTGTTAATTGCCTTTTTTGGTGGGTTAGCATTAATCATAGCACGAACAAAGAAAGGAACTATCGCTTCTGTAATTTTTGGTGTTGCTATTGCTACTGCCTTAATGCCTCCTCTTTGTACAGCTGGTTATGGTTTGGCTATTGGTGAAATAGATTATTTCTTAGGTGCAATGTATTTGTTCACAATCAATGCTATTTTTATTGCACTAGCAACTTTTATTGTCCTTAAATTATTAGGGTTCACAATGATTCGTTACGTAAACTCTAAAAAAAGAAAAAGAATAGCTCAAATAGCTTCCGTTATAGCTCTTTTAGTTATGGTTCCTGCTGTCAAAACATTTATTAATGTGTACAGAGATACAGTAATAAAGGCAAGTTTTGATAAGTATATTCAAGTTGAGGTTAAAAGTAATGAAGAGCTATGGTTAAACGGAGAGCCTAAAAGGGATGATAAAAACAGACAGATAAGACTGAGGTTTAATGGAGAAATTTCTCCAGCTATTGAGACCAATTTAAAAATTAAGGTTAAAGATTATGATAGAATAAAGGATTATGAAGTTCTTGTTTTTGGAAATAAATCAAGAAGTATTGACGACTTATCTAAATCTTTAGAAAGGGCCTATAACAATTTAGATCAGAAAGATTATGTAATAAATGGGTTACAGGATAAAATAACTGAATTACAGAATCAAATTTCAGGTTTGACTAATACAATTGCTAAAGCGGATAAGAATAGTATTCCTTTTAGTACGATAGCTCGCGATGCAAAGATTAGATTTAATGATATTAATGAAATCAGCTTTTCTAAAGTTTTAACCACAAAAGATTTTATAAAAGTCGACACAATTCCAGAAGCTAGAGTTGTTTGGAACACAAAGTTAAAGGATGCTTATATAGCAAAGAAACAAGTAGAGTTGCAAAAATGGCTTCAGAAAGAAATGAAATTAGATACGTTGTATCTTAAAAAATAAATAATAAAAAAATCCCGCTAAATTTAGCGGGATTTTTTATTAACTCTTCTTGCATTGTTTTAAAACTTCTTTGGCTCTATCTTTACCATATTTCGGATAAAACTGAGGTAATTCTTCCACTGCAAATAACTCGATTGATTTTTCTACGTCTTTGCAATAAGGTTCTATTGGTTGATTGAAATATCTTGCGGCTCCCATATCCCATTCGGCTTTTCCTAAAACAACTCGAGGATTTTTTGGCGCTATTTTAAGAGCTTCGGCATAAATCATAGAGTTTTTTCCTGATAAAGTCATTCCGTATTTTTGACCGTCAAATGCAATATAAGCTGTGTTTAATAAAGCTTGATTTATCATTATTTCAGGGTTGTTAGGAGATAAACTTTTGGCAAGATCTAAATATTCTTGAGCCTTGATTAATTTACTATTCAATTTAGCTTCATCTTTAATTCCGAAACTTCCTAAAATTTCTAATGTTGCAACGTAGTATGGTGGTAGCCATTTTTCAGGTTCAGCTTTGGTAATTCGCTCGAATAACTGGCAAGCTTCAGTTGTTTTTTGTTGACTCCATAATTCAAAAGCTTTAGTCATCCCTTTCTCATATTTTGATTGAGCAACAATATTCGTAGATATTAAAACTATTATTAGTAAGACTATTTTTTTCATGATTTTTATTTTTAGTTGTTTAGTTCATTTTAATTTTCAACGAAACATCTCCTTTTACCGAAAACTTTGCGTCTTTGTATTTCGGAGGTCCCATAAATCCTTTCGCGTCGTTTGACATTCCAATTGGTTCTTTTGGAATACCAAAGATCCTTGTATCCATTTTTTTATTATCATTTTCATCATGGAATGCAGAAATAGCGTATTCTCCTTCCGGTATATTTGTGAAAACAGCGGTAGCTTTTTTATCTGTAATTTTTACAATTTCTCCTTTAATCGATTTCTTTAAGAAGTCTTTTTCTTTATCGTAAAGAGCTACGTATAAGTTTCCTTTATCAGATTCCATTCCGTGGAATTCAACAGTTATAGAGTGTGTTTCTTGTGCTGTGATTTCTTGTGCGAAACTGAAAAGAAATAAGCTTACTAATAAAATAATTCGTTGCATGTTTTTTAATTTTTAATTGTTCAAATATCTATTGTTTTCGGTTGATAACCTCAAAATTCTTACCGAATTGTTATTTTTTGTAACTGAATTGTTATTTAAGGTATCAATTAATTTTTTGTCTTATAAATTATCTAACTGATTACTTTTATTATCGTCACTAATTGACCAGAAAAATCCTACGAAAAAGAATTGATCGGCATTAGGTCGTAATGCTTGTCTTTCAAAAACTCCGTTAGCATTTGGTGTGTTTTTATAATCATAACCAAAAACGTTTTGAGTGGCTAAAACATTGTTTACAGAGAAGTACAATATTTTTTGTTGACTAATTAAGTAAGCTGCATTTATACTCACTGAATTGTAGTTTTTAGTTTTCTGATTAAGAAACCCTGTTGTGTTTGGGTTGGTATATGTTCTACCTGTAGCAAAACGATACGAAATTCCTAATTGAGTTTTCCAAGAATCTACCCAGTATTTCCCAACAACCGATAAGTTGTGTTTTGAAGCGAAATTTGGGGTAGCATCTGTTGGATAATTTCTGAAGTCACGTTCAGTATCTAAGTATGAATAAGAAACCCAATAATCTAAGCTTTTGATGGTTTTTCCATCTCTCCAAAACAAATCAATTCCTTTTGCATATCCATCACCAGTATTTGCGAAGTTAGAAACAGGTGTAGCTACTTCGCTATCAAATTTAACCAGATTACTATATTTTTTATAATATCCTTCAATTCTAAATTGCTGACGATCTTTAATGTATTGATAATTGGCAATATAGTGAGTTGCTTTTTCTGATGTTAAATTGTCGGCAAATTTTAAGTATTCGTTTCTCGGATTTTGATAAAACTCTCCGTAAGCCAATGAAAATTGATCATTCTTTCCAGCTTTGTAAGCTAATGAAACTCTTGGAGAAAACGTAAACTCGTTTGAGAATTCATTGTTTTCTAATCGAACTCCAATTTTAGTCGCTAATTCTTTTGAAAAGAAAATGTCAGCTTCTGTAAATACGCCAAAAATATTATTGTCAAAATTTAGGTTAAAACTATTTGAAGTTGAGCTTTGGGTGAAATCTTCATTAAAGTCAGTAATGAAATATTCTGCTCCAAAATTGAACTTTAACCTGCTTGAATATCTTTTTTGAGCTTTCACTTTAAAGTGAGCAGAGTTTTCTACATTGTTTACATTGTCGCTTTCTAAGTTGATATCAGAAGAGTCATTTGTGTAACCAATTCCTCCGGAAACTTTCCATCCATTTCCAAGTCTTTGTTTGTAAGACCCGTTGAAATATAGGTTAGTGTTTTCTAAACCAAATCTAAAACCATTATCAAAATTGATGTTTTCTTGAATAAGATCGAAGTTACTATAACTAAAAGCTCCATAAAGCTTTAATAAACCATCTTCGTTTGGTTGGTATCTGTAAACCATTTCTCCGCTTGCTCCTTCATAAGGTTCGTTCCATTGGTTTCTATCTGGAAAAGCATATTGATATGGAGCTAAATTGATGTAAGAAGTATTAATACTGAATGAATTCTTATCCCAAATTTGATTATTTCCAACGCCAACACCAACAGTCATGAATTGAATATCGGTTTTTTCTTGTGTTGGTTGATCAATTGTGTTTAATGCTAAAACACTTGAGAGTGCCTGTCCATATTCAGCTGAATAACCACCAGTAGAGAAAGACATTCCTTTAAAAAGAAAAGGAGAAAATCGACCTCTTGTTGGAATATTATTTCCGGTTGGAATAAAAGGGTTAAATACGCGAATCCCGTCAATAAAAATTTGTGTTTCTTCAGCATCTCCACCACGTACAAATAATCTACCATCTTCATCATTAGCAGAGGTTCCAGGTAACGTTTGAAATGCTCCAACAACATCTCCTAGTGCGCTTGCTGTGGTTACAATATCTAATGGTTTTAATGCCACAGCTCTGGCTTTTTCACCTGCATCAAAAGTTCCTGCATTAATAACTACTGCATCTAAAGTATTTACATCTTCTTTTAATTTGACTGAAATGTTTGTCAAGTTTTCAACTTTATCAGTTTTTATAAAAGTTTCGAATGAAACAAAAGATATTACTAATGTTTGCATATTTTCTTCTGTTGTAGTAAAAGAAAAATCTCCATTTTTATCAGAAGAAGTTCCATCATAAGTTCCTTCAAGATATACATTCGCTCCTTCAATTGGATTTCCTTTAGAGTCAATTACTTTTCCAGAAATGTTATGTTGAGAAAACGAATAAAAAGTACTAATTAATACTAATAAAGTAAAAAGTGGTTTCATGTTAATTGTTGTTTTATGCAACAAAAATCAATCAGATCTCTGCCTTTTCATAAAAAGAGATACCGAACTGTAAAAAAAATGAGATGAATTGTTTATTGAACAGGAATGTAAATAGTAAGATTACATAATTTCTTAGGATGCTCGTTGAAGTTGTTGTGATATTCATCGAATGGATCACGTGTATCGTCTACTTTAAATCCTTTGTCAAAAATCCAAACAAATATAGCTTCATATGTTTTTTTGAATTCATGCAAGCCTAAAGTAAAAGTTGCGCTTACATATTTTCCTCCTGAAATAGTTCTCGTATTTATTTCGGAAGTATCAATAGTAGTTTTTTCAAGACCAATACAAGCACTCATTTTTAATTTAGACTTTTCAGTTACTTTTGGACTGTCATGATAAACGGACATTATTTTTGGTTGTCCGTTCATTAATCCTTTAGGATAAGCCCATTTTAGCAGTTTTTCAAAAGCGATTCCAACATTATCAAATGCTCCAATATGAGGAACATATGCTACGGAAATGTCGTTAATTTTAATAACTTCTAAATTAGATGCTTTGTCGTCAATATATTTTACAAGATTTTTCATGTTGTAAATGTATTGTTCAAGTTCTGTTTCTATTTTCCCATTCTTGCTTTTCGTTTTACTAATCTTGCTAAATCTACTTTCTCGTTTGTTTTTAAATTCGGTAGGACTAATACCATAAAATTTTTTAAAAGTTCGAGAAAATAATGAAATGCTAGAGAAACCAGTTAAATCTGTGATTTCGGAAATGCTTTTATCGTCAGTATGTAAGAGAAAGTTAGCTGCTCTTTCTATTCTTTTTCTGACAATAAAATTATGAAAGGTTTCGCCAGTAATGGTTTTAAAGATTCTATGAAAATGATAAGGAGAAAGAAAAGCTTTTTGTGCTACTTCTTCTAATAAAAGTTTAGCATCATTGTGTTCTTCAATATATTGAATCGCATTATTCATTCTAACCGATAAATGGTTGCTCTTTTCATTCATTTCCATGTTAACAAATGTATGTGATTTAAAATGAACTCAT
Source organism: Tenacibaculum sp. MEBiC06402 (assembly GCF_049239625.1). Lineage (NCBI taxonomy): Bacteria > Pseudomonadati > Bacteroidota > Flavobacteriia > Flavobacteriales > Flavobacteriaceae > Tenacibaculum > Tenacibaculum sp. MEBiC06402. Next base: position 85,478 of record NZ_JBMKKT010000097.1, read on the forward strand.
ATTTAAATCGTATTTTTACACAACAAAATTTGTACACATGTCGCACGATTTAAGTGATTACAGAAAGTCATACGAAAGAGGGGAGTTGTTAGAGCAAAACTGTCCTGAAAATCCAATAGAATTATTTCGTGATTGGTTTCTACTGGCAAATGATTCTGAAATGGTAGATGAAGCAAATGCTATGAGTATTTCCACTATAGGTTTTGATGGATTTCCAAAAACTAGAGTTGTTTTACTTAAAAAATACACGCATGAGGGTTTTATTTTTTATACAAATTATAACTCTGAAAAGGGAAAAGCGATTTTAGCAAATAGTAATGTTTGTTTATCGTTTTTCTGGGCTGGATTAGAGCGTCAAATCATTATTAAAGGAAAAGCAGAAAAGATAGCAGAGAATTTATCTGATGGATATTTTGAATCAAGACCTGATGGAAGTAAACTAGGAGCGTGGGCTTCAAATCAGAGTGAAGTTGTGGAAAATAAGCAAGTACTTCTTGATTCTTTGCAGAAGTATGAAAGTCAATTTAAAGGAGAAGAAATTCCGAGGCCGGATCACTGGGGAGGATTTATTGTGAAACCAGTAAGTATTGAGTTTTGGCAGGGTAGACCAAATCGATTACATGACAGAATTCGATATACTTTGTTAAAAGATTTTTCTTGGAAGCTTGAACGATTAGCTCCTTAATGCTATATTTGATAATCTTTTTTAGATTGAATGAAAACAATTTACATAGTTAGACACGCTAAGTCTTCTTGGAATTATTTGAGTGTAAAAGATCATGATAGACCTCTTAAGGAAAGAGGAATTAATGATGCACATCTTATTTCTAAATTTTTAGCTAAAACAGTGAATAGACCAGATGTGTTTATTTCAAGTAGTGCGAACAGGGCATTACATACGGGTATCATTTTTTGTGAGAATTTTGGGTATCCAATGGCAAACCTGAAAATTAGCAAGCAATTGTATAGTTTTAGTGATGGTTATCTAACAAAAACGGTGAAAGCTTTAGATGATGGTTTTGACAGTGCTATTATTTTTAGTCACGATCACGGAATTAATACTTTTGTAAATAAGTTCGGGAGTAAGCCTATAGCGCATGTTCCAACTTGCGGCGTAGTGGCAATTCAATTTAAAGACAAACATTGGAAGGATATTAAAAAAGGAACTACAATTTTGGTTGAGTTTCCGAAACACCATAAATAAAAACGAATTTCTTTTGGAAATAAAAAAATACGGGGCCATCGATATTGGTTCAAATGCAGTACGACTTTTAGTAGCGAACGTAATAGAGGAAAAGGGAAAAGAGACAAAATTCAAAAAGTCTTCCTTAGTTCGTGTTCCTATTCGATTAGGAGCTGATGCGTTTGTTACTGGAGAGATTTCCGAGAACAATATGAATCGCATGGTGGAAGCAATGAAGGCGTTTAGTTTATTGATGAAAGTTCATGGTGTGGAAAAATATAAGGCCTGTGCAACATCAGCAATGAGAGAAGCTGCAAATGGTGAGGAAATTGTTGAGAAAATTTATGAAGAATCAGGTATTCAAATTGATATTATTGACGGAGCAAAAGAAGCAGCAATAATATCGTCAACAGATTTGAAGTATTTAATAAATTCAGATGATACCTATTTGTATGTTGATGTTGGTGGAGGTAGTACGGAATTCACTTTATTTTCAAGAGGTAAAATTGTAAACTCTAAATCGTTTAAAATAGGTACAGTTCGTTTGATTAATAATTCGAAAGAAAAGAATAAAAAGATTTTCGCTAAAGTTCAAAATTGGATTGTTAAAAACACAAAAGGTTATAAAAGAATTTCATTGATTGGTTCTGGAGGAAACATCAATAAATTATTCAAAATGTCTGGTTTAGATTTAGGAAGGCCGATGTCATACATTTATTTGAATGCGCAATTTGAATTTTTAAAATCGATGACCTATGAAGAACGTATTTCTGAATTAAGTTTAAACCCAGACCGTGCCGATGTTATCATTCCCGCAACCAAAATTTATTTATCTGCTATGAAGTGGAGTGGGGCCAGAAGGATTTACGTTCCAAAAATAGGATTATCAGATGGAATTGTTAAAAGTTTGTACTTCAATACGATTTAGTTTTTTTTAGATACTAAACCACTTGGTTGTGTAGTGTGATACGCTATCATTTTTAAAGTATAAAAAGAGAAATTTCTTCTTAAAAAAACCTTTCTTTTTTATTTTGTACACCCAAACATTTTCTAAATGATTTTTATAACAAGAACCGAGTATTTTCTTGATATAAGATTTTTGTAAGTTAACTAGAGAATCCAAGTTTTTAGGTAACGTATTTGCAGTTTTTTCAATACTTGAGCTTGTCGATTGTAATACTTTTTCAAAAAGAGTAAAATTTTCAAGTTCCTCAGAGATTGTTTTTGATAACTGTTTTGAGTTGAATATAGTTTCTTTTTCTTCAGGAATTAAAGGTGTTTCTGATATAATTGGTTCTTTTGAAATAAGTTCGCTAGCAAGTTGTAAATAACATTTAGCGCCGTCGCAATTAATATCGAATTGTAATACACTTTTACCATAACCAGGAGCCTGTGTTATTTTTGTGTTTCTGTTTATAACAGTTTTAAAAACTAAGTCGCCAAAATAATTTCGTACGTAATTCACTACTTGATTAGAAAGATTTATTCTTTTATCATACATAGTGAGTAAAAAACCTTCAATTCTCAAATTAGGGTTTAATTTTTTCTGTGTGAAGCGAATTGTTTTTAAAAACTTGTGAAGTCCTTCTAGTGCATAGTAATCACATTGAACTGGTATAATAACAGAGTCGGAACTAGTTAATATGTCGAGGTTTTTAACTTTAAAAAAAGGAACACAATCAATTAATATATAATCATAAGATTTTTGAATCGATTGGAGTGCTTTATGGAATTTCGATGTTCCGTTAGTTTTTTTAAACAAGTTAAGGTCTTCAATAAAAGGTAATAAATCTACGTTTGGAGAATCTGTTTTTATGATATTATTTCTAATAACAGAAGTGAAATCCATAAATTCCAAAGAAGGATTGTTTAGCTTTTTAGAATCAAATCCGAATGAAATTGTAGCGTTCGCTAAAGGGTCAGTATCGATTACTAAAACTTTCTTTTCAAGAATTCCTAAAGCTGCCGATAAATTTACGCAGGTAGTAGTTTTACCAACGCCTCCTTTTTGGTTACAAATGGAGATGATTTTTCCCATTTTAATCGGAATTAAGTATAAATGTTTTCAGGGTTTATTTCTCCTAAATATAGTAAATTATTTGATAATGAGAAGGTTTTGTTTACTTTTTAAGCAAAGTGACTTTTTGAAAAGTTTTACCTAGTAAAAAGCGAATTCTTTTAATCGGTTATGGTTTTATTCAATCAACTCAAATAATGTTTTCCTTTTAAGTTCTTTATTATCAAAATAAAAATAGGTGTAAACAGTAAAGGTAGAATCTTTTACTATTGTTTCAGTAAATGATTTATAATACACTTGAATTGTATCCTTATCAGTTTCTTTAACAGAAATACCTAGCGAATCTGTTTTTTCTAATAACATAGAATTATACCAGAGCAGATCATCTGTAGAAGTATAAAAGTTGCCTTCTCCATATATTGTTTTTAGTTGCTTCATTTCTAATGAATCCAATTGAACGATAATTATGGTTTTTTCATACAATTCGAACTTTTCACGACTCGGTCCATTTGAAAACTGCAATTGATTTATGGATTTCTTTTCGTAAGTAGTTGAATCTACTTTAGCCTTTTTAGAAAGAGTAGTTTTATTTATTGATTCACTTTTTATTGATTTATGCTCCTCAGTAGCAAATTTACAGGAGGAGATAAAGCCTAATATAGTAAATATTATAATCTTTCTCAATGGAGTTATTTTGAAGTTTAAATCTAATTTAGATAGGATAAAGAAAAAATAAACCAGCTGATTTTATTTTTTATTGAAAACAAAAAAGCTTCAAGTTTCCTTGAAGCTTTTGCGGTGAAAGAGGGATTCGAACCCCCGGACCTGTTACAGTCAATGGTTTTCAAGACCACCGCATTCGACCACTCTGCCATTTCACCGGTCGACTCACGATTTCTCGTTTGCGGATGCAAATATAAGAACCTTTTTGAATTAAAGAAAAGAATTCTGTACTTTTTTACAATGTTTTTTTAGTTGAGTTTATAATTAGTTTATAATCAAAACAATGAGGATTTTGGTGTCAGTTGTTTTTTAATATTGTAGCTATGTTAAAGTACAGTTTATAGAGTACTTTTTGTATTTGACTATCGTATTTTATGTGGTTAAAAGAGTTTTGTTTTTATTGTAATTACTTAACTTCGTTTTTTTAAATTTTAAACCAAATTTATGTTTAATTCTTTCGGAAATATTTTAAAACTAACTTCATTCGGAGAATCTCACGGAATTGCAATTGGTGGTGTAATTGATGGTTTTCCTGCAGGTGTTGAAATCGACTTTGATGCTGTTCAGAAAGAATTAGATCGTCGTAAACCAGGGCAATCTAAAATTGTAACTCAACGTAAAGAACCAGATACTGTAGAGTTTTTATCTGGAATTTTTGAAGGGAAATCCACAGGCATGCCAATTGGTTTTGTAATTAAAAACACTAATCAAAAAAGTAAAGATTATAATCATAATACAAATGTTTATCGTCCTTCTCATGCTGATTATACTTATGATAAGAAGTATGGAATTCGCGATTATAGGGGAGGAGGAAGAACTTCTGCACGTGAAACAGCAAACTGGGTAGTTGCAGGAGCATTGGCAAAGCAATTATTAAGTCATATTCATATCAATGCATTTACGTCTTCTGTAGGTGATATTTATATGAATAAACCTTATCAAGATTTAGATTTTAAGAAAACAGAAAGTAATATAGTTCGTTGCCCCGATGAAGAGTCAGCAGAAAAAATGATTGCCAAAATTCAGGAAATTCGAAAAGCTGGAGATACAATAGGAGGAACTATCACTTGTGTTGCAAAAAATGTTCCTGTTGGTTTGGGAGAACCGATTTTTAATAAACTTCATGCTGAATTAGGAAAAGCAATGCTTTCAATAAATGCAGTAAAAGGTTTTGAGTTTGGAAGTGGGTTTTGTGGAGCAAAAATGAAAGGTTCTGAGCATAATGATATCTTTAATCCAGATGGTACTACACAATCAAATTTGTCCGGAGGAATACAAGGAGGAATTTCTAATGGAATGGATATTTATTTCAGAGTGGCTTTTAAACCAGTCGCTACTATTATGCGAAACCAAGATACTATTAATTCAGAAGGTGAAGCTACTGAAATTACAGGTAAAGGTCGTCATGATCCTTGTGTGGTTCCAAGAGCAGTGCCTATTGTTGAGGCGTTAACGGCTTTGGTTTTGGCAGATTTTTGGTTGATGAATAGAACTAGGAAAGCTTAAGGAAAAATCATATAAAAAAGAAACCCAGATGCTATTAAGTATCTGGGTTTTATAGTTTAACAAATGTGACTCTTAGTAAAGTGTTAACATTGCATTTTTATCGTTGTTATTGAACGTAATTGCTGGTCCACAAGATTGCATAATTGAGTTTGGATCAGAACCAGTTGGAGTTCCAGGAATGTAAATAGCACCTACACCAGCACTTCCTTCGTTTACATTTTGTCCACAGCTTTCACGAGTTTGGTAATCTGTATGACGGAAACCGATACAGTGACCAATTTCATGAGCCATAGTTCCAGCTAATTCGTTTACAGTTGGAGCTATCGATAACTCAAACCATCTACTGTTTATTCCAAAACCTTTAGCAGGATCTCCTTTTCTTGTAGGAAAACCAGCTGCTCTTCCTAAAGTAATGAATCCTCCACTTTCTAATTCATAAAATTCAGTAACTTCAATGTCAGCTTTGTTTTTACCTTTTAAACCGAAATTAACTCTTTGAAATGTTAATTGAGAACCTAAGTTATTGTACATGTTAATAGCAACATCAATTGCATTTGATCCTAAAGTTCCTAAATCAGGAGAAACACTAACGGTAATTGTTCTTGGTAACTTAGTTACCAGATTATTTGTTCTGTAGTGCTCTGTGTTAGGAATGTTTGATCCTTCACCTAATTCGTCTATTTGTGCAAATGTAAAGAACATGTCTTCAACAGCTACTCCTTCTTCTCCCATAAAGGTTGTTACTTTAGCTGAAGAAGTGTCAAAGTAAGCTGCTTGTAACTTAGCTGCAACTTCTGGAGATACATCTTCCTTAACTTCCTCTTGATTTTCATCAGAATTACATCCTACAAATAAAATTGTTGCAAATGCAAATAAACTCAAAAATAATTTTGTTTTTTTCATTGTATAAGGGCTTTTTGTTTGATTTTGATACAAATATACCTTTTTTGTTGATTATTATACAAAGAATGTTAAAAAAAATAAGTTTCTTTGTATTGAAAATATATGTGTAAATGAGGATTGTTTTTTTGTTTTTTTTAGGTGTTTCTCTTCTTTATAAAGTTTCTGCTCAAGTTGAATATCCTGATAGTATGGTAAAATTTTCACCTAAAAAAGTAAATACCAAATTTTCGGATAAAAGGTATTATTTGATACATAAAAAAAACTTAGTCAAAGCGACGAAAAAAATAGGTATAATTAAAAGATTGTCTGATGGTTATGTCATAATTAAGTTTGAAAACGGTCAAAATGTGTCTTCTTTTAAGGAAGGAATTTATGTGATTAATGATAGATGGAAGTTATCAAATAGTGTAAATAAAATTATAGACCATAAAATAAAAAAGAAAGTTTCACTCAGTATTCAAACTACTGACTGGAATCTTTTCTTATCAGAACTCCAAACTCTTGGAGTTAGCTTCAAGCTTCTAAAACATTATAATGATGTTGTTAATATCGAAGTAAATTCTCGTAACATTCAAAGAATTAGTGAATTATATACCTGCGTTTTTATAGATAAAGTTACATCTCCTAAGCCTGAAGCAATTCCATTTAATAAATTAGATCTGAGTGTTAATTCAATTCCTTTTTTAAGAACAAATTTTACTGATTTAACAGGTGAAAATATTAATATCTCTGTCAAAGAATTAGGTTTCGATACTGATGATATCGATTTTAGAAACAGAGTTGCAACTTATGGAAACGAATCACAAGATATTACAAGTCATGCAACGACGATGGCTTCAATAATAGGTGGAGCAGGAAATACTTCATCAAGTTCAAGAGGAGTAGCGTATGCTTGTATTTTATCGTCATCTGATTTTTCATCATTACTTCCTGATGAAGATTCTTTTTATAGTTCGAATTCCATTTTCGTTCAAAATCATTCTTATGGAACCGATATAGAGAGTTTTTACGGAACACAAGCAAAATCGTATGATGAAAGTGTAGTTAATAATCCTAATTTATTACATGTTTTTTCTTCGGGAAACGATGGTGAATTGACATCAATAGATGGAACTTATCAAGGATTGGAAGGGTACGCAAATTTGACGGGAAATTTTAAAATGGCTAAAAACGTATTAGTTGTTGGAGGATTGGATAAAGGTTTACAAGTTAATTCAAGAAGCTCAAAAGGTCCAGCTTATGATGGGAGAATAAAACCAGAATTGGTTGCTCATGGTCCAGAAGGGACATCAGATGCAGCGGCAATCGTATCTGGTATTTGTGGGTTATTACAGCAACAGTATAAAACTGAAACCGGAGAATATCCAAAAGCATCCTTGGTAAAATCTGTTTTAATTGCAGGAGCGGATGATGTTGGAGTCAAGGGAATTGACTTCCAGAGTGGGTATGGAAATGTTAATGCGGAGAAAAGTGCTGAAATTTTAAAGAATGATCAATACATAGTTGATGAGGTCTCTGATGCGCAGGTTAAAGAATTTACAATTAATGTTACTTCTCCGACCAAAGAATTGAAAATTGCTTTAGTTTGGAGTGATTTACCTGCGAATGCAGATGACGCCGTAGCATTGGTTAATGATATAGATTTAGAATTGGCCGGGAATTCTGGTACTTGGTTACCTTGGGTTTTGGATGCAAATCCATCAATAGAATCCTTAGAAAGCCTTGCCACTCGGAATGAAGACCATCTAAATAATATCGAATTGATAACACTTGAAAATCCGGAGCTAGGAAGTTATACCATTCGGGTAAAAGGAACCTCTATTATTGGAGCAAATCAAAGTTTCGCAGTTGCCTATTATTTCAATAAAAAAGATGAGTTTAAATGGACTTATCCAACAAAAAATGACGCATTTGTCTCGGAACGGCCTGAATTCGTTAGATGGAAGAACAGTTTTGATTCTCCAGTTGCATCTTTAGAGTATTCGGTTAATAGTAGTGATTGGTTTCCAGTAATTGATGCTACTAATTTATCTTCAAATTTATTTGAATGGAACGTGCCTAATGTAAGTGGGAAAGCTCAGTTAAGAGCTTCAGTTAATGGAATATATTACGTTTCAGATACTTTTAGTGTTTCTCCTGTAATAGTTCCGAAAGTTGATTTTAATTGCGATGATAGCGTTCAATTTTCATGGAGTGAAATACCGAATGCAACGGCATACGAAGTTTCTATTTTGGGAGAGAAGTATTTGATACCATACGAAAGTCAAACCCAATTAAATATTGAAATTCCAAAAGTTAGTTTAGAGGAACCATTCGTTTCAGTTGCACCAGTTTTTAATTCGTTAAAAGGAAAACAAGGTCAAACGATTGATTACACTCTTCAAGGAGTAAATTGTTATTATAGAAACTTCTTTGCTTTTTTGAATGATAATGATGTAGTCGATGCTAGTTTAAATTTAAGTACGCTATCAAATGTTAGCAAAGTATTATTTGAGAGAATTTCTAATGGTGAAGCATCGGTTATTGACGAGATTAACTTACCTAACGTTGAGGAACTCTCTGTAAGTGATAATGATGTTCCTGGAGGAGAGTTGGTTTATCGAGCCAGAATTATTTTAAACGACGGTACTGAAATACTAACGGATGAGGTTGAAATTGATTTTCCCTTTGAAAATTCATTGACAATTTATCCGAATCCAGTAAAAGCCTCAGAAGGATTATTTGTTTTTTCAAGAGGTAACGACTTAAGTCTGCAAATAATTGATACTGCAGGAAGGGTTATGTATTCTAACGTTATAAATAAGGTGAGACAAACATTACCAATTCCAAATTTGAATTCAGGTTTGTACTTTGTTCAAATTTCCAATAATGGTAAATTCTTGGCTGCTAAGAAAATTATTGTAGTTGGAGATTAAATAATGCAACTTAGAATAAGTCTTTGTATCAGTAATGAATTTCTTTTAATAATCTTTTCTTTTACAAAATTATCAGTGCTTAAACCTATTTAAGATGCACTAAACGGATATAGAGTTTGTAATCTATTGCTAGGATATTTTTTAAATGATAAAATTAGGTTTTTCGTAGGTTAAACTAATAATAGAATAATCAATAACCAATTCTATTTGTAACTAATAGGAGTTGTTAGGAGATGTATAATAAAAGAACTCGGAGTGAAAGCTCCGAGTTCTTTTATAAATATTATTGAATCAAGTTACACTAACATAGTAACTGGATTTTCGATAAACGTTTTTAATGTTTGTAAGAATTGAGCACCAACAGCACCATCAACAGTTCTGTGGTCACAAGCTAATGTTAACATCATTGTGTTTCCAACAACAATTTGTCCGTCTTTAACTACAGGTTTTTGAACAATAGCTCCAACAGATAAAATTGCTGAATTTGGTTGGTTTATAATTGAAGTAAAACTTTCAATTCCAAACATTCCAAGGTTAGAAACTGTAAAAGTACTTCCTTGCATTTCGTCTGGTTTAATTTTCTTACTTCTTGCTTTACCAGCTAAATCCTTAACGGATGCTCCAATTTGAGTTAATGTCATAGCATCAGTATGCTTAACTACAGGAACAACTAATCCTTCATCAACAGCTACAGCAACACCAACATGAATATGACTGTGGTATTTAGTAGTATTATCTGTCCAAGAAGTATTTACTTGTGGATGTTTTCTTAATGCCATTGCACAAGCTTTCACAACCATATCGTTAAAAGAAACTTTTACATCAGGAATAGCATTAATAGTTTTACGAGAAGCAATTGCATTATCCATATCTACTTCAATATTTAAGTAGAAGTGAGGTGCAGAGAATTTAGAGTTACCTAAACTTCTTGCGATTGCTTTACGCATTTGAGAATTTTTAACTTCTTCGGTTTTCTCTTCTCCCGCAATAGCAAAGTTCATTACAGCAGCAGGTGCACTTCCACTTTGAGAAACAGGAGCTGGAGTTTCAACTTTCGCAGCTGGAGTGTAATTTTCTACATCCTTCTTTACAATTCTTCCATTTTCACCAGAACCTTTAACGTCAGCCAAATTAATTCCTTTGTCTTTAGCAATTTTCTTAGCTAAAGGCGAAGCAAAAATTCTTCCTCCAGAGTTAGAAATAGTTGTGTTACCTACAGTTTCTTGAGCAGCAGCAGCAGCTTTTTCAGCAGGCTTTGATTCTGTTGCTTTCTCTTCACTGGGTGTAGCAGTAGCTACTCCGCCATTTTTATGAGCTTCAATAACAGCGCTTACATCAGTACCTTCTTTACCAATAACAGCTAATAAGCTATCAACCGGAGCACTTTCTCCTTCGTTGATTCCGATATATAATAGGGTTCCTTCATAAAAAGATTCGAACTCCATTGTAGCTTTATCAGTTTCAATTTCCGCTAAAATATCTCCTTCTTCAACTTTATCTCCAACATTTTTCAACCAAGAAGCTACTGTACCTTCAGCCATAGTATCACTAAGTCTAGGCATAGTTACAACTTGAACTCCATCTGGAATAGAAACAGAAGTGTTACTTGAAGTGTTTTCTTCTTTTTTTGATTCTTCTTTAGGTTCTTCCTTTTTTGGTGCGTCAGAAGCACTTTGATTTAAAAGTGCAGAAAAGTCCTCTCCTTCTTCACCAATAATAGCTAATAAAGTATCTACTGGAGCTCCTTCTCCTTCGTTAACTCCAATATGTAATAAAGTACCTTCATGGAAAGATTCAAATTCCATGGTAGCTTTATCAGTTTCAATTTCCGCTAAAATATCTCCTTCTTCAACTTTATCTCCAACTTTTTTCAACCAAGAAGCTACTACTCCTTCTTCCATCGTGTCGCTTAAGCGAGGCATATTAATTACTGTTGCCATTTTTACTTAGTTTTCGTGGTTATTTATTTGATAAAAGGATAATCTTCTTGTTCGTAAACAACATCGTGCAGAATATTTAAGTCTGGGAATGGAGAGTCTTCTGCGAATTTTTCACATTCCTTCACCATGTCTTTTACCTCTTTATTAATAGCCTCAATCTCATCATCACTAGCATATTTTTTATCCTTAATGATGTCTAATACTTGAGTGATTGGGTCTATTTTCTTGTATTCTTCAACTTCGTCTTTGGTACGATAGTGTTGGGCATCAGACATTGAGTGTCCTCTGTATCGGTACGTTTTCATTTCTAAGAATGTTGGTCCGTCACCTTTTCTTGCTCTTTGAATAGCTTCATCAACAGCTTCTGCAACTTTTACAGGATTCATTCCATCTACAGGTCCACATGGCATTTCATACCCTAGTCCTAATTTCCAGATATCTTCGTGGTTCGCAGTTCTTTCAACAGATGTTCCCATTGCATAACCGTTATTTTCACAAATAAAAATAACAGGTAATTTCCAGTTCATTGCCATGTTAAAAGTTTCATGTAAAGAACCTTGACGAGCAGCACCATCACCAAAGTAACATAAAGTAACTGCATCACTATTGTGGTATTTGTCACCAAAAGCAATTCCTGCTCCTAATGGAATTTGACCACCTACAATTCCGTGACCTCCGTAAAAACGAAACTCTTTTGAGAAGATGTGCATAGAACCTCCAAGACCTTGTGAAGTTCCTGTAGCTTTTCCATACAATTCTGCCATAACTCTTTTTGGATCTACACCCATTCCGATAGGTTGTACGTGATTACGATAAGCAGTAATCATCTTGTCTTTTGTAAGATCCATTGCGTGTAAAGCACCTGCTAATACTGCTTCTTGACCGTTGTATAAGTGTAAGAAACCTCTTACTTTTTGTTGTATATAAACTGCGGCAAGTTTGTCCTCAAACTTTCTCCAAAAAAGCATATCTCTATACCAGTTGATATAAGTTTCTTTAGTGACTTTTTTCATTCTGAATTGTTGTTTGTTTTTTTTATGCTTACTAAAAATGCAAGAACAAAAATAACGGTTTTTTACAGAATAAAAAACGCATTAACTATGATTTATCTCAAACGATTGCGTAGGGTTATTTATTCTTAGCGACAATAAGTGTGGCTTTAGCTCCTGTAGCTAGATTCCATTCATTAGAGGAGAGTAGCATTCCTGCATCATTATAAACTTTAAAAGCTGCAGTATTTGGACCTGAAGTTCCTTGGTTTAGTGCTACAATCTTAATTCGATTAACTCCTTCTTCTAGTGGAATATTAAACGATTGGTAGCGTTGTTTTAAAGTAAGATTGGTAACAACAGGAATGTCGTTAACGTATATGGTTACTCGATCTCCATCTGGATATTGAAAGTCTCTACAAATAATGTTAACGCTTTTTGAGTCTGTACTAATACTTCCTAAGTCTTGATCTATAACTGGATAGTTATACATACCATTGATTTTTTGGAAGTTTTTTAAATAACGTTCTTCTGCTACTCTGGCTTTTGTTAGAATTCCTTTATTCTTTAAATCTTCTTCTGCTTTTTGTTGTTGCTTCTTCTTTTCTAGTTTTTTATTGGCATTTTTAAATCCATTATCATCTCCAAAGTTTAAAGATTTTGGTTTTTTTATTTCTTTAGCAGGAGCTTCAAAAGTTCCTATTGTCTTTCCTTTTACAGAACCTCCTTTGGAGTTGTCAATCTGTCCAAAACCAACAAAACATGATAGAAGAAAAATAATCGATAAAGGTTTCAAAAAATATTGCATCATATAACAATTATGAACAAATATAGTGCCGTTTGACTTTTTAAGTCGATTTAAAATGTTAATTCTTACTTAATAGGAAAGTCAAAATAGGTTTTTGGAAAAGGTTCATTGTTTAATGTAAAATGCCACCATTCATTTTTATAAGGTCTAAATCCATTTGACAGCATTACTTTACGTAATAAATATCTATTTGCTTTTTGAATTTTGGTGAGGTTGTCATAATTCACATGAGAGACTTTACCAAAAAAGTCGTAAGGACTTCCCATATCAAGTTCAGTATCTGTAGCTATGTGAACAATTGTTAAATCAACAGAACTTCCTCGAGAATGACCTGATTTTGTTGCGATATATCCGAGTTTAAAGAGATTCCTTTTATTTAAATATGGATAATATTGATTTTTAGTTAATGTGTCATTGGGTAGACGAGCCCATCGCACAAAATGATTAACCGCCGTTTGAGGACGATAAGCATCGAATATTTTTAAACTTAATCCTTTTTTGAGTAATTCCTGTTGAACTTTAGCTAAGGCTTTAGCTGTTTTCGTAGATGTAATTAAAACAGGTTCTTCATACCCATCAACAGGAACTCCCATGAAATTATTGTGAGAACAATACCTTAATTCCATTTGAATTGTTGGAGCAAAATCTTTAACATAAGAAAAGCCTTTTGGTAGTTCTTGTGAATTACCAAAAAAGACCCAATTAAATGCGATAATCAAAAAAATATATTTCTTCATGAAGGTAAAAATAAAGAAATGGATTGAAAGTTACATTTGAGTATCGTAAACCTGTGGGAATTGATTCGGAATATCATCATCATTTTCTCCTAAGTTTTGTCTAAGGTCAATTTCAATTCCTCTGGCAATTGTTGAAATAGGAACATCATTTGCTGAACCTTCAAACGGGTTTTCTCCTGTTCTACCAATTCTTTCCATCGTATGGAAAATCCATGCAACAATTATATAAAAAGGTATAGATAACCAGATAAATAATTTACCTATTAGAGGAAGAGTTTTACTAATTTCATTTCCTATTTCTGAAAATTGAGGAACTAAAGCTATTGGTAAGAGTAATACGAATAACCACATAAAATAGTGGTTTAGAGAAGCAAAATGTCTCGGATATGGAAAGTTTTTAATTCTTTCTGATTTGCCTTGCAATGTGAATAGCTCTTCTAAAACATTTTCCAATTCTAGAAAGGAGAATTCCCATATTTTTCCTTGGTTTTTTAATTGTTTTAAGTGATGCGATTGCAAATAGAGAAGTGCAGTTTGTTTATTGTTTTTGGTTAAAGTGTATGCCAAATCTTCTTTATTTAAATAAGGCTTTAAATCATCTTCCAAAGAAATACTCCATTCTGGAGGAGCTACTATGCGAGTCCATTCTTTATTTGATTTCTCTTCAATTACAGTTTCCCAACTTTTTTTGGTTCTCATAGAATGTCTCAAAGCGGTCATCCAAGCGATATGTCTGTAAGTAAGAACCTTTATGTCGTTGTTCAATTCCTCATCAGAGTATTTGTTTCTAGAATGTTCATTTCCGATCATATCTTGAACAAACATTCCAAAGGTTCTTGATGTATTAACGATACCTCCCCAAATTTTTCTTGCTTCCCAAATACGTCCATATGCCGAATTATTTTGAAAACCAGTAACAAATGCAACAGCAGTACCAATTAAAGCAAGTGGAGTCCATGGGATTTTGAACCATTGAATGTTGAAAAAGTAATATATACTTACAATAATAACAATGAAAATAAAGAAAAAAAGTGTCTCGAAGCGAGTCCACTTTGCCATATCTTTTGCCTTAAAAACCTTTTTTGTATACATGTTGAAACAGAATTCTTTAGTACGGTAATTTAAACAAAAACGAATGAAAAGAAAAAGCCAAAGCTCATTGAGCTTTGGCTAAGTAAACCAAGTATTAGTTTAGAAGTTAGCTAACTAGTAAACTAATTTTTTAATGTAGGCTAATTACTCTCGTAATTACCCACTTATTTTTTTCTTTCTTCCACAAAGTTATAAATCTACTCGGAATTGATTTCTGGTTAGGTTCTAATTTATTAAAGAATTTGTGATATCCCATTTGTACCACACCATAACCAGGAATGCTATGGACTTCTGTGCTTCCTTTAATTAAGGTTCGAGTTACTTTGTTACAGATATTTTTTTTAAGCGAAGCAAGAATCTCTTTTTTTGAGGTTGATACTCCACCGTTATCATGATAAAATTCAATGTCTTCACTCAATAGTTCTTCTTGAGTCTTCATGTCGCAATTATTATAGGCGTCAAAAAAAAGCTGATCCATTTTAATAATTTCTTCGTGAAGTTTTAGGTCTTTCGGTTTGTAAGGTTCTATTTCGTTTACCTGTGCCTGAGTAAATAGAGACGTAAGTAAAGACCATAGGAATATGATAATTTTCCAGAATAGGTTTCCGTCAAAAAAGAAGTCGGTTAGTTGTTTCATAGTTTTTCAATGTGTTTTTCAGCGTGTTTTTTAGTTACCAAATTTTAAAAGCCATCATACTGTCCTTCTCGTCATATACTCGTCTAAAGCCTTTAGGAATATTTTTAAGAGTGTTGTTCGAAATACGTAGCTCGCCTTTGTAACCATCATTGCAATCAATGTCTAATAAGATTTTTTCAATCTTATCATTTTTGAAATTTGACTCCATAATTTTGATATCAATGTTTCTTTTATTTTTGAACCATTTTATCAGTTTGTTCAACTCGTTTTTTGAGGTTTGTTTAGAGATTATAAACTCCGCTTTTAAGTCATTAATTGTACTATCAAATAAGAAAGATACATCAGAATTGTTATCATTGTCGTTGTTGTTATTGTTATCGTTTTTCCAATTAGAATTATTTCTATTATCATCGTCCGAGTCATCATCTTCGCAGTCTAAACATTCAAAACCTTTTGAAGTCATTTTGAAATGATGATTAGCCATGTTTCTATCGTAAATATCTTCGGTGTTTTCGATGTTGTATAAGAACTTTTTCGAAGAATTCTCAAAGTATACCGTTGTTCCTTCAGGTATGTAAACTGTTAAATACACTTCTTCCTCTTTCCATAAGTTTTTAAATTCACTTAAGAAAAATGCATCGAAGACAATTTTATTACCATCTAAGTTGAACTTATAATTAATCTTCTCAGCATTGTCCATAGCATCCTTGCGTTTTCTGCCTTCTGATTCTTTTTTTATTTCAATATACGCTTCGTTGCTATCACTTTTTGCAACATCAATTTTTATATCATTAGAGTATTTTAATTTTTCATCTTCAACATAAACTTCTACAGCATTGTTTCTTCTTCTTAAGTTATGCTGATAGTAAATTTCATCATCATTTTGAACTCCAATTTTTAATGGTTGTTCCGGATTGAACAGTATTGATTTCTTACTAACTTTTACCGCGCTTTGAGCTTTAGAAGTAGCGAATTCAATTCCTGAAAAACCAATAAAAAATAATGAAACTAGCCATATACCGAATAAGGATAAAGATGTCGTTGTTGAAACTCTTTTTAAATTAGGTGATAGTATTCGTAATCCTAAAATTAATAACGCTAAAATAGGTACGGCAACTAATAAAATACCAAATAAGGTTAATAGCCAATTAGGTAAAACAGAATCATAAAAGAACGGAGGGTAGTGAACAAAATCTCCTTCAAATCCCAGTATTTCTAAGCTACTTATTGAAAACATCGCAAATAATAATGATATAAGTACTATTCCTGCGATAAATACAAGTAAAATTCCCATGAACTTTCCAAAAACCTTGAAAAGAGCAGACAGTATTTTACCTAAAGTGTCTAAAAAATCCTGAAATCCAGATTTAGTTTGGTTACGTAATTTTTCATAATCTGCACTAGAGATTTTCTCAGTTATTTCACTAGCTCCGTCTTTTAACTTCGTGGAGAGATATTCAAACTCGTTACGAATTTTTTTTTCTATGTTTCCAATGTTGACATCCTCACCTTCCATTTGAAGTTTTTCGGCTGTTGTTTTAGCTTCAGGTAATAAAACCCATAAAACGATATAGATCAAAAATCCGAAACCTGTTGTTACAGCAGTTAAGATAAAGAACAAACGAACCCAAATTGTGTCAATATTTGTATAATGAGCTAATCCAGAAGCTACGCCTCCTAAGAATTTATCTTCGCTATCTCGAAATAACTTTTTGTTAGAAGATTTATTTCTCTTACTGTAGCTGTAGTCGTTACTATCAGCATATGTATCTTCACTTTCAGTGTAATCTTCAGGTTGTCCCATGATAGCGATAATTTCATCGATATCTCCTTCGTTTACAACTTGACGAGCGTCTGTTATTCTTTCAGATAATAGTTCGCTAATACGCGATTCTATATCAGAAATAATTTCATTTTTACCTTGTGGGTCATCACTTAATGAACGAGCGATGGCGTCTAAGTATCGTTTTAACTTTTGATACGCGTTTTCATCTATATGGAAGAAAAATCCGCCTAAATTTATATTTATTGTCTTATTCATTTGATGTTGATTTTGTACTTGTTACTTGACTTACTGCATTTACTAAATTATTCCAAGTTTTATCTAATTCCTTTAAAAACATGGTTCCGTTTTCTGTTAATACGTAATACTTACGTGGTGGTCCTGAGGTAGATTCTTCCCATCTGTACGATAATAAACCTGCATTTTTTAAGCGAGTTAATAAGGGATATATGGTACCTTCAACCACAATCATCTCTGCGCTTTTTAATGTGTTAAGGATTTCAGAGGTATAAGCATCGCCTTTTTGTAATATTGACAAGATGCAATACTCTAAAACGCCTTTACGCATTTGCGCTTTTGTGTTTTCTATCTTCATTCAGTGTGGTTTTATTTTATAAATTTTATTGTAAATGGATACTTATACTGTTCTCCATTATTAGCTTTCATTGAGGCTATTATGATTAAAGCAATTTTAATTAAGGCAACAATTCCTACTAATGAAGCAATTCCAAAAAAGCCAAATAAATTGCCGCTGTAAGAAAAATTATGTCCAAAATCTATGTGGTCAATTCTGTCTATTCCTCTAAATATATCTCCAAAAAGGAAAGAGAAAAAAGAGGCACTTAAAATAAAGATGTATAAAGAAAAACTAACATTAAAATTTACAGCTTCTTTACCATGTTCATCTAAAAAAGCACTTCGATCCTTCTGAGTTTGCCATAATATTAAAGGGGTAATTATACTTCCTAATGGGAATAAATATCCAGCAAAAGATGAAATATGGATTAAAAATGCGTTGGTATTCTCGTTATTATTTTTCATAATAAAATGATTTATATAATACTTTACAATACAAATATATATCTAAAAGAAGGTATTATGCAATACATAGTACTAAAATTTAACATTTTTTAACATCTAAATTAGATTAAAATTTAATTGTTTAACCCTTATGAAAGCTTTAAATTGCCTATAAATACTGGTCTAATGAAGTTTACACCCGCAAAAATTAATTTTTTTCTATTATTTAAATTACCGTCAGCATTTTTTACTGGAATTCGTGTAAAATCGATTTCAGCCGAAAGGGCAGTGGCTCATGTGAAGTTTAAATGGATTAACCAAAATCCTTTTAAATCGATGTTTTGGGCGGTTCAAGGAATGGCAGCAGAATTTACAACGGGGATTTTAGTGATGCAGTCCATTGAAAAATCTGGAAAGAAAATTTCAATGCTGGTAACTAATATGGATGCTACTTTTACAAAGAAGGCAATTGGTAGGATACGTTTTGAATGCAGTCAAGGAAGAGAAATAGATATAGCAATTCAAAAAGCTGTTACGACTGGTGAGGGACAAACCGTAGTATTGAAATCAGAAGGTATTAACGAAGATGGAATTTCGGTTTCGAAGTTTCAGTTTGAGTGGAGTCTAAAAGTAAAAGCGTAACAAAAAGTAAAATCTTTAGTCTAATCAAATAAAAACTAAAATTATGTTTCTAGAACAACGAGCAAATGAAATCGATTATAGAATTTACGGTGAGGAAATGCAGTATGTAGAAATTGAATTGGATCCGGAAGAAGGTGTAGTTGCCGAGAGTGGAAGTTTTATGATGATGGATACCGATGTCAAAATGAACACAATCTTTGGAGATGGTTCTAATCAAGAGAAAGGATTATTAGGAAAGATATTTTCTGCAGGGAAGAGAATATTAACTGGAGAAAGTTTATTTATGACCGTTTTTACAAACATAGGTCATGGTAAAAAACAAGTTTCCTTTGCGTCACCATATCCTGGAAAGATTATTCCAATCGATTTAACTGAATACGGAGGTAAATTTATCTGTCAAAAGGATGCTTTTTTATGTGCTGCAAAAGGAGTTTCGATAGGAATAGAATTTTCTAAAAAGTTAGGAAGAGGTTTGTTTGGAGGAGAGGGTTTCATAATGCAAAAAATGGAAGGTGATGGTTTAGGTTTTATTCATGCAGGAGGAACAATGGCAAAAAAAGTTTTAAAGCCTGGTGAAGTTTTAAAAGTGGATACAGGTTGTATAGTAGGGTTTACCAAAGATGTTGATTATGATATTGAGTTTGTTGGAGGTATAAAGAACACAATTTTTGGAGGGGAAGGTCTTTTCTTTGCTAAGCTTCAAGGGCCAGGAACTGTGTTTATTCAATCATTGCCTTTTAGTCGATTAGCGGGAAGAGTTTTATCTTCTATACCGAGCGGAGGTAAAAGTAAAGGAGAAGGAAGTATTTTGGGTGGATTAGGAGATTTATTGGATGGAGACAACAGGTTTTAAAAAAGGACTTCTTTGTAAATTTCAACAATAATAAAAAAAGCTCAGTTTCGAAACTGAGCTTTTTTTTATTGTTATAATAGATGTTGATTAAATTTCTAATTCATCAAAAATATCAACTAATTTGTCACCATCACTAGGTCTTGGAGCATTAGCATTCACAATATTACCATCAGGATCGATTAATATAAATCTAGGTAACCCTTTAATTAAGTAATTTTTCGTGAAATCAAGCTCATCTTGTGTTTTTCCAGCGAACAATTGAACTCCGGTCATTTCTCTGTCTACAATTGTTTGTTTCCATTTATCTTTTAAATTAGCCTTGTCAACACTGATACTAACAAACTCAATGTTTTTACCATGATATTGTTGCTCAAGTCTTTTTAATAAAGGAATTTCTTTTTTACAGAAACCACACCATGTAGCCCAAACATCGATGTAAACATATTTTCCTTTACCGATTAAATCATCTAAAGAAGTTGTTCCTCCACTGTAATTCTCTAAATCAGTAAATTTAGGAGAAGGCTGACCTTTTGCTGTTAACTTTAACTTGTCATATAAATCTTTAATTTCCTTCTTGTTTGCCTCGTTAGTAGAATACCCCATAAACTTTTTGTAGTATTCTTTTAAATTTGTCGTTGTTGTTATTTGTCTAACGGCAGCTTGATGAATTAAATCGTTCTTAATTAATGTATCTACAACTTCCGTATGTACAGTTTCTAAGTAAGTCAAATCGAAGTCTCCATCTTTAGGCTTTCTTTTGTTAGCTTTTTTATCTAAGAATTCCTTCAATAAAGTTCTATACGAATATGAATTTAAGTAGTCTACACTACTATTAAAGTCAATATCATCTAAAATATTGCTAGGGAAACTATCTGAAACTTCAAATTCTTCATCTCCATATAAAATTCTATGGTATGGCTGGTAGTTGTTTATATTTCTTGCAAATTCATAAAAAATATTTCTCTTTTCTTTCTCTAAATAATCTGCAGGTAATTGAGACGACTCAGCTAATTCTTCTAACTCAGTTTTATACTCATCCATTTTACTTAAAAACTCATCCTCTGGTAACGAGAATAATTTATTAGCATTTCCTAAGATAAGTCCGAACTTTTTGTAACGCTCAGTTAAATAATTGTTAATATTGGCGTTTGGTCCTTCAAATACAGGATCTTCCGTACGTTTTTTTGCGTCAACTATTATTTTTAAGTCTTCCACTGAAGTCAAATAAACGTTTACAGGTCTTTTACCAACTTTTAAAGTATAGTGTCCAGGTATTAAGTTTTTTAAAGTGTCAGAGAAAGTCTTAGTTTTTCTATCAAATTTGATGTCTTTTTCGAAATTATAACCTATTAAGGTTATGTTTCTTTTTCTGAAATTCTGGGCCTCACCAGAAATTACAGCATAATCCTTAGGTTTTGGTTTATCACCACAAGCAGTAAATATCAATACACTTACAGCTAACAGAAACAATCTTTTCATGATTTACTATATTTTGGGGTAAAATAAATTATGTTTAAAGTACCGAAATTAGCTTATTTTTGAAAGACCTCAAAATCTTTAACGAAAAAATTTGGAAAAAAAGCTTTGTTTATAGACTTTTGAGGCGAAATTTTATTGAATAATTCTTTTTTTTTCTAGATATCACATATCTTTTTATTCAGCTCAATTTTTCACCAAATCTTTAAAAACTAACAAATGTCTAAAGTAATTTTAATAACTGGAGCTTCTTCAGGAATTGGTAAGGCAATTGCAGAATATTTGCATTCAAATGGTTACATTGTTTATGGTACTAGTAGAAACCCGAAAAAGGTTAAAGATGTTACTTTTTCGATGATTTCTTTAGATGTACTTAATGTGGCTTCCATTACTGATGCCGTAAGTGAAGTTATTAATAACGAAGGTAGAATAGATGTATTGATTAACAATGCTGGAAGAGGTTTAATGGGAGCTATGGAAGATATTCCAATGGATGAATTAAAAGCAGGATTTAATACTAATTTCTTCGGGCCAATAGATGTTATGAAGAAAGTGCTACCACACATGAGAAACCAAAAAAGTGGATTAATTATCAATATTACATCACTGGCTGCCTATTCAGGTTTGCCTTTTAGAAGTGCCTATTCTGCGAGTAAAGGAGCTTTCGAATTATTGACGGAATCATTAAGTATGGAAGTGAAAAATTTTGGTGTAAATGTAACTAGTATTGCCCCAGGAAGTTTCGCTACAAGTATTTCTGCTGGTAGATACTACACACCAGTTTTTGAAGATTCACCGTATAAAGATTCTTATAGTAAAAACCTTCAAGTATCGGATGACTATGTGGATGAGGGAATGAACCCAGTTATTATCGCTAAGCTCGTTCATAAAATAATCAATACAAAAAAGCCTAAATTACATTATAAAGTAGGTGCTTTTATGGAGCGTTTTTCTGTTTTTTTAAAGAGAGCTTTGCCAGATAGAGTTTATGAAAAATTAATCATGAATCATTATAAACTCTAGATTTTAACGAGTCTTTTCAGAAATTAAATTTTCTAAAATAGTTTCAACCCCAAATTCATTGTTGTTTTTGGTTATGAAGTTTGCAGTTTTCTTTACTAAAGGATGTGCATTTTCCATGGCGTAGCTAAAATGCGCTTTTTTGAGCATTTCAATATCATTATTGTAATCACCAAAAACTAATGTCTCTTCAGGTTTAATATTGTACATGTTTTGAATAAGTTCAATAGCGTGTCCTTTATTAGCATTGTTTTCGGAAATATCTACCCAATGGTTTGCGGATACTTTTACTTTAAACTCATTTTCTAAATGTTGAACATGTGGGTAAATATATTTTTCAGAGCTTATTTCATGAAATAAAGCAACTTTGTAAATTGGAAACTTTATTTCATCAGAAGAAATTATTTGCTTGTGGTTGTTGTAATATTCTGCTAGTAGATCTAAAAGAGTTTCGGAATTGCTATTGGTGTAAGCTCTATCTTTAGTGCAATAAACAGCGTTTACATTGTCAATTTTTTGTAGAGCGCTATTAATTTTCTCTAAATTTTTTGACTCGATAGCTGTAGATAAAAGTAGTTCTTCTTTCCTTGTGGCAATACCACCGTTCTCAGCAACTATCAAAATTTCATCCTTAATCGGAGCTAGTTTTTCTGAAATACTATTTAATTGTCTACCACTGGCAGCAACAAAAATAATATCATGTTTCTTTAGTTCTTCAAATACATTGAAAAATCGCTCACTTACTTCATGGTTAGAATTCAACAAAGTTCCATCCATATCGGTAACAACAAGTTTTACATTTGAAAGTTTCATAAAAGAAATTTAGTACAGTAAAAGTAATTCTTACGAATGTAATATGTCGGGTGTTAACCGAAGTAATTACTAAAACGTTATAGAATGATGCCTTTTTGCTTTGAAAGCTTGTATTTGTTTTTCTCTGCTTTAGGACTACAAAGAAAACAGCTACAAGGCTTTCCTGTTGTTTTTAATATGTAATAATTATCCTCTTGACGGTTGTAATTTTGCAATCTTTTTTTGTACTTGTAGTAGCCTTTTAAACGTCTTTCGAATTTATTCATATAAAAATCCAAACATTTTTTACAAGCTCAAATATAAACTAATTATAAAACATTAGTTTTGTAGAAAATAACACAACAGTAAAACAAAAATCAAATGAAGTTTTTTATTGATACGGCTAACTTAGAACAAATCCGTGAAGCTCAGGCTTTAGGAATTTTAGACGGAGTAACAACAAATCCATCTTTAATGGCTAAAGAGGGAATTACGGGAGAGGAAAATATTAAAAACCACTACAAATCAATCTGTGAGATAGTTGATGGAGATGTTTCTGCAGAGGTGATTTCTACTGATTTCGAAGGAATGGTTAAAGAAGGTGAAGCATTAGCAGCTTTACATCCTCAAATTGTTGTGAAATTACCAATGATTGCTGATGGAGTAAAAGCTTGTAAGTATTTTTCTGATAAAGGAATTAAAACGAACGTAACGTTAGTTTTTTCTGCAGGTCAAGCTTTATTAGCAGCTAAGGCTGGTGCAACGTATGTTTCTCCATTTATTGGTCGTTTAGATGATATTTCTACAGATGGTTTAAACTTAATTTCTGAGATTCGTCATATATACGATAACTATATGTTCGAAACTGAAATCTTAGCAGCTTCTGTACGTCACACAATGCACGTAATTGATTGTGCTAAAATTGGAGCCGATGTAATGACAGGTCCTTTATCTGCAATTACAGGATTATTGAAACACCCTTTAACCGATATTGGTTTAGAGAAGTTTTTAGCTGATTATAAAAAAGGAAACTAAAATATAATCAATATAAATATATAAGAAGTCCACACGTATAGTGTGGATTTTCTTTTTTAGTGATATTTTTGCAGACTGATGTATCCAAAAAAACAACTTGCACAATTAGTCATTTCCGCTTGTCAGTATTATAATATTGATAAAGTTGTGATTTCTCCAGGTTCTAGAAACGCACCTTTAACTATCGGTTTTGCGAATGTAAATGAAATTGAAACGTTTAGTGTTGTTGATGAGAGAGCGGCTGCTTTTTTCGCATTAGGAATGGCACAGCAAACTAAAAAACCAGTTGCAGTTGTTTGTACTTCTGGTTCTGCATTACTTAACTATTACCCTGCAATTGCGGAAGCATTTTATAGTAAGATTCCGTTACTAGTAATTACAGCTGATAGACCAAAGCATTTAATTGATATTGGAGATGGACAAACAATTCGTCAAGAGAATGTTTTTCAAAATCACATTTTATATTCAGCAAATTTAGTTGAAGATGAAAGAGAGTTAAGTTTTAATAAATCTGAAGTGATGAAAGCCATACAGGAAAGTTTCTTAAATTCTGGTCCTGTACATATCAATGTTCCATTTAATGAACCTATTTATAAAACTGTTGATGTTTTAGAATCTTTTGATTTCGGGCAAAATGAAATCATTAGGGAGGAAAGAAATGTAGATGCAGTTAAACTCTCAGAAATATGGAACCAAGCAAATAGAAAGTTAGTTTTAATCGGCGTTCATGATACATGCGAAAAAACGCAAAATCTAATTAATAAATTGAATGAAGATCCGTCCGTTTTAATATTGACTGAAACGACTTCAAATCTTCATCACGAGAAAAATATTAACTCGATTGATAAACTAATTTCAAAATTAGATGAATCGGGTTTTCAAAAGTTACAACCAGATTTGTTAGTGACTTTCGGAGGAATGGTTGTTTCAAAAAGGATTAAACAATTTTTGCGAAAGTTTCAACCAGCTCATCATTGGCATATAGATGAACAAACAAAGATGGATACCTATTTTTGTTTGTCAGAATTTATTCAGAAAAAACCAGTTGATTTTTTTGATACTATTAAAGAATTTTTGAAATCAAAAGATTCTGAATATAAAGAGTTTTGGTTAAATGAGAAGTATTCAAGAAATAAGAATCATAAGACTTTTATGGATTCCGCAGAATATTCTGATTTAAAGGTTGTAGAGGAAATTTTAGAGACAATTCCTAATAATTCTCAGTTGCAAATAAGTAATAGTTCGTTAATTCGTTATGCGCAGTTGTTTGATGTGAGTCCAACTTTTACTTGTTATTGTAATAGAGG
Organism: Tenacibaculum sp. MEBiC06402; assembly: GCF_049239625.1. Lineage (NCBI taxonomy): Bacteria > Pseudomonadati > Bacteroidota > Flavobacteriia > Flavobacteriales > Flavobacteriaceae > Tenacibaculum > Tenacibaculum sp. MEBiC06402. The sequence goes on from NZ_JBMKKT010000097.1 coordinate 110,856, forward strand.
AACTAGTGGAATAGATGGAAGTACATCAACCGCAATTGGAGCGGCATACGCAGCAAAAAAAGAAACAACTTTGTTGACTGGAGATTTGAGTTTCTTTTACGATAGTAATGCTTTGTGGAACTCTTACATTCCTAAAAGTTTTCGAATCATTATAATTAATAACTCAGGAGGAGGAATTTTTAAAATTATTCCAGGACCGAAATCGACCAATGCGCTCCAGTATTTTGAAACTCCGCATCAATTAACAGCGAATCATTTAGCTGAGATGTTTAACTTTGAGTATCTTACAGCAAATACAATGGATGAATTAAGTGAGAATTTAATTCATTTTTATCAGGAAAGTGAGAAACCTAAAATTTTAGAGGTTTTTACACCATCAGAAATTAACGATCAAATTTTAACAGCATATTTTAAAAGTTTATAACAATGGAATTTAAAGAAGGAGATAAGGTAGCATTAATTATAGGAGTTAGAACTGCTTTAGGGTATACTGTTTTAATTGAAGAAACTTATGAAGGTTTATTGTATTCTAACGAAGTTTTCACCGAATTAGAAGAAGGTATGCGTATTGATGGATATATTAAGAAAATCAGAGAAGATGAAAAGATTGACGTTTCTTTAAGGCCTCAAGGTTTTAGAAACGTAATCGATGAAGACGTTGATAAGGTTCTTCAAAAGTTAAACGAAAAAGGATTTTTGTTATTAACAGACAAAAGCTCTCCTGAATCTATTAAATTTCATTTGCAGTTAAGTAAAAAAGCTTTCAAAAGAGCAATTGGTACTTTATATAAAGAGAAAAAAATACTTCTTAAGTCAGATAGAATAGAGCTAGTTAAATAAAAACTAGCTTTTTTTATTCATCATCTTTTTCTTCGTCTTCTTCATCTGGATTTTCATCATCATTTTCTTCATCTTCTTCAGGTAACTCTTCTAAAGGTTCTTCTTTTGGAGCATTTTTTATAGCGCTTTCCATGCGAATAATATTTTCATAAAATAATTCCGCGTTTGGATCAGATAATTCCATTTTACCATAAGCTTCTTTATAGTAGAATAGTGCTTGTTCGTAATCTTTTCCTAACTCATGATATTTACCAACATAGTACTCTCCTAAGTGAGATTCAGGATGTTTTATCATCACAAAGTCTCCAAGAACTCTAAGATAATCTCCATCTTGTCTGTCCATTACAATACCTTCAATAGCATAAATATCTTCAAAACGAACATTTAAGTTTGTTCCATATAAGTATTCGATTTCAATATATTTTGATTCTAAATACTTTATTGCTTCTAGCGGATCTAAATCTTTAATTTTTTTATCATATTCTTCTTTCGAAATTCTTGGATATAATTCAAAAATTGTACTGAAAATATCTGTTGGGGCTTTTACAATTGCAGCAGGTTTGTTTGGTACATCTTTATAATCTTTGAACGCTAAATGCAAGTTTTTTAATTCTAAAGATTCTAATCCCTTTTTTGCTTGCTCAAACAAATCCTTACGTTCTTGTTTTTCAAACGCGTTAGAACTCATGTATAAATAAAACTGATTATCAAGATCATCTAAACGTTTTAAATTATAAGTGGTTAATAAGCGAATACTCTGGTCTGTAAGCATTGGTGAAATACAAACGTAAGCATTAAAAATAGGTTTTTGTTCTTTTAAGAAATGCAATAAAAAGTTAGCCGCATCACCATCTCCTACAATAGTTAAATATGGAGAAGTTTTGTAGTTTGCCTCTAAATAAGGTATAAGTTCACTTTTTATGTAATTGTAAAACTTTTTACTTTGATCGGTTAATCCTCCACTTTTTCCTACTGTAGAAACATCTTTATTTCTTCCAAAATCAACATCGAGCCCAACTACAATTTGTTTTGGAGTTAAATCTGCAGCAGCATATATTTTTGAGTTACCTAAATAAATATCGAATAAGTAATCGTTATTTAAAACAATAGCTACAGGATATTTTCTAATGGTGTCAGTTTCGTGCCCCTCAGGTAAATACAACTTGATGTCACGATCAGCATTAAACTGAATAGAACTCACTTTTTTGTTAAAAATTTTTTGAGCAAAGGCTACTGAGTTGATAAGTAAAAAAGCTGCTAATATTAAATTTCTCATCGATAATTGTTTGTTTGGGGTTTACCTTATAAAAATGCTAAAGTATAATATACTATTTTTGTTTTCCTAAATAACGATTTTTTTTTCAAATTATGATGAACATAGACTGGAAAACTGCAAAAGAGTATACAGACATTACTTATAAGAAGTGTAATGGTGTTGCTAGAATTGCATTTAACAGACCAAACGTAAGGAACGCATTTCGTCCACATACAACTAGTGAATTATTAGATGCATTTCATGATGCACATGAAGACACTTCGATTGGAGTAGTTTTATTGTCTGCTGAAGGGCCTTCAACTAAAGATGGAATTTGGAGTTTTTGCTCTGGTGGAGATCAAAAAGCAAGAGGACATCAAGGGTATGTTGGTCAAGATGGTTACCACAGATTAAATATCTTAGAGGTACAACGATTAATTCGTTTTATGCCAAAAGCAGTAATAGCAGTTGTGCCAGGTTGGGCTGTTGGTGGAGGTCACAGTTTACATGTAACTTGTGACTTAACTTTAGCGAGTAAAGAAAATGCTATTTTCAAACAAACTGATGCTGATGTAACTTCATTTGACGGAGGATATGGTTCTGCTTATTTAGCAAAAATGGTTGGGCAGAAAAAAGCAAGAGAAATATTTTTCTTAGGTAGAAATTATTCTGCTCAAGAGGCCTATGAAATGGGAATGGTAAATGCCGTGATTCCACACGATGAATTAGAAGATACTGCTTATCAGTGGGCACAAGAAATTTTAGCAAAATCTCCAACTTCTATTAAAATGTTGAAGTTCGCTATGAATTTAACTGATGATGGAATGGTTGGACAACAAGTTTTTGCCGGAGAAGCAACTCGTTTAGCTTACATGACAGATGAAGCAAAAGAAGGAAGAGATGCTTTCTTAGAAAAGAGAAAACCAAATTTTGATAAAAAATGGATTCCATAGAGAGGAATCCATTTTGCTATGTAAAGTATAAACTCATCTAAGAATTTCTAATGCAATCACAAGTAGTTACATTTTTAATTAAATGTCCTGATCAAAAAGGTTTAGTAGCCAAGTTCACAACATTTTTTTATGAACAAGGTTTTAATATTTTAAGCTGTCAGCAATATGTAAATGCAATTGCCGATCGCTATTATATGCGTATTCGCTTAGACGCAGAAGACGCAAGTATTTCTAAAAAAGAATTGGAAGAGAAGTTCTTAAAATTAGCAACTTCTCTAAGCTGTACTTGGTCGGTTCATTACGGAAAAGAAAAACAGAATGTGGCAATTATGGTTTCGCATACAAGTCATTGTTTATATGATTTGTTAGAAAGACAACGAGAAGGAATACTTGATTGCAATATTAGTTTGATTATAAGTAATCATAATAAGTTAAAACCGATTGCTGATATGTTCAATATACCTTATTATCATTTACCAATAACTAAGGAAACAAAAAAGGAACAAGAAGCACAGGTTACCGATTTATTAACTAAGTATAATGTAGATTTAATTGTAATGGCTCGTTACATGCAAATCCTTTCTGAAGATTTTATAAATAGGTATCCTCAAAGAATTATTAATATTCATCACTCGTTTTTGCCAGCTTTTCAAGGAGCAAATCCGTATCAAAGAGCTTATGAGCGAGGAGTAAAGCTAATTGGAGCAACTGCACATTATGCAACTGTTGATTTAGATGAAGGTCCAATTATTGAGCAAGATGTTGAACGAATTACTCATGAAAGTACACCGAAAACATTAAAAGGAATCGGTGCCGATATCGAACGATTGGTTTTAGCAAAAGCTGTAAAGTGTCATTTACAACATCAAATTATTGTTTCCGACAACAGAGCAATTGTTTTTCCTGAGTCGGGGGAATAGCGAGTAAGATTAAAGTCAAAAGTATAAAGAGAATAGATGAAGTTTTAAGAGTTATATTATAATACTCTAGAGTATGGTCGTTTTGTTAAGCAACTGATAACTCATGATGGATAACTGTTAACTGATAAAAAATGAAAATAATTTGTATTGGGCGTAATTACGCAAAACATATAGAAGAATTGGCAAATGAAAAACCAGAGAATCCTGTTGTTTTCATGAAACCTGATTCTGCAATCTTACCAAAGAGAAATCCATTTTTTATACCACCATTTTCTAATGATGTTCACTATGAAGTAGAAGTGTTGGTTAAAATTAATAAGGTAGGAAAGCATATTTCAACAAAATTTGCTCATAAGTATTACGATACAGTGGGATTAGGTATTGATTTTACTGCTCGTGATGTTCAATCTGAATGTAAAGCTAAAGGATTACCATGGGAAAAAGCAAAAGCTTTTGATGGAAGTGCAATTATTGGGGAGTTTTACCCAAAAGAGGAATTTGATTTAGAAAACTTATCTTTTCAACTGCATAAAAATGGAGAAGTAGTTCAAGACGGGAATACAAAATCTATGCTTTGGAAAGTTGATGAATTAGTTAGTTATGTTTCTCAGTTTTTTATGCTAAAAAAAGGAGATATAATTTTTACAGGAACTCCTGCAGGAGTTGGAAAAGTAGTAGAAAATGATGTGTTAACTGGCGTTATTGAAGGAAGGAAAGCATTCGAAATAAAAGTAAAATGAATTTAACTTCAGTATTACTTGTCATTATTCTTATAACAATAAGTTGGGCTTTTTACAGTTTAGCTAAAAAGTATAAAAAAAGCACAGTATTATATGTGTTTCTCGGATTAGGAACTTTTATTTTGGTTGTTCTTTTGAATGCAATGCTTTATGTGTTTTCTCATTTTGTGTCAAGTAATATTGGTAGAGCTACTCACCGATTGGTTGCTTTTTTTGTTGGTGTATTCGTAGTTGTGCTAATTCATTATTTGCTTGAAAAAAAATGGTTAAAGAAAATGAATATCGATGCAGAAGAGGCGATTGATGAAATTGGAAAAGAATAAAGAATGGAATTAATAATTATAATAGGAGTATTGTTTGTTGGGTATCATTTTTTAAAGCTTTCTCAAAAATTTTATCGAAATCCGTTTTTGTATATAGGAATTGGAGTTCTATCTTTTCTATCTGTTTATTTTATTTCATCTGTCATAATAATATTTTTTTTAAATGTTGGATTGAAATTTAATCATTCAAATTCAATTATAGTAAGTTGCTTCTCAGTTCCGTTTTCAATAGTAATAGTATCAATTCTATACAAATTGATTGAGAGAAAATTAAACAAACCAAATAAAATAGAAGAAATAGGAAAGAATTAAAATTAATAATTATGATAGGAATAATACTACTAGTATTTATAGGAAAGACATTTTATAAGCTTGCTGAAAACTATGAGAAGAATAAATGGGGAATAGCTTTTTTAGGAGTAGGTGCATACTTTTTAGCAACTTTTCTATTTGGAGTTATTTTAGCTGTGATTTTAATAGCAAACGATTCCAACTGGTTAGAAACAACAAATAGGTTTAGTCTTGCATTAATAGAAGTTCCTATTGGTGGTCTTAGTTGTTATCTTTTATATATGTTTTTAGAAAAGAAATGGGAAAATGAAAAACCTGAAATAGACGATACAATTGATCAAATTGGAAATAAAGAGTAGTATATGAATGCTGAAATTATCACCATTGGAGATGAAATCCTAATTGGACAAATTGTTGACACAAACTCTCAATGGATTAGCAAAGAGTTAAATAAGATAGGAGTGTCCGTTTATCAAATAACTTCAATTCAAGATGAAAGACAACATATATTAAATGCATTAAAAGAAGCACATGATAGAGTTGATATAATTATCATTACAGGAGGTTTGGGTCCTACAAAAGATGATATCACAAAAAAAACTATTGCCGAATATTTTAATGATGAAGAAGTAATTACTTATCCTGAAGTAATTGATAATATTAAGTTTCTTTTTAAAAAATTCAACCACCCTTTTAACGAGGTTCAAAAATACCAGGCAGAATTACCTTCAAAAGCAACATTATTAATGAATCGTTTAGGAACTGCTCCTGGAATGTGGTTTAATCAAAAAGAAACAGTATTTGTTTCTTTACCTGGCGTTCCTTATGAAATGAGAGGTTTAATGACTTATGAAGTATTACCAAAATTACAAGAGGAATTTGACTTGCCATATATACTTCATAAGACCATATTAACATACGGTCAAGGTGAAAGTGTTATAGCTGAGAGAATAGAGGATTTTGAAAATAATTTACCGCATAATATAAAACTAGCATATTTGCCTTCTTTTGGAAAAGTAAGATTACGCTTAAGTGCAAAAGGTGCTAATCTGGAAGAATTGAGAAAGATGTTACTTAAAAAGGTGAATGAACTATTAGTTTTAGTGGATGATATTTTTGTCGGATATGAAGATGAGGGTACTATTGAAAGCCAAGTTGGTAAATTTTTAAAGTCAAAAGAGTTGACGATTTGTACGGCAGAAAGTATGACAGGAGGGAAAATTGCTTCAACTTTAGTGTCAGTTCCTGGTTCGTCTGCTTATTTTAAAGGAGGTTTTGTGGTTTATACATCTCAATTAAAAGAGCAATTACTGGATGTTCCTATGTCTCTTATAAATAAATATAGTGTTGTAAGTAAAGAGGTAGCTGAATTGATGGCGATTAATGCTAGAAAAAAAGTGAATACTGATTTAGCAATATCTATTACAGGAAATGCTGGACCAACAACCGACCATAATGATAAAGATGTCGGACTTGTATATATTGGGATAGCTGATGAAAATGGGGCGGAAGTTCATGAGTATAACTTTGGAAAACCAAGAGAAAAAGTCATTAATAAAACCGTTAATAAAGCTTTAGAATTGATTCTGAGAAAGAATATGAAAAATTAACGTAAATATATTTTGTTTTATTTGGTGAAAAATACGTATATTTGCACCTCGTTTAGAAATAACACCAAAAACTGTCAAGAAGATGTCTAGAGTTTGTGAATTAACAGGAAAAAAAGCGATGGTAGGTAACAATGTATCTCACGCTTTAAATAGAACAAAAAGAAAATTCAACGCTAATTTAATGACTAAGCGTTTTTATATTCCAGAAGAGGATAATTGGATTACATTAAAAGTATCTGCTTCTGCATTAAAAAATATTAACAAGAAAGGAATTACTGCTGTAATCAAAGAAGCAAGAGAAAAAGGTTTCTTAACAAAGTAATTACTACTAGATAAAGTTATACAGAGATGGCAAAAAAAGGAAATAGAGTTCAGGTTATTTTAGAGTGTACTGAGCACAAAGCTTCTGGTCAACCAGGAACTTCTCGTTATATTACAACTAAGAATAAAAAGAATACTCCGGATAGAATGGAATTAAAGAAATTTAATCCAATCTTGAAGAAGATGACAGTTCATAAAGAAATTAAATAATAAGCTACGGCGTAAATTTTATATAAAATGGCAAAGAAATCAGTAGCAACTTTACAAACAGGTTCGAAAAGATTAACTAAAGCTATCAAGATGGTGAAGTCTCCTAAATCAGGTGCTTATACTTTCGTTGAAGCTATTATGGATCCAGATAGCGTGAATGACTTTTTAGCAAAAAAGTAATTCTTGTATACAGTTTAAAGAAAAGCTACTTTCATTCGTGAAAGTAGCTTTTTTTATACGCCAAAATACTGTAATTTTGAATGTTAAATTTGTCCAAGTTGTTTTTTAATGACATTTTGGCTGTGATTGCTGAGTTGGTACAATTTTTAACACCTAACTAACCAGATATTAATTGCTGATTATGAGTTTTTTTAAAAAAATATTTTCCAAAGAGAAAAAAGAAACATTAGATAAAGGATTAGAAAAATCTAAAGACAGTTTTTTCTCTAAACTATCTAAAGCAGTTGCAGGAAAATCTAAAGTTGATGATGATGTTTTAGATAATTTGGAAGAGGTTTTAGTGTCATCTGACGTAGGTGTAAATACCACATTAAAAATAATCGATAGAATTGAAGAGCGTGTTGCACGCGACAAATATTTAGGAACGGAAGAGTTGAATCAAATTCTTCGTGAAGAAATTGCTGGTTTATTATCAGAAACAAATGTAGGTAACGAAACTGATTTTACAATTCCAGAGAATAAAAAACCTTATGTATTAATGGTTGTTGGTGTAAATGGAGTTGGTAAAACTACAACTATTGGAAAACTTGCTTCTCAGTTTAAGAAAAAAGGTTTAAAAGTGGTTTTAGGAGCTGCTGATACGTTTAGAGCAGCTGCAATTGATCAGCTACAAGTTTGGGCAGATAGAGTTGATGTGCCAATTATTCGTCAGGAAATGGGTTCTGATCCTGCATCCGTGGCATTCGATACATTACAGTCTGGAATCAATCAAGATGCAGATGTCATCATCATTGATACCGCTGGTCGTTTACATAATAAAGTAAACTTAATGAATGAGCTTTCTAAAATTAAAAGGGTAATGCAGAAAGTTGTTGGAGATGCTCCGCACGATGTATTATTAGTTTTAGATGGGTCTACTGGTCAGAACGCTTTTGAGCAAGCAAAACAATTTACAAAAGCAACTGAAGTTACTTCTTTAGCCGTTACTAAATTAGATGGTACTGCAAAAGGAGGAGTTGTAATTGGTATTTCAGATCAGTTCCAAATCCCTGTTAAATATATTGGAGTTGGTGAAGGAATTGACGATTTACAGGTATTTAATAAATTCGAATTCGTTGATAGTTTCTTCAAGTAATATAACTAGAAATAATAGAATATGAAGCTCCTTTTTAAGGAGCTTTTTTATTTTTATCTTTGAAAATCAAGGATTCAAATAAAACTATTATCGTGAAAAAAGTCTTAATTATATTCGTTACCCTCATCTTTATAGGTTGTAAAAAAGAAGAAAAAGAGATAAACTATTTCAAAAAATATGATGAAACAGCTGAGCTTAAAAGTCAGCAAGAACATCAAAATCCACGTATGAAGTTTAAGCTACTTCAATCTAAATATTTAGATATGAATGAAGTTTTTAAACCGTTTCAAAAGGATTTATCGCAATTTTCTGAAAGTGATTATTTAACAATTAAGCCTTTGGTTTTAGAGAAGTCAATTCCAACAATTCAGAAGTCTATAAAAGAAGGGAAATTAAATTATGAAAAGTTGACTTTATTTTATTTATATAGAATTAGAAAATTTGAAAGCGATTCAACTAAGTATTTAAATGCTATTATAAGTTTGAATCCAAATGTTGTAAATGAAGCAAGAGAGAAAGACAAATTATCTCAAAAGACCGATGTGAATAACCAATCTATCTTCGGAATGCCAATTTTATTAAAGGATAATATTAATACTTCTGGAATGAATACGACAGCAGGAGCAGAGGTATTGAAAAATAATAATCCTGATGACGCTTTTATTGTAAATAGACTAAAGCAAAACGGAGCTTTAATTTTAGGAAAGGTAAACCTAAGCGAATGGGCGTATTACTTTTGTTCTGGTTGTCCTCTTGGCTATAGTGCAATAGGAGGACAAACGTTAAATCCTTATGGACGAAAAGAATTTGAGACTGGAGGTTCGAGTTCTGGAAGTGGTGTTGCCACAGCAGTAAATTATGCAGTTGCCACTATTGGAACAGAAACTGCTGGTTCGATTACTTCACCCTCAAGTCAAAATTCAGTAGTTGGATTAAAACCAACCATCGGATTATTAAGTAGAAGTGGAATTGTACCAATATCAAGTACGTTAGATACACCAGGTCCAATGACAAAAAATGTTCTGGATAACTATATTTTGTTCAAGGCATTGCTAGGAGCAGATGAAAATGATGCAAAGTCAAAGTCAATTGAATCAGTTGAAGAGTTAATTCCTGCAAATTTTAAAGCTAAAAGAATCGGAGTGTTAAAGTCTCTATTGGCAGATTCAATTTATAATAAGACGGTTCACATGCTTCAGGATTTAGGAAATGTAATTGAAATAGCACCAGAACAAACAAGTTTGTCAGGTTTCTTAACCTTACTTAATATCGATATGAAACATGATTTATCTAGATATTTAGAAGGTAAGAACATGGAAGTTTCGACTGTTTCAGATATTGTGACGTACAATCAACAAGATTCATTAAAAAGAGCACCATATGGTCAACAATTATTTGAAGGAATTATAAAAGACACTACTACCGTTGAACAATTAGCTGTAATAAAAGAACGTCTTAATAAAGAAGGAATTGAGTTTTTTAAGGCTTTCGAGGAGGAAAAATTGGATGTAATTCTTTCAATAAATAATTATCATGCAGCGTATTCAGCTGTTGCAGAATATCCAAATCTTACGATTCCTATGGGATATAAAGAAACTGGAGAACCTATTAGCTTGACTTTCATTGGTAAACCTAAATCAGAGTTTGATTTATTATCATTAGGGTTATTCTTTGAAAAATTAACACATGTTAGAAAATTACCTGCAAACTATCAATAAAATTAGATACTTTTATCTCGATTATATTTTAAAAATAATTTTTATTAAAACATGAGGATAAAACTTTTACTACTATCATTTTTATTGAGCTTTAGCTTATCATCTCAAATCTCTGATATTTCAGAATTAGCATCTGGAGAATTAATCAAATTTACCTCTATAAAGGAATCTGACGGAACGATTTATGGATATTTCATTGTGTCTAAATTAGGTGATGTAGATAAGACTCATTCTAAATATGAATATGTAATTCTAGATAAGAATTTGAATAAAGTTGCAAACGGAGAATTTAATGAAAAAGATTACCGAGGTGTTTCTACTAGATTTGGAGCAATCAAAAAGGTAAAAAACAAAATCCTTATAACAGTTACCCATTTTAGCCCTAGTCCGATTGAATATTATAGTGTATATAATACTTTTAGAACAATAAATTTGGAGGACAACAAAGTTTCAGAACCATTTTATTTTAATGATGAAAAGGTACTTGTAAACGGAGAAAGACCAAATAAAAAGTTTTTAAGAACAATCCGAAAAAATAGAGTAGTTTATCCTGTTGCAACCGAATCTGGATTTTTACTTAATGATTTTCTTGTTTCTTACGTTGGATTTAAGTTACCTCAAACCATGAGAATGTATGATATAGATAGAAATAAAAAATGGGAGCATACAGCAAATAAAGAGGAACTAAAAGGAATTAAAATTAATGAGATTATTGACGACAACAACATCATTTATTCATTTACTAATACCAAAAACAGGAAGATTACAATTTATAGTTTAGACCCTCAGACAGGTGAAGAAATTTTTAAATACGAATTGGAAAATGAAAATTCTAAAGCTAATCATATGTTTAATATGGAGGATTTAGGAGATAGATATGTTATTGTTGGTAAAATGAGTCCATTTCACAGAAAAGGATATGATTCAGAAAAAGCAATTGGAGTTTTTAGAATAGAATTGGATAAAAAAGGAAATGAACTTTCAAAAAAATATTTTTTCTGGAATCAGGCGAGTGATTTTATAGAAATAGATAAAAAAGGAAAAACAAAAGATGGCTTTAGGTTAATAGCGAAGAACTTTTACGTGTTTAAAAATGGATCTATTTCAATTTTAACCGAAAAACGTAAACCTAACAAAGGGTTGTTTGGAACAACGAGTTATAGAACTGCCGATTTTGTTATTCTTAATTTTGACAAAGATTTTAATTTAAAGAGTTTAGATAAAATTGAAAAAGATTTATCAAAGTACTCATTCTCAGATTACCTATATTCTCAACAAGTAAAAAATGGAAACGGAGTTGTTTTCTTTTATAACGATCATAAAGAGATGGAAGGTGATAGTAAAAAGAAAAATTGGGTGCTTGGTATTGTTAGTATAATTGATGGAAAGTTAAATCATGAACAAATACCAATGTCTTCTGAAGATCATTTTATAATTCCATATGTAGCTAAAGAAGGATATATTTTATTGAGAGAACTCAATAAAGATTCTGATTACGATCAGTTACGACTGGAGAAATTAAACTATTAATAAATTTAAAAAAGCGAAGATTAATCTTCGCTTTTTTTTGGTATATAGTATTCCGCAATGTGCTTAATTTCATTTAGCCTTAAATTCCATAAAAAACTCAGGAATTGCTGATAGCTTCTATCTTGTTCATTTGGTACAATTTTATCAACATGTCTATTGTACTGATACTTTTTCTTAGCTTCATAAAGCTTATTGAAGTTAATACCCAGCCATTTTTTATAATATGCATTCTCCGGATTTTCATCCAGCCTTGCTAAAATACTGTAGATACTCAGACCATAAGCTTCATTGTAAAAAAGATTAATTATACTTTCTTGATTTGCAATTTCTTTTAATTTTTCAAAACTAGAACTAGCCTGTTGACTTGAATTATTAGAAGAATCTAGATCATTAGAAAATGTTTTTTTTAAATATTTTATTCTTTCATCCAATTCCGGATGCGATTTTAAAGAATCAGAGTCGATTTTACTGTTATAATGCTCATAATTGTAAGATTTAAAGTCTTCTACAGTTAACCATTCATTATTAAAAGGTTGCGAAGGTAAGTCAAAGAATTTTCTATATACTGTTGAATCTACTTTTACATTTGGCAACGAATCATAATTCTTTAATAAATGTAAAGTTTGTAAGTATTCATTAAATGATAGCTTAGTGTTTTTATATAATATAAATCCTAACGAATCTGCTTTAACTTCTTGTTTTCTCCTATTTTTACTGTTATTGTATAAGATATTCTTTAATACAGAAAAAGCCTCAGAATGGGTGCTATATCGTTTTTTTTTGATTCTTTTTACTTGTTGTTTTTTCTCCTTTGAGGTTTCTGTTTTTACTCTAGAAACAATTGTATTCTCCGTATGGTTTAGAAGCTGATGAGCAATTTCGTGAGTTAATACAGAAGTTAGTTGCTGCTCATTTTCTAATAAAGAGAATAATCCCATGTTTAAGAGTATTATCCCTCGTCCTAGACTTAATGCGTTTGGAGAGTTTTGTTTATGAACATAAACATAGATTTTTTCATCAATTAAATCTTTATTGTTTTTTATAATAACATCAGATAAAGAGTCAATATAGCTTGTGAAAGTATCATGAAATACCAACCTTTTTTTCTTTATGTTTTTCGAGATATCCTTATGAATTCTATTAAATGAAGAAATGATACCCTTTCTTAATTTTCCTTTATATCGCTTTTTTATTTGCTTTTCTAATAGTTCAAAGTCATTATCAATTTTTTTTAGGAAAATATCTCTTTTGATATAATCTGTTGTGTCTAAAGCAACATAACTTTGTGAAAAAACAGAAAAAGAAATTAAGAAGATTACAAAAGAAAGTCTTTTTTTCATATTCAAGTTTAATTTTTGACCAAGATACCAATATTTTTAACGAAATAGCAGTAATTTTGTACTCCTTAAATTCAGATAGATGCGTACTAAATCTACAAAGCAAAATAAGATAAATGTTGTAACTCTTGGATGTTCTAAAAACGTTTACGATAGTGAAGTTTTAATGGGACAACTTAAAGCCAACGGCAAAAATGTTGTTCACGAAGATCCAGAAGACGATGGAAATATTGTAGTAATTAATACTTGCGGTTTTATTGGAAAAGCAAAAGAAGAAAGTGTTGACACAATTTTACATTATGCGCAACGTAAAGAAGCGGGTGAAGTGGATAAAGTTTTTGTAACAGGATGTTTAAGTGAACGTTACAAGCCAGATTTAGAAAGTGAAATCACTAATGTAGATCAATACTTCGGGACTCATGACTTACCTAATTTATTAAAGGTTTTAGAAGCAGATTATAAGCATGAATTGATTGGAGAAAGATTAACAACAACTCCACAACATTACGCTTATTTGAAAATTGCTGAAGGTTGTGATCGTCCTTGTTCGTTTTGTGCTATTCCTTTAATGAGAGGAAAACACAAGTCAACTCCAATAGAAGAGTTGGTTATTGAAGCAACAAAATTAGCTGAGTCAGGAATTAAGGAAATTATGTTAATCGCTCAAGATTTAACATATTACGGATTAGATATCTACAAGAAAAGAGCATTAGCTGATTTATTAAAAGAGCTAGTAAAAGTTGAGGGAATTGAATGGATTCGTTTACATTATGCTTTTCCAACAGGATTCCCAATGGATGTGCTAGATGTAATGAGAGAGGAACCTAAGGTTTGTAATTATTTAGATATTCCATTACAGCATATCAATACAGAGATTTTAAAATCTATGAAACGTGGTACAACTCATGAGAAAACCACAAATTTAATTAAGAAATTCAGAGAGTACGTTCCAAATATGGCAATTCGTACGACTTTAATTGTTGGTTATCCAGGTGAAACAGAAGAACAATTTCAAGAGTTGAAAGATTGGGTTGAGGAGATGCGTTTTGAGCGTTTAGGAGCTTTTGAATATTCTCACGAGGAAAATACCGGAGCTTATGTTTTAGAAGATGATGTTCCTGCTGATGTTAAGTTCCGTCGTGTTAATGAAATCATGGAAGTGCAAAGCCAAATTTCTTGGGAACTGAATCAAGAGAAAATAGGAAAAACGTTCCGTTGTTTGTTTGATAGAAAGGATGGTGAATATTACTACGGTAGGACCGAATTTGATTCGCCAGATGTGGATAATGATGTGATTGTTGATGCAAGAGACCATTATATCAAGCTAGGAGAGTTCATCGATATTGAAATTTTTGATGCAGGTGATTTTGATTTACATGGTGTTCCAACGGTAAAGCAAGAGAGGCCAGTTCCTATGAATCAAAAAAGAAGTAAATAGTTTATTTTGTTCGTGTTGTAACGATTTGATTTCTAGTTCGTCTTCTGGTTAATTAATCAAATGATCAATTATGAAAGCTAATCAAAAAACTGCCAGAATTGTTGGTGTCTTATTCCTTTTTATTTTTGTTATAGGAGTAACGGTTTACCAAGTTTTACAAGCACCTTTATCATCAGAAAATTTTTTAAAAGAAATTTTAACTCACCGAAGTCAGTTGGTAAGTTCTACTATACTAAATATGTTGAGTGGAATTATATCTATTGGTATTGCGGTGTTGTTATTCCAAGTTTTTGAAAAATATAGTGCCCATCTAGCTAGACTTTATTTGGCATTTACTTTATTAAATTTTATCGCAATTGTTATTGATAATGGCAGTGTGTTTTCATTATTAGAATTTAGCGAAATTTCTACTGATATTAGTAATACTGATACTTTAAATGCTCTAAAAAAAGTATTTTCGGAAAAACACTGGTGGACCCACTATATGTCACTATTAACTTCTTGTTTTCCAGTTTTTGTATTATACTATACTTTATTTGTTGCTAATTTAGTTCCGAAAGCAATCTCTCTAATTGGAATAATAGCTTCAGTTTTAATGTTTGTTGAAATGATTGCTTCTATTTTTGGGAAAGGTATCAGCATGAATCTAATGTTGCCAATGGCGTTTATTCAGTTAGTATTACCGATATGGTTAATTGCTAAAGGATTTAAAGAGGATTAAACCAATATTATAATAGAAACATTTATAATTCTCATGTTCTTTTTATTTTTACATAATGAAAAAAGCCTTTTTTAATTGGAGTTCAGGTAAGGATTCTGCGCTAGCTTTATATAAAATTTTACAACAAAAAGAATATGTTGTAGAAACGTTACTCACAAATGTAAACGAAGATTATTCTCGAATTTCAATGCATGGGTTAAGGGAAGAATTATTAAATGCTCAAGTTGAAAGTTTGAATTTACCTCTTGAGAAGTTATATTTTCCAGCTCAAGTAACCATGGATTTATATAGCCAGAAAATGCATGAAAAGCTTTCTTCGTTTAAATTAAAAGGAATGAATTATTCCATTTTTGGTGATATTTTTCTGGAAGACCTTAAAAACTATCGTGATAATAAACTTGCTGAAGTAAATTTAGAAGGTGTATATCCGCTTTGGGAAAAAGATACAAATGAGTTGATTCATGAGTTTATAGATTTAGGTTTTAAGGCAATTACAGTTTGTGTGAATGCTAAATTGCTTGGAGAAGAATTTGTTGGAAGAACAATTGATGAAAATTTTATCAAAGACTTACCAAGTAATGTGGACGTTTGTGGAGAAAATGGAGAATTCCACACTTTTGTTTATGACGGTCCTATTTTTAAGAATCCAATTGATTTTAAAATAGGAGAGAAGGTTTTAAAATCGTATACTTTAAACGAAGAAGATGATCAAAACTGTCATACAGATACTTCTGAAAAAGTAAAATCGTATGACACTAGTTTTTGGTATTGCGATTTAATTTAATTATGCAATTTGTCTTTCTAAAGCAAGAAAGTGCGTAGTTTGATTATTTTCTTTAAGCGGAAAAATATGTAATTCACATTTATAAGTTGTATTATCTTTCCTGTGATTGATAATTATTTCAGTAAAAGGTTTATTGCTTTTGAGTTTCGTTTTTATTCTAGTTCTTGTTTCTTCAGAAGTTTCTCTTCCTTGCAAAAAGCTTGGAGATTTATGCATAGCGTAATCCTTTGAATAGCCTGTCATTTTTGAAAAACCATCATTTACCCAAAGAATATTTCTATTTAAATCTGTAAGAATTAATGCTTCAAATGATTTTTTTAAAAGTATAGAATCAAGATCATCTTTCCATTTTTTATTACCAGCATAACTCTTCAGAGATAATAAGTCACGATTTAAAGTTGTTTTTTGAAAAACTGAATTTAGATTTTGAATATGTAAATCAAAACTTAAAAAATTTATATGATTCGGTTCACTAGAGTATAAATGTCCTTTAATTTCTTGATAGTCTTTAACAGCTAAAGAGTTGATAAAAATATCTAAACTCCTCATTTTGTGTAATGGGTTTTTCATCTTTGTTTATTTTCGGGCGATTAAAAATAAACAAAATAAACATAAGTAACCCTCTAGTTTACCATAAATAAAGCGTTTGCAAAGAATAATTTACCATTATCCCAGAAACCTCTGAATAAAGGGTTGTCTGCTAGATATATGATTTTACCTCCTCCAATATTCTCAGTTCCAAAAATTAAAGATCCCTTTTGCTTTTGCAATGTTTTACTACCGGCAAATCCTGAAACTACAGTATTGTCGTCCAATGTAACTACATTTGCTCCGTTTTTAAGGAAATCATATGAGCTGGTTCCGAGTTTAAGAGTAAAATAATCTTTCGAATATCCAAAACCTAAAGGATGTGTATTATCGACATCAGTTTTAAAGATAGCACCTGTAATTAAACTTTTAATTTGCTCTCTCTCCGTCTCTGCATAAACACGTTTTTTAGTCTCAGTTTTTGTGGTGTCTTTTTTCTTTTTATTCGCTTTGGGCGTTAAACCAAAACTTTTGCTATTTGCAAAAACCTGATTAGCATAACCAATAGAAATTACTTTTCCTCCTTGGCGAATCCAGTTTTTTAAGGTTTTTAGCTTTTCAGAATTTAGAATATTGGAATAACTTCCATTTGGTAAAATTAGAATGTTAAATTTTGAAAGTAAGCTTGAAGATAAATCACTAGTTTTAATAGCGCTATATGTATAGTTCAAATCTTGTTCTAAAAAATAACGAACCTCACCATAACTTAAGGTAGAAATACCTTTTCCTCCTAAAACAGCGATTTTTTTATTCTTTATTTCTGTTACACTATAGGACCCTAAGTCTGGTCCTTTTGTAGATAATCCCGTAGTTATATGATTATTTGTTTTATTATGCTTTTTACTTAATTCATATATAAGTTTATCAAAATTTGAAATATGCTTATTATCTCTTTTAGTTACAATTAAAGAACCTGGTTGTAACTTTTGACTACTATTTTCAATTGTTTTAGAAGTTGTTCTTACACGTATTTTATTTTGTAGTAAATCAGCCAGAAGTGCTGCATCCGTAATATGATTCCAATCAAAAACGTATGCATAAACGTTGCTTTTTAAACTCGCTTCTTTAAAGTTAACCTTATCAGTTCTTGAACTAATGTCTTTTTTTGTAGCTACAGCATCCAATCCATATGCATATGGCAAAGACCAAGAAGTAATGTCATAAGTTAAAGAGTCTTTAATAACTGTTTTAGGTTCGAATAAAACTTCAACAAGTTTACCTTTTGGTTGATTGGTTGAAATACTCAGGTTGTTTTTAGAAATTGAAAGTTTACCGGTAGCGTTTTTTCTATAAACAAATCCTTGTACTTCTTTATTAGAGGTTGAACTGTATTTAATTTCATGGAGCTTTAAAAGTTTTTTTAAAGCGTTCAGCTTATCAGAATCTCCTTGTAAAACGTACGATTTGTATTTGAAACTTCTATTGTTGAAATACTTTTTAAATTCTGAATTAAGTTTTGTTGTGTTTTTTGAAGCGACTTCAACAGTTGATAATCCAGTAGTTGTATGATGTGTTAATCGATCTTTTAACGTTAATACTTCTCCTTCTTTTGTTTTAATTCCTAAACCGGCTTTTCCGTGTCCGGCTTGTTCATATGTCATTCCAATAGCGCCATTAAAAGTTGGGTACGTGTCACCATAACTCGGATACAGTAAATCGAAACTTTCTTTTGTAAAATATAACCATCCATTTTCATCGAAATATCGAGCGTGGTTTTTACCTATTTCATTTTGAAAATTTCTTTGGAAATCAGTAATTATTTCATGGAAAGGCTCTGCAGCAGGAGCAAAATAATACGGATTATTATAATATTGTTCATGAAAGTCAACATGAATATGAGGCATCCATTTGTTGTAAAGTTTAAGACGTTGTTGCGATTCTATTTGAGTTGCCCAAGCCCAGTCTCTGTTTAAGTCAAACAAATAATGGTTTGGTCTACCTTGTATCCAAGGTTCGTTATGTTCTATTGCTAAAGGATTTGTATTGATTTTAGTATTCGAAACCTGGTTAAACCAATTTACATAACGATCACGTCCATCAGGATTTATACATGGATCTATAATTACAATTACATTTTCTAGCCATGTTTGTTTTTCAGTGAGTAATTTATAAGCTGTAAGCATTGAAGCCTCTGTTGATGAAGCTTCATTTCCGTGAACATTATAACTAAGCCAAACAATTGCCTTGTCCTTTAAAGCTTCTGTTTTTTCAAGATTGGCATTAGTAAGATGTTTTTTTCTAATTCCATCAATGTTATTTATATTGTTTTTGTTGGAAATATATGCGACTTGTAGCTTTCTTCTTTCGTAGGTTTCTCCGTATTTTTCAAGAGTAATTTGTTCAGAATTCTCGGCTAAATGTTTAAAATAATCAACAACTTGATGATGTCTTGTAAATTGAGATCCTAAAGGGTATCCTAAAAACTCCGAAGGAGATTGAATATTTTGAGAAAAAAGATTAAAACAGCTTACTACTAATGTAGCTACAATTATTTGAAATCGCATGAAACTTAAATTTGATTGAGTATCAAATGTAAGCAATTAATTTGAGCTAAAACTTTTCAAAAACACCTAATCCAAAAAGTGCAAAATCGTATTTTACTGGGTCGTTTTTGTCGAATTCTCGCAGTATTAAGTCTAATTCTTTAATAGCTTTCCAATCGTTTTGTTTTCTTTTAAGAATACCAAGCTTTCTTGCTATATTTCCTGTGTGAACATCTAAAGGACAATGAAGGTAAGCTGGATTATGCGTTTTCCATAGCCCAAAATCGACTCCTTTTTTTGAATCTCTAACCATCCAACGCAAAAACATATTAATTCTTTTTGCTGCAGACCCTTTTATTGGGTCAGAAATATGCTTTTGAGTTCTCGGTAAATGAGGAATTTCAAAGAAAATTTGTTTGAAATTATGAATCGCAAACTGATAATTATCTGATTCCGTATTAAGTAAAACGGATTCTAAGCCACTATGATTCTTATAGATATTTTGTAAGGATTTAATGAAAAATTTGAAATCATCTGCGTTAAAGGTACGATGAACAAATCCTTCGAAATTCGCTAAATCATCTTCTGTATGATTCATAACAAAATCGAATGGTGAATTACCCATTAAATCCATCATTCGAGTCGCATTATTGATAATCATTTTGCGATTTCCCCAAGCTATAATTGCAGATAAAAAAGCTGCAATTTCAACATCTTCTTTTCTAGTAAATTGATGAGGAATTTGAATTGGATCACTTTCTATGAAATTAATGTTTTCATACAAAGCGGCTTTCTCGTCCAGAAATTCTTTTAGTTCGTTTTTCTTCACTTTTTAAAATAAATCACTTCCGAAGCTAATTAAAATGAAGAAAGCATTATACGTAGCATGTAAAAGAATGCTCCAAGCTAAACCAAATTTAACTCTAATGAAACCTAAATATCCTCCTAGAATAGTTTGAGGAAGAACTAAAATAGGAGATAAAAGAAGTGCGTTAGTAGTTAGTTCAAAATTCAAGATATGAATAAACCCAAATAGGATTGTAAAAATAAAAAATGAATTTTTGAAGTATTTTGGATTATAAAAAAGGGTCAAAGGACCTCTAAAAATAATCTCTTCGATTATAGGAGCTACAATAATTCCAATCATAATGAACAAGCCAGGGTTGTTCTTCATCAATATTTCAGATGAATGTTGACTAGCATCTATTAGACCGGTATTTTCTATTAAACTTAGTAAAGGGATAATAGCGAAAGATGTAACTATACAGATTAGGAATAAGTAAAGAAACTTCTTCATTCTGTATTTCCCATCTGTATTTTCATCTTTTGCTAATACAGGATTTTTTAAATAGTTGATTAGCTCTATAAAAGTTTCTTTCATAAAAAATATTTGAATATAAGTAGTCGAAATAGGTAAAATGTTACAAAGAACAATTAGTATTTAGCTGCACCGACATTTTTTGCTGTTCTAATAATAAACTCTCGAAGATCATTATTAGCTTTTTCTAAATCTTCTTTTCTCAAATACATCATGTGTCCGCTTCGATACCCTTTAAAACTCATACGGTTTTTTAATTTACCACTAGGGTCAATTTTACCCATTGTATATTTTGCCGCACTATAAGTTGTAGCACCATCATAGTAACCCGATTGTACTAAAACGTTTAAATATGGGTTTTGCGCCATGGCTTTACGTAAATTTTCTCTTGAGTTATCATTTGAAAAATCCCATGGATGTACCGGTCCAAACATGTTGTATTTTACATCAGTTTTAAATTGAAGTACATTTTGCGTGTAATAATTTATAGCGGGAGTAAAGGAATGTAACCAAGAAACTAGTTCAGGACTATAATCTGGACTAGAACCTGTTTCTCTTCTGTCTAAACCTAAATATCGACTGTCTAATCTACCAATAGTTTTTCCTTGAGTATCGCGAAGCAGTTCCTTCCAAAAGTAGGCTTTTGGTAATTCCAGATTATGCTTTAAAATTACTTCTTTTTTAATCCCTGAATAGTATGCCATTTTAGTGGCAATTTCATTCCTTTCAGCGGAATCAATATATCCTCCTTTCGCCAAAGCTGGTAATAGTTCATTAATAGCGAACTTCTCTGATTCAGGTAAAATTTCTAACAAATCTTTTTGCTGTAATGCATTAGGAAGCTGTTTATGGTACCAAGCAGCAGCAGTATAGTAAGGAAAGTTGATTGCATAATCTTCAGATGCTCCTGTTCTGATTAATTTATAATCTGCAGGAGAAACCATAATCACGCCATTTAAATACATCCACTGTTTACTTTGCAATTCATAAGCTAATTGCATTACTCTTGTACCTCCATAACTTTCTCCAATAATGTATTTAGGAGCTTTCCATTTATTATTTCTTGTAATAAAAGTATTTAACCAATCTGCTAAATATTTAGCATCAGCGTTCACTCCGAAGAAATATTTTTTATCCACTTTTTCACCTTTTTCAACAACCGGTCTTGAATATCCAGTATTTACAGGATTGATAAAAACGATATCGGCAACATCTAATACAGAATACGGGTTGTCTTTTATTCCGTAAGGTTGAATTGGGTTTCCTTCATTATCTATTTCTAAAGTTTTTGGTCCTGTATAAGCAATATGCATCCATACAGATGCTGAACCTGGTCCGCCGTTAAAAGACATTATTATAGGCCTTTGCTCTTTTTTAGGTACATCGGTTCTATGATAATAAGTATAAAATAAGGTAGCTTTAATTTTTCCATGAGCATCAAAAACAGGTTGAGTACCAGATTGAGCTTTATAGGTTAGTTTTTTTCCATTTATTGTTGCGCTGTGAGAAGTTACAACAACAGTGTCGTTAGGTATTCTTTTATCTTGAGAGAAGATATTTGTTTGAAATAAAAGAACGAGAAGTAATATTAGTTTTTTCATTTTGTAGATGGTTTTAGTCTATTCTCATAAATCCTATCAGTATAGCTATTAAGAACAAAGTTATTACAAAAAAAATAACACTTGTAAATGCTTTGATTAATGCGTCCCATTTGTTTTTTGATTCGTAAAAAACTCTGTAGATAAATAACATTAAAAAAACATAAATAAAAGGGTTAAAGATTATTGGAAATCTAAAAATTATAAAGGATGCTAAACCAATAATTAGAGTAACTTGTCCTAAAATGAAAGAATTTATAGTAATATGCTCGGCAAAGTTAAATCGTTTAAAGATTAACTTTGTAATAAATGAAAGTGGAATTACAGTAAATACCCAAAAGAATTTGAAATAATTATAAATGAAGGCCCCTCCAGTAGCTCCAATTTTGTAAGATAACGTATCCTTTACTAGATTTACATTCTCCTCAGAAACTAAATCTCTTGATTTAAACAACGACTCAACTATTAAATAAAGTGTTACCGCTATTATTAAAAATGAAATCGGATTAAAAATCCCTTTTCTTTTACCTTTTAAATATTTTTCAATTGTGATTTTGGGTTTCAGGGTTAAGTTCTTCAGGTTATAAAGAAACCCTTTGTCCATATTGGTAATTGTGGAAAAAGTACTTTCAACTGTTGAGCCAACTGTGATTTTAGGTGTTCCTGCTTTTTCACCACAATTTGGGCAAAATTTTTCGTTATGTTCATGATTACACGAAATGCAAATCATTAGTGCTGTTTTTTAAATTAATTAAGTCTGAATATAGTCATCTTATTATTCAACAATAACTCCATCTTTCATTTCCAGTTTTCTATCTGCCATATCGGCTAATTCTTTATTGTGGGTAACTAGCACGAAAGTCTGTCCAAATTCATCTCTCAATTTGAAAAATAATTGATGCAAGTTCTCAGCAGAATTGGAATCCAAATTACCAGAAGGTTCATCTGCAAAAATTACTGAAGGGTTATTAATGAGTGCTCTAGCAACAGCAACTCTTTGTTGTTCTCCACCAGATAGTTCATTTGGTTTATGATGAATTCTATGCGATAAGCCAAGAAATTCTAAAAGTTCTTTTGCTCTGCCTTCGACTTCTTGTTTATTTCTTTTTGCAATAAATGCAGGAATACATACATTTTCTATTGCTGTAAACTCAGGTAATAATTGATGGAATTGAAAAATAAATCCGATATGTTGATTTCTAAAATTAGAAATCTCTTTATCCTTTAATCCTTTGATTACTGTGTTGTTTATGGAAAGTTCATAAGGAATATCATCTTCTGGTTTATCCAAAGTTCCTAGAATTTGAAGTAACGTAGTTTTACCGGCACCAGATGGCCCAACGATTGCAACTATTTCTCCTTGTTTTATGTGTAAATCTACACCTTTTAAAACTTGAACTTCTCCGTATTGTTTGTGTATATTTTTCGCAGTAATCATAGTAGAGATTATGAAGTACGAATGTAAAAAAAAGAAACCAGACAAATAGGTTTATCTGATTTCCTGAAAAAATACATTGTTTTTTAGAATAAAACGTTTTTTATGTCATTATAATCAATGAAATATACTAGGCGTAAAGAAAAAGTATGCATCATTGATTCGTCAAATAAACGATCAATATTATCGGCAAAACTTATATCTGCCGGAGCAAATGTAGCACTTGGATTAATTGAGTTTCTGTAAAATGCAATTAATTGACTTCCTGGTGCAAATTGCCAGAAATAATTTAAATCTAAATTCCAACTATTAAAATTTCTATCATAATTCCCAGTAAATGTTGTTGGAACCAACTGACCATTAGTTGTATCTAAACTTAGGAGTTGTTCTTCATAAGGAACTTTACTCCAGTTATGTCTGAATGATAATGATAAAGAAGAGTTGGTGTTAAAACTGTATTTTCCTGAAACAGTGTTTTCGTAAGTAGTTCTATCTCTTTCTCCAAAAATAATTTCACCATTATTATTATCAATATAACCTAAGTCATTATCAACTTGATTAAATCTAAAGGAATAATTTAATGAGAATTGATCGTTGAATCTGTAACGTGGACCGAATCTGAAGCCGTAAGAGTTTTTGGGAATTCCTTTAAAAAAAGTATAATACCAATTATAATCAATTGCTAACTTCTTTCTATAATCAGTCGATCCCCAATGATTAATATTCAATCTCATTGGTCTTTCAAAGAAAATACCGGAAGTACTTCCTTGCCTTGGCTCGAAGAAATCTTTCGAGGTAGTTCTAAAGTTGATATTCCCACCAAAATTAAATCGGTTTCTCGTTTCTGACCAAAATGAAAGACCTGTATTTGTTCCAGTGTATACACCTGATTTGTGTAAAAAGTTTACATTGTACCACCAGTTAATTCCAAAGTTATTAAAAATTCCAACTGGCTTTAATTGTCTATATCCAGTAAAACCGTAAATAGTTTGTTCGTTATTACTAAATAGGATTCCCATATCATTTGGATTAAAATCTTTGTTTTCAAAGTTATATCCAATTTCCCATCTCCATTTTCCTGATTGTCTTCCTATACTTGTGTCAAAACTGTAACCTGGAGTAGTTTCAGTAGGATCATCGCTAATATGTGTTGCTCTAAAACTACCATCAATATTGTAAGTACTCGATTTGTCTTCTACATGCCATAAAATTCCAGTTGCATTTGCATCTCTAAATCTCCCGTCTCTAGTAACATTAGTATTGATTAAAGTAATAGATGAATTCTGATTGAACTGCTTATCCAATACCATAATATTATAGTTGGCAAAAGGTTCTGTAGTAACTTTGTATTGATTTTTAGTAGTAACAACGTCAGCTCCAACTTGAGTTTGTTCAGTTCGCTCGACCGTTGCCTCAGTTTGTTCAGTAATCGCATTGAAAAAACCAATACCTAAACCATTTTTTGTTCTACCAGAAATTTTTATAGCATTTAACATTTGAACTTTAGTAGGATAATCAACAATTTCTTCATTTATTTTTTTACCATCAATAAAATCATCATCATTCTGTAAATTTCCACCTACATTAAATTGGTCAGAAGGAAATCCACCAATTCTTCTTGAATAGAATAATCTTCCTTTTGTAAAAAGCTCAGTTCCTTCAGTGAAGAATTGACGCTGTTCTGTAAATTGTTGTTCAAACGGACCTAAGTTTAATTGTACATCGTCAAAACCAACCTGACTAAAATCTGGAATTAAAGTAGCATCTAAAGTGAAGTTTTCGGAAAGACCATATTTTACATCCATTCCAACACTCCAATCAGCTATTGTATGATTTCCCTCTGTGGTTGTTATTACGGAAGCATAAGGATAAAGATTTAAACGAGTAGGAGGAGAGATATTTCTAAAGTTTTCTACTAAACCATCATACTGTGTCCATCTTCCGACTGCGTTATCAATTAGGTTCCAGGTATATCTGGTATTAATATTTCTTGCTTCTCGATGAAAATTCATTCCCCAAGATTGTACATCGTTGTTTGCGAAACGAAGTGCACGATATGGAATTTTCATTTCAACAGCCCAACCATAATCAGTTATTTTAAAGCCACTATCCCAAACAGCACTCCAATTATAGTCTTCATTATTTCCATTTGATACTTTTGAATCGATTTGAACACCAGAAGCAGTAACAATAAACATGACAGGATTTTGTCCATCATCAATCGGATTAATCAATACCATAAAAAAATCAGAATTACCAAAGTTATCTCGATTTGTAAATTCTGCTGGAATTTTAGAAGGATCAGGATCTAACATTTTTGCCGAAATATAAACGGCGTTGTCATCATAAACTAATTTAACCTCTGTTTTATAATCAGGCAATTCAGCAACTCCGTTATCTGGTCTGAATTGTACAAAATTATTTGCAATTGGAGCATTTTGCCATGCTTTATCATCGAGATTCCCGTCTATTTTAGGAGGTGTTGTAATTCTTGTGGCGGTAAGTCTTTTTCTATTTTGATTAACCTGGCCATTAGTGAGAAATATACTCAAAGAAGTAAATAGCAGGAATAAACGATAGTTTTTCATTTGAATTTTTAATTAGTAATCAGATAGTTTTCCATTTAACAATAGTAGACATGTTTATTCACCTACAATTGTAAATTCTTGTTAATTACAGTAAAGACCTGTTAAAATTTGAAGTGTTACATTTTTAAAGTCCAAGGTTTCTTAAAAAAGCGTTAAAAAATAGTAGATGATGATAATTTTTTAATGTAATAAAGCCTTCATAGTTTAGATTGAATTTGTATTTTTGTTCGACTTTAAAAATTCATATCGAATGAACTTACACGAATATCAAGGTAAAGAAATATTAAGTAGTTTTGGCGTTCGCACACAACGAGGTATTGTTGCTAGCACTCCAGAAGAAGCAGTTGAAGCAGCAAAAAAGTTAACTGAAGAAACAGGAACAGGTTGGCACGTAATTAAAGCTCAAATTCACGCAGGTGGTCGTGGAAAAGGAGGAGGAGTTAAGTTAGCAAAGAACTTAGACGAGGTAAAAAGCATTTCAAACGATATTATCGGAATGATGTTAATTACACCTCAAACTCCAGCCGAAGGTAAATTAGTAAACCAAGTATTAATTGCTGAAGATGTTTACTATCCTGGTGATAGCGAGCCAAATGAATTTTATATGTCGGTTTTATTAAACCGTTCTACTGGTAGAAATATGATTATGTATTCTACTGAAGGTGGTATGGATATCGAAGCTGTTGCTGAAGAAACTCCACACTTAATTTTTACAGAAGAAATCGATCCAAGTTTAGGTTTATTACCTTTCCAAGCTCGTAAGATTGCTTTTAACTTAGGTTTAAGCGGTGGTGCGATGAAGGAAATGGTAAAATTCGTTACTGCATTATATACTGCGTACGTAAAATCTGACTCAGCTTTATTTGAAATTAACCCTGTATTAAAAACATCTGATGATAAAATTTTAGCTGTTGATGCTAAAGTAACTTTAGATGATAATGCATTATATCGTCACAAAGATTATGCGGCGATGCGTGATGAGCGTGAAGAAAACCCAATTGAGGTTGAAGCAAAGGCAGCTGGATTAAACTATGTTGATTTAGATGGAAATGTTGGATGTATGGTAAACGGAGCTGGATTAGCAATGGGAACTATGGATTTAATCAAGCAAGCTGGTGGTGATCCTGCAAACTTTTTAGATGTAGGTGGAACTGCAGATGCTAAGCGTGTGGAAACAGCATTTGGAATTATTTTAAAAGATCCTAACGTAAAAGCTATCTTAGTAAACATTTTCGGGGGAATCGTTCGTTGTGATCGTGTTGCTCAGGGTGTTGTTGATGCTTACAAGAACATGGGAGACAAAATCAATGTTCCAATTATTTGTCGTTTACAAGGAACGAATGCAAAAGAAGCAAAAGAATTAATAGATAACAGTGGTATGGAAATTATTTCTGCAACAGAATTCCAAGAAGCTGCTGATAAAGTTGGTGAAGTATTAAACGCATAATACTTAGCTATGTAAATTAATTCTTAAGTTATATTGAAAGCCCTACTTTGTGAAAAGTAGGGCTTTTTGATTTATTTTATTAGGTTTTTTTATTGTTCTTTAAAATATTGATGGTTTAGTTTTAATTGTTTGATTAATAGTTTTTTAACTTAACATTACCTTGTTGTTCAGATGCATACGTAAAAGCAACATTTTAGTAACGATTGTTTAGGTTTTTGATAAGTGTTTCATAACCTGTTTGTGAGTGGTTAGAAATACATTTGTAGTGGTTTGCAAGCCAAGAAATGAACAAAATAAAATCATGAACCCTCGAAAAACAAACACAATGAAATCAATCAAATTATTTTTAGTATTCGCATTATTAATTTTTAGTACTTCTATTTCAGCAAATACAAATCCAACTGAAGACAAGTTAAAAATGACAGTT
The DNA here is from genome assembly GCF_049239625.1 of Tenacibaculum sp. MEBiC06402. Taxonomy (NCBI): domain Bacteria; kingdom Pseudomonadati; phylum Bacteroidota; class Flavobacteriia; order Flavobacteriales; family Flavobacteriaceae; genus Tenacibaculum; species Tenacibaculum sp. MEBiC06402. The sequence goes on from NZ_JBMKKT010000097.1 coordinate 139,046, forward strand.
ATTTCTAAAGAAATATCAAAGTTATTAGCTAATCCCAATTTCCCTGTTTTGGAAAACGCATCTGTGATTGTAAAGTTTACGGTTAATAAGAAAAATGAAATTGTTGTTTTATCTGTCGAAGCTGAGAACAACGAGAATATTATTGAGGAGTATATAAAAGAAAGATTAAACTACAGGAGATTATCTCGTAATATGACATCAAAAGTATATACTCTACCTGTAAAAATGATTTCTCTATAACTTCTAATTTAAATTAAAATTTAAAAAACTCACCAAAGTGAGTTTTTTTAGTTTGAAATATTCTTATCTATGTCTTTATTTTGTTGTTTTTATTTAATTAGTACGAGGTTTTTTATTGGTTTTATTAGAAAATAATCATTAAAACGTCGATTCTAAAACGTTTTCGATAATTTTAAGTATTAAATTATTGTTTATTAATTGTAAAATTAATGTAAATTTTTAAATGTTGATTTTGAAGTAAAATACAAGGTTTTATCAAAAAAACATCTTAAACTTTATTGGATAAAGAATTTTTGTCTGTGTTTTTTAAGAGATTCATAATTGTTGATTTTTCACGTTTTTTTATAAGCAAGAATAGCATACAACTATTGCGTTTTCGTTAGGAATGACGGGCTTTTTTGTTAATTTTTAGATAACCTACAAGTTATTAATCACTCGTAATTTTACATCGTCTTGCAAGACTATTAGGATCATTATAAACGAAAGTTGTTTAAAATAAATAGTAACATATAAACAATAAAAAAACGATCACTATGAAATCAATTAAAATTTTATTAGTAGCTGTATTAATCGTGTTCAGTAACACGGTTTCAGCAAATGAGAAGACCCCAGGAGATGATAGAGTTAAAGTTTCTGTAATATCAAAACAGATTCAGAAATTATTAGAAAATCCTAATTTTCCAGTAGAGCAGAATTTTATGGTAAAAATTAAGCTTACTGTGAATAATGAAAATGAAATAGTTGTATTATCTGTTGATACGAAAGGAGATAAAGAAACAATTGGAGCTTTTGTAAAAGCAAGATTAAACTATAAAAAGTTAGCCAATAAAACAGAAAAGAAAGTGTACATCGTACCAGTAAAGATGATTTCTTTATAAAAAGAATTAGAAAGTGTAAAACGAAAAACTCACCCAATTTGGGTGAGTTTTTTATTTGTACTGTTTTATGATTTTCTTTTATAGAAAGTTATATCCTAGTTTAAGAGAATAATTATTAAATTTAGTCTCAGAAGGTAATCCAGAGAATCTAGATAGATCTCTTGGTGTGTTATATCTAAATTCTAAGCTAAACTTATTATTAAGCTCATATCCAACACCAATAAAATAATTAGTAGTTGTATTAATGGTGATTGTCGTGCTAGGTTCATTGGCAAAACTAATTTTATCATTTAAAACCCAATCAAGGTTGAAACCACCGTTAAAAAAGATTTTGTTTTCATCATTTAAAAAGGAATAATACCTAACACCAAAAGGTAATTCTATAGAGCTATAATCAATAGAGTAAGAAAAATCACCTGCTTGTGTTATAGATTCTGTTTTATCAGAATACGATTGATAAGTTGGTTCAACAAAACCAGACCATTTGTTGTTGAAAAAAGGTAGAACATATTCTATTTCTGCTCCTATTTTATATGTTGTTTTATTTTTAAAATTAAATCGTGATAAAGTATTGAAAGGATTTTCACTATTAGAAAAACCAATACTTATTTTAGCTCTAATATTTATTTTTGCTCCCTTAGCCAATTTACTGTAGCTATAAACACTATTATCTTCACCATTACAGTTATTATATTGTTTAAAAAACTTAGTAAGAGCTATTTCTGTGTATTTACTAGCGGTTTTTAATTTAGTTTTTGGACAGCTAAATTTTTCTCTTAAGGTTTTCTGGTAATTCAGGTTCTTTCCTAAAGTACCTTTAGAAGTTTTGTATAATTTATACTCTAATGGCTTAATTTCAGAGTTTAACTCATAATAAAAATGTTGAACTCCTTTATCTACATATTTTAGTAATCTAGCTTTACCATCTACAATAACTTTTAATAACAAACTTTCCTCTTTGTAATTAGTTATTCTAGTGTTGGTTAATTCGTTCAGTTTTTTAGAATATTTATCTATTAGTACATTATGTCTTTCTAAAAGTAATTTATCTTTGATGTAAACCATCTTTAACGTGTTATTACTAATAGTATTTAATGTACTATTCTCATCGAGTTTGTAATTAATTTCTGAAGGGATGTTATACCAATCTTCATTTTTAATTAAACATTCCACTTTGTTCCCTTCAGTTGTAATGAAATACCCTTTTTCAAATTTAGTTTGTGCATAAATAGTACAAGAAGTTAATAGCACTATAAGAGCTAGTATCTTTTTCATAATTTTTAATTTTTTTTAATTCGCCGGCAAATATAGGAAAAAACTACAATTGCTTTTTAAGTAATTCGATTTCATCTCTAAATTGAGCAGCTGCCATAAAGTCCAAACTTTTCGCAGCCTCTTCCATTTGCTTACGTTTATCTCTGATACGTTTTTCAATTTCAGATTTTGGTAAGAACTCTAAATCTTGTTCAGCAGCTTTTTTGGTCGCATTATCATAATGATAGGATGCAATATTATTTTTCGCTAATGTATTATCAATCTTCTTATTAATCTGTTTCGGAGTAATATTGAATTTAGTATTATAGTTGATTTGCTTTTCTCTTCTTCTTGTTGTTTCATCAATAGTTAATTGCATGCTGTTGGTAATTTTATCGGCATACATAATCGCTTTACCATTAACATTTCTTGCAGCTCTACCTACCGTTTGAGTCAATGATCTATGTGAACGCAGGAAACCTTCTTTATCAGCATCTAAAATAGCGACTAATGAAACCTCAGGTAAATCTAGACCTTCTCTCAATAAATTCACGCCAATTAACACATCAAACAGTCCTTTTCGTAAATCTTGCATGATTTCCACTCGTTCAAGTGTGTCAACATCAGAATGAATATACCTACAACGAACTTGGATTCTTGTTAAGTATTTTGCTAACTCTTCAGCCATTCTTTTAGTAAGTGTAGTAACTAAAGTACGTTCGTCTTTTTCAACACGAATTTGGATTTCTTCAATTAAATCATCTATTTGATTTAAACTCGGACGAACCTCAATTTCAGGATCTAGTAATCCAGTTGGACGAATAACTTGTTCTACAAAAACTCCTTCTGTTTTTTGTAATTCATAATCTGCTGGAGTTGCAGAAACGTAAATTACTTGATTTTGTAAGGCTTCAAATTCTTCAAATTTTAAAGGTCGGTTATCCATAGCTGCGGGAAGTCGAAAGCCATACTCAACTAAGTTTTCTTTTCTACTTCGATCTCCTCCGTACATGGCATGAACTTGCGGAACTGTAACGTGACTTTCATCAATAACCATTAAATAATCATCAGGGAAATAATCTAACAAGCAGAACGGACGTGTTCCAGCTTCTCGACCGTCTAAGTAACGAGAGTAATTTTCAATTCCTGAACAATATCCTAATTCACGGATCATTTCAAGATCAAACTCAGTGCGTTCTTTTAATCTTTTAGACTCCAAATGTTTTCCAATTTCAGAAAAGTAATCGCATTGCTTCACTAAATCATCTTGGATTTGATGAATAGCATTTTGTAGAATATCAGGAGAAGTAACAAATAGGTTTGCAGGATAGATATTTAGTTGATCAAATTCTTCAATAATTTGATTACTCTCTAGATCAAACGATTCGATTTCTTCGATTTCATCACCAAAAAAGTGAACTTTATAACCGTTTTCCCCGTAAGATGGATAAATAGTTACAACATCTCCTTTTACTTTAAAAGTTCCACTTTTGATTTCAACTTCTGTTCTGGAATACAAACTAGTTACTAATTGATGTAAGAATTTAGTTCTAGAAATTTGTTGTCCAGTTTCAATTTGTATTACATTCTTTTTAAACTCGATTGGATTTCCAATACCATATAAACAAGAAACTGAAGCAACAACTAAAACATCTCTTCTTCCTGATAATAGGGAAGAGGAAGTACTAATTCTTAAGCGTTCAATTTCATCGTTAATAGATAAATCTTTTTCAATATAAGTTCCAGTAACGGGAATGTATGCTTCAGGTTGATAGTAATCATAATAAGAAACGAAATACTCTACCGCATTGTTTGGAAAGAATTGTTTAAACTCAGAATACAATTGAGCAGCCAACGTTTTATTATGCGCCAATACTAAAGTCGGTCGATTTACTTCTGCTACGACATTTGCTACACTAAATGTTTTACCTGAACCTGTTACACCTAATAATGTCTGATATTTTTCATTATTGACAATTCCTTCAGAAAGTTGCTGAATTGCTTGTGGTTGATCACCGGTAGGTTGAAAATCTGAAACTAATTGAAAATCCATTACACAAAAATAAGGATACTTATTTACTTTCTAAGTAGTGAGAAATGTCCTTTTCTGTTAATTTTATTTCCGTTTCTATCGGTTAATTCAATATTGAACCAGTAGTCGTTTGAAGGCAATACTTTCCCGTTGTATAAACCATTCCAACCTTGTCCGTCAATAGCGATTTCAGTAATAGGATTTCCATATCTATCAAAAATATGAATGCTGCTTTGAGGATAGAAAGTTGTGCTAGCACCTTTTACAGTCCAAATATCATTTACTCCGTCATTATTAGGAGTGAAGTACTTTGGAAATTCAAGTACCGACACGTCTAATTCAGCGACTCCACAATCGTTTTTATCTCTGACTAAAATAGTATACACACCACCGCTTAAATTCTCAAACATCGGAGTGTCTTGAAAATCTCTGATAATGTTATTGCTTTCATCTTGTAAAGCAAATTCATAATCGCCAATACCTAAATTGTTATTGCTATTATCAATTGTAATAGAGTTATTAGTAGAATCATCTACAATGGTAGCATCATCTTCAGTTAATGTAGCTATGATAGATTCGTTGACAATAATTCTTCTAGTTCTTGTACAGTTGGTAGTCGTGTTAATTGCTGTTACTTCATATGTTCCACCTTGTGTAATGTCTAAAGTTTCGCTAGTAGAAGAAGTATCAATAACACCATTACGTCTCCACTCGTAAGAATATGTTCCATCCGGCATTTCTGCTTCAATAAAAGAAGGGCTATTTAAACATACAATCTGAGGAGAAGTAACTTCAAATTCTGGAAGCGGTAAAACTCTAATAAAGAACTCACCCAAACCAGTACAATCATTATTGATTCTATTGACGATTTTCACAAATATAGTTTGCTGTGTCGTTGCAGGAATATTGGTGTTTCTGTAATTAGCAGGATCAGGAATTTGATTAATCACGGCATCTCTGTCAGCTTCAGTTTCAAAGAATAATACATCTAAATCGTCTCTAATAGCAGGGTCAAATAATAGTTTAATATCATCAATAGCAGGACTGATATCGAAATTAGCAATTCCATCACTATCATCGTTATTGATAGTATCATTTCCATCAGCATCTAAGAAATCATCACAAGTGGTAAATTCTTCATTATAAGCTACATCACCAGCAAAAGAAATGGTAATGTCCAACCTAGAGATTCTAAAACATCCTTCACTAGAAATAGTTCTTACCCAAACCGAATCACCATCAGAAGCAGAATGAGAAAAAGGATCAGCAATTTGCGCGGTATCCGCATTGGCATCGGCTTGTGTTAGATAGTATTGGAAAGTTTCGTTAGTATGATTATTAGAAATAGAAATTTCCGCCTGTGTCAAGTTGATGTTTGTTGTAAGATCGCTATCCGTATCACATTGATTAATCTGTGCTGGATTGTTCGCAATTACAGGAAGTGGATTGATAATTAATCGAAAAGGCATAAAAGTTGTTCCAGGATCGGAAGTGACAAAACAATTGGTATTAGCTACATTTTCGATTCTTACAAAAATGGTTTGCTCATTAATAGATGCATTTCTGTAAGGATTATCTTTATCAATTACATCAGTAACATTGTCTGTTTGTGCGCCCGACAAAGTTGTATGATAAGAAACATTAAATAGAGCAGGATCCAATCCGCCTAATACTTCACTGTCTTTAGTTGATAAAATGAAATCATTAAAAAATCCATCTGTATCACCTCCATTAGCAACATCATCACAAACGATATAATCGGAAGCTGTTTGTCCCACTGGATTATCAAAGTTTAAAACTCTAAAAGAACCATCAGTAAAACAGTGATTAGCTGTTCTATTTCTTTTTCTAACATAAATTACTTCATCATCACTGGGACTAACATATGCTGCAGGGTTGGTTATCTGATTGAAAAAATTTGAATCACTGAAAAACAAGACTTCAAAATCGGCGGGATTTTGACCATCAAGTGCTTCGTTTGTTCGAACTGTCAGATCAAAGGTGTTACTTTCACAATTAGATAAGTCTGAAATAGGAGGAACCGCAGTTGATGGTTCGGAAAACTCTAAAACAATGTCATCACTATCGGTACAACCAGCATCATTAATTTCGCAGGTGTATGTTCCGTTTCCTAAATTTGCTAAATAACTTTGGCTAGTTTCCCCAACTATTTCCACCCCATCTTTATACCATTTATATGAAGTAGCTGTAACATTTGCTGTTAATAAAGTACTATCTCCGCATACTGAATTATCTCCTGCGATAGTTAAATCTTCTCCTAAGTTTAGTCCTAAATTAAAACTTCCTTTTTCTAAAAAAACAGCGGTGTCAAAAACCTGATCTCCAAAATCAGCAACAACTAATTTTATATGATATGTTACGTTTGGAATAACATCAGCCTGAGCTGTCAATACTACTGTTCTTCCTGCAAAACCTGTTTCTGTGACATCGGTTCCTGCAAATAAGCTCTCGTTTTGAGCAGCACACTGAACTCCACCTGAACCATCTGGTATTTCAGCATGTACATTAGTCACACTAACTGGAGTTGTAGTTCCAGGTACCACAGCAATATTAGTATAGTTTGTCTCTGTACTTTGTCTTAGTAAGAACGCAAAACTATCCGCGAAACTACAAGGGAAGGTTCCCTGGTACTCCTGAGAAGCCATTAAATATCGAAAGCTAATTCTAGTAGATTTAGGAACGAAGTCAAACTCAATCACCGCCGCATCTGTTACTTGGCTGATTGGAACTCCTAATGTGTTCGCAAGATCTGCATCATTATTCCCTGTTGTAGCTGTACTTAAAGTTCCTCCTCCAGCATTGGCTTGAATATTTGTAGCAATTCCTGAAGATAATACAATTCCTTCTTCAAAAGGAAAGGAACTACCAGCTTGACGTTTAAAAAAACCATAATTTTTAAACGGTTGTTCTGTAGGTGTACCACTTACTTCAGAAGTAACATTTGATACCGTGTTACAAGAACCTGTAATTAAAACGTCAGAAATTAATTGTTCAGGACTAAAACTAGATTCAGTTTGAGTGTTATCATTTACATCTACTTGAGCATTTATACTTAAAACACTAATGAAAAATATAAATAAAAGAGTAGCTTTTAGATTGTTCATATAATTGATTAAAAAAGGCTGACAATTTACTAAAAAAAACGTCAAAAATGACGTTGTTCTTAGTATTAACAACTTGAAATAAAACAATTAAATATAGAAAAACCCTACCTGTAAAACTGTGTTTTTTCCGTGTTAAATGTATATTATAATTTTTTATAAATCTCTTTTCTTTAATAAGCGATAAGAAAGGTATATGAAAATAGCAGTCCAAACTAAGACAATGATGACATCAGTGACATGCACGGAATAATCAGCAACGAATTCCTCACCAATTTGTTTCGCAACAGATTTTACGGCTCCAAGACGGGTAAAAGGTTCTTTTATAAGGTTTGCCATTGCTTCTAAAGGAAAGAATTGCATTATTTTGGCAACTTCAGCTCCAGCAGCCATTTTTAAATCTCTAAATGTCCAGTAAAGATAACCTTTGAACATACTCTCTATGATAAGCCATACAATCATAGCTGCAACAGCAAACGCAGATCTTTTGATTAAAATTCCTAAAAATAAACCGAAAGAAAAGAAGCCTACAAGTTTGATAAAAAATGCAAGAAAATACTCTAGGTCAGATAGGATAATTGAAAACTCATTGAAATCCGAATAAATTAGACCTAAAATAAGAGATACAACAAAAACAAACAAAGTTGAAACAGCAGCGAATACAATAACAGTATAAAACTTTGATAAAATAAATTCTTTTTTACTTAAACCGTCTATAAGGTTTTGTTTCAGTGTTTTGTAGCTGTACTCGTTTGCCATCATGGAAACAATTACCAATAGCAAAAAGAACTTAAACATTGCAGCCATATATGTATTGAAGTGCCAGATGTAAGGGAAGTTAAAAATTCCCTGTTCAGCTAAATGAAATTTTATGGGTCCAATATCAAACTTGATTGCAGCAATTAAGGCAATTGATGTTAGTAAACCGAAATATATGATAGATAGAACTCTACTGGCTCTATTGTGTTTTAATTTGTGAAATTCAATATTTAAAAGACGTAACATAGGTGTGATTTTTTTGATTAGTTATTAGTTAAGTTCAAGAATTGTTCTTCTAAACTTGGTTTACGCATAACTAAATGGGAAACAATAATTCCTTTTTCGAATAAGTATTTGTTGATTTCAGATGCCGTAGTTTCATTCTCTAAACGAGCTACGATTAAATCATCTTCAACATTAACAGTTGCGATATCGTAGTAGTTTTTCAAGGTATTCACTAATAACTCTTGATCACCATCTGTTTTTACTTCAATAATTCCATTCGAAGCAACCATGTTTTCAACTCTACCACTGTAAAGTTTTAACCCATTTCTAATTACAACCACATGTGAACAAACTTTTTCAACTTCATCTAGAAGATGCGAAGCCAATAATATTGTTGTTCCATTTTTAGCAATTTCTTTAATTATTTGTCTGATTTCATGAATACCTTGAGGGTCTAGACCATTTGTTGGTTCATCTAATATTAAAATCTCTGGATTGTTTAGTAGTGCAGAGGCAATTGCAAGACGTTGTTTCATTCCTAATGAATAAGTTTTAAACTTGCTGTGTCTTCTTTCGTAAAGGTTAACCGTTTTTAGTTTTTCTTCGATATTAGCATGAGGTACACCTTTAATTTTACATATAAGTTCAAGGTTTTGAACAGCTGTCATGTAAGGATAAAAGTTTGGGCGTTCAATAATAGCTCCAACTCTTTTTAATGCGTTATGAGTAGACATTGTTCCGCCGAACCATGAAAATTCTCCTGAAGTTTTGTTTACAACATTTAAGATAATTCCTAAAGTTGTAGACTTTCCACTTCCGTTAGGTCCTAAAATTCCGTAAACATTTCCTTTTTCAATATCAAATGATAGGTTTTTTACTGCGTGAACACGACCATATTTTTTGTCGAGGTTCTTAATAGATAAGATGGTATCCAATAGTATAAAGTTTTGTCAGTTTTCTATTCGACGAACAAGATACCAAAATGTTACGAAATTTTTATGATGTACTTTTCTTTAACCTGGAGGAAGTGGTTTAATAATTATCTAAATCTAAACTATCTAGGTCTTCAAAGTCGTCGAAAATATCTTCGTTTTCGTCGTTAAAATCACCCAAAATATCATCTGATTCAAAGACTTTATCAGGAGCTTTACTAGGAATTTCTCCGACGCTAAGTATTGTTTTTGTCTCCGTGATTACTTCGTCCGAAGCTTCAATTAATTCAATGTAAAAAGTCCACATTTGTAGAAAATCATATACATAAATTAATTTATCATTCTTGTTCACTAGAATATCTTTTGTGAAACAAGTTGACATGGATAACTCTTCTCCTGCTTCCGCCATGTTGAATAAAGGAATTTCCAAACCTTGATTCCATTCGTTATCACTTTTATAAAATGAGGCCATTTCACTTCCGTCAAATCCAAAGGCTTTCGAAATATCAAAATGTAATTTTTCTAAAGATAAGTTTTCATTGAACGTAATTGTTCTTATCACATCTTCATCAACATCTAAAATAGCTCTAACTTTGTACATTTCTTAATTTTTAATAGACTACAAAAATACGTATTTTTACTCCTGGTTTTAGATTTTGAACATTTTATTCATAAATGAAAAAAGAGGAGATTTTAAAGAAACTTAATTCATACAATTCCAATACCTTAATGGAAACCTTAGAAATTGAGTTTGTCGATATAGGTGAGGATTACATTACGGCAAAAATGCCGGTTACTTCAAAGGTTTACCAACCTTATGGTATTTTGCATGGAGGTGCAACAGCGGCACTAGCAGAAACTGTAGGTAGTTTGGCATCGGCTTACTTTTTGAAGTCCGAGGATAAAATTGTAAAAGGAATTGAATTAAGTATTAATCATCTAAAAAGTAAGAAAGACGGTTTTGTTTATGGAACTGCTAGACCAGTCCACAAAGGAAGAACCACACACTTATGGGAAGTAAAGGTGGTTGATGAGGAGAATAACCTTATTTCTATTTGTAAACTAACGAACATTATTTTAGATAAAAAATAACCACTGGTGTTTAAAAAAATCCTGAGAATTATTTTAACTACGCTCTTTATATTGATAATTGGATTGTATATAGTTTTTGCATTATTTACAACTCCAAAATCGGATCAAAAAATATTGGAAGCATACGAGGATAGCGCTATAAAACCAGTATTGACGAGAGAAAAATTTAAAGACTTTTCATATCGTAAAATCACTATTCAAAAAGATACGTTAATGCCAACGTTAGTCTTTGTTCATGGAACAATTGGTTCATTGAATGATTTTTCAAGATACATGGCAGATAGCTTGCTTCAAAACAAGTTTAATATGATTTCTTACGACAGGATTGGTTATAACTATAAAGATAAAAACCCAGTTCAAGAGAGTATTGCTTTTGAGAGAGATATGTTACTCGATATTATTAAGCAACTTAATAATCAGAAAGTTATTTTGGTTGGGTATTCTTATGGTGGACCAATTGCGCTTTCCGTTAAGAAAAAAGTTAAGAAAATTTTGTTGCTAGCACCAGCAGTTCATAGTGAAGTTGAACCCATGCCTTGGATGTTAAATTTCTATAAATGGAAAGCTACCAGATGGCTCGTTCCATCTGTTTGGAAAGAGGCCTCTAAGGAAAAACTATCTCATCGTGAGGATTTGAAAAAATTTGAGAGTACTTGGAATGAAACCCCTAATAATGTTGTTAGTATTCATGGAACAAGTGATTGGATAGTACCATATGCAAACTCTAAAATGTTAGAAGAGCAATTCAATTCTGAGCAATTTACTTTGGTCGATTTGGAAAAAGGAAATCATGGTTTGGTTTGGTCGAATTTTGATTTTATAAAAAAACAATTATTAAAACACGCGGATTGAAGATTTTTAATAGAGTAGAGAACGCACTAACTGAAAAGTTACCATTTGTAATATACAAAAAACCGAATTCAGATTTTTTACAAGGCTTTTTTCAAAAGGATAAAGAGGTTAATTATAGTAATAATTTGGATAATGATTCTGGATTCGTTTTTGCGCCTTTTAATGATGAGAAGTCTCCAATTCTATTTTCAGGAGCTAATTCAGTTGTAGAAAAGGAAAGGATAAACATAGAAGTTAATTTTCCTCTTGATAAAATTTCGGAAAATAATTCTCAAAAAGATTTTCATGTTCATTTAGTTCAAAAAGGAGTAGAAGCAATCCAAAACAATGGTTTTCGTAAAGTTGTTTTGTCAAGAAAGGAAGAGGTAATATTGAGTTCAGGTCTAAATGAATTTGAAGTTTTTTCAAGATTGCTTAAAAAATATCCTACTGCTTTCGTTTATTTCTGGTATCATCCGAAAGTAGGTAAATGGATGGGGGCAACTCCTGAAACATTAATTTCCATAAAAGGAAAAGAATTTAAAACAATGTCTTTGGCGGGAACTCAAGTTTATCAAGAGGGGTTAGATCCGAATTGGAGTACTAAAGAAATTGAAGAACAGTACATTGTTACAGATTATATAAGTGAAAAACTCCAACCTATTTGTCAAGAGCTTCGAATTGCTGATTTAGAAACAATTAAAATTGGAAATTTATTGCATTTGAGGACTTTAGTGAAAGGGAAAGTGCGTGGAAATATTTCTCGATTAATTAAGGAGTTACATCCAACACCTGCAGTTTGCGGCTTGCCAAAACACTCGGCAAAAGAGTTTATTATGAATGAAGAGGGATATGATCGGGAATTTTACACTGGTTTTCTTGGAGAATTAAATTTAGATGAGAATTCACAAGTTTCTAATCTATATGTAAATCTTAGATGTATGAAATTAACTTCGGCGAATGCTGTAAATGTTTATGTTGGAGGAGGAATTACATCCGATAGTAACCCAGAGAAAGAATGGTTAGAGACTGTTGCGAAATCTGCAGCAATGAAAAGTGTATTGTAGAAAAGAAAAACCACTCAAAAGTTGTTAAACAACTTAATAAGTGGCTTTTGCTTTGTGTAAATTGAATTTGAATTAAACTTGTTATATGTCGTCAAATGAAACGTCAGTAAAGCTTTCAGTAGTTTGCTCTACAAATCCGTTTTCATCATGTTTTTTAAAGTCTTTCTGATGACGTTCGCTAATAACTTCGCTTCCTTTTTTATCGATAATATAGTCCGTAGCCTTATTTAACATTTCTTTGAAATCGCTAAAGTCTTCTTTATAAAGATAAATTTTATGCTTTTGATAATGGAATGATCCATCGTCGTGTGTGAATTTTTTGCTCTCAGTTACAGTTAAGTAATAATCGTCAGCTTTCGTAGCTCTTACGTCAAAAAAATAGGTTCTTCTTCCAGCTCTTAATACTTGTGAAAAGATTTCTTCTTGTTCTACTCTCTCGCTCATAATTCGAAGTCTTAAAAATCGTAGTTTATTTCGTTTTTACGTAAACAAATCTAACAAAATATTTTACTTGTACACATAAAACTCTAAATTTCTTTTTCTAGGAGTTGTTGCTCGTATAGGTTTTTATAAGTTCCTTCTTTTGTTATTAGTTGATTGTGAGTTCCTTGTTCAATAATTTTACCGTCTTCTAATATGATAATCTTATCTGCATTTTTTGCAGAAGAAACTCGATGGCTAATTATAAACGTTGTTTTGTTTTTAGAAACTCTTTCGAGATTAGAGAGAATTTTTTCTTCTGTCTCTGTATCCACGGCAGATAAACAATCGTCAAAAATTAGAATTTTAGGGTCTTTGATAATCGCTCGTGCAATCGAGGTTCTTTGTTTTTGTCCACCAGATAATGTAACACCTCTTTCTCCCAAAATGGTTTTATATCCATTCGTGAAATTGATAATGTTATCGTGAATTACTGCATTTTTTGCGGCCGTTATTATTTCTTCTTCTGTAGCGTCTTCTTTACCGAATTTAATATTGTTTTCTATGGTATCGGAAAACAAAAACGGATCTTGAGGAACAAAACCAATTTGATCTCTTACATCATCTAAATGAAATTCTTTGATAGGTTTATCATCAATTAAAACTGTTCCTTCAGTTGCATCGTACATCCTGGCAATCATATTGACAATCGATGATTTTCCACAACCAGTTTTACCCATTATAGCTAGAGTTTCTCCTTCATTTACAGTGAAACTGATATTCTTTAAAGCAGTTATATTCGTGTCATCATAGGTTAAAGATACGTTTTCAAAAGTTACTTTTCCTTTAATGTTGGTTCTCTCAGAAGCGGTGTTTCTTATTTCAGGAACTTGCTCTAAAAATTCATTTATTCTTGTTTGTGAAGCTTCAGCTTGTTGTATTATAGAAGTAACCCAACCCACAATAGCAACTGGCCAAGTTAAAATGTTTACATATAAAATGAATTCGGCGATTACTCCAATTTGTATTTCTCCCGCGATATATTGCTTTCCTCCTATATATAAGACTAGGATGTTACTAATTCCGATTAATAAAATCATAAGAGGAAAAAATAAAGCCTGAACTTTAGATAGTTCAATATTTTTCTCTTTTGCCTCATCAGCTAATTGATTGAAGTTTGCAAAAACAGCATTTTCAATAGCGTATGATTTTACAACATTTATACCTGAGAAGAATTCTTGATTAAAGGTTGTTAGTTTAGATAAATATTGTTGTACAATAGTTGTTTTCTTGTTGATTTCCTTGCTTAACAAAAAGATAGAAATAGACAGAACAGGAAAAGGAATTAAGGTGTATAGAGTAAGTTTGTAATCTGTATTTAACATTTTGGTAAATCCAATTGCAAAAAGCACAATCATATTTAATGAGTACATAATAGCAGGTCCAAAATACATGCGTACCTTAGATACATCTTCTGATATACGATTCATTAAATCTCCGGTTCTATTCTTATTGTAAAAATTAACAGAAAGATTTTGATATTGCTGGTAAATCTCATTTTTTAAGTCAAATTCTATAAGTCTAGAAACAACAATAATTGTTTGACGCATTAAAAAAGTAAAAAAACCAGCGAGTAGGGTTACACCTATAATTATTAAAATGTTGATAAGTAATTCATGTTTTACAGCAGCAATATCTGTTACTTTTCCTTTTGCATAATCCTCTACAATATTCAAAGAGTTTTTTATAATCTCTGGAATCTTTAAAGCGAGTAATTTAGATAAAATTGTGATAATGATACCTATAAACAATCTCCATTTGTATTTGATAAAATATTTGTTAAGATATTGTAATGCTTTCAATTTTTTAATGATATTAAAAGAAATATGTTAATATGATAAAATTCTAACAAGGTTGTTATAGTATTCTTAATTTCAGGTTGCCATATTGCTTTGTAATTATGAAATTCATATTTTTGTTACCTATAAATTTGAAGAATGATAATTTTCTTCATTTAAAACAAACACTATATGATGTCTGAAATTATTGATACTAAAGACCTTAAAAACGATCCTGTTTTTGGGCAACTATCTTTCGATGGTCACGAGCAAATTGTTTTTTGCAATGACGAAGATACAGGATTAAAAGCAATTATTGGTATCCACAATACAACTTTAGGACCTGCTTTAGGAGGAACTAGAATGTGGCAGTACAAAACAGAGTGGGAGGCATTAAATGATGTTTTACGTTTATCTCGTGGAATGACTTACAAATCAGCTATTACTGGTTTAAACCTTGGAGGAGGTAAAGCAGTAATTATTGGTGATGCAAAAACACAAAAGAACGACGCTTTAATGAGAAAGTTTGGTGAATTTGTTAATTCATTAAGTGGAAAATACATTACAGCCGAAGACGTGGGTATGGAAACTCGCGATATGGATATTATTAGAGAGGTTACTCCTCATGTAACTGGAGTTTCAGAAGCTATTGGAGGATCTGGAAATCCGTCGCCTGTTACTGCTTATGGAGTATATATGGGGATGAAAGCTGCTGCCAAATATAAATTTGGAACTGATAAGTTAGAAGGTAAGAAAGTATTAGTTCAAGGAGTTGGTCATGTTGGTGAAACTTTAGTAAAGCATATCACAGATGAAGGAGCTCAGGTTATCTTAAATGACATTAATGAGGCTCGTTTAGAGGAGTTAAGCAAAAAATACAATGCAAACGTAGTATTAGGAAATGATATTTACGGATTAGATATTGATATTTATGCTCCATGTGCTTTAGGTGCAACTGTAAACGATGAAAGTATTTCTCAGTTAAAGGCATCAGTAATTGCTGGAGCTGCTAACAATCAATTAGCAAATGAAGTAAGACATGGTAAAATGTTAAGAGAAAAAGGAATCGCGTATGCGCCTGATTTCTTAATTAATGCTGGAGGAATAATAAATGTTTATGCAGAGGTTGTAGGATACGATAAAGCTGAGAGTTTAAAAAGAACTGAGAATATCTACAATACAACATTAGAAATTTTCGAATTAGCAGAAAAGGAAAATATTACGACGCATCGAGCAGCATTTAATATTGCTCAAAGAAGAATTGATGATCGTAAAAAAGAGCAAAATAGCTAGACAAAACCAATAAATATTTTATTTTTGCGGGGCGATAGAAACATTTTCTATCGCCCTTTTTAAAGTTCCTCATTTAATGATTAATAGAAGACATATTCGTTTAAAAGTAATGCAGTCTGTTTATGCAATGCAACAGGCTAATACTTCAGACTTAGTGAAAGAAGAAAAGTTTTTGAAGTTCAGCATTCAAAAAATGCATGATTTATACGTCTTAAATCTCCAACTTTTAGTTGAAGTTCAAAAACTAGCAGCTAAAAAATTAGCGCTTTCAAAAAAGAAAATCTTAGCAACAAAAGAAGATTTAAATCCAAATACGAAGTTTGTTGATAACAGATTACTGAATCAAATAAAGGATAGTGTAAGCCTTGAGGGTTATTTAGAGTTAAATAAATTAAATAACTGGGAGCTTGAAGAAGAATATGTGAAAATTATTTGGGAAAACCTAAGTACAAGTAATTTATATAAAGATTATATGGATTCTGTTGAGGATTCTTATCATGAAGATCGCATTTTTGTGGTAAATTTCTTCAAAGAAATTATTGCTCCAAATGAGAAGTTAGCAGATTATTTTGAAGACACAATGATTTCATGGGTTGATGATATTCCTTTCGTGAATACTTGGGTGGTGAAAACGTTAAATAAGCAAAAGAAGGACAATCCTTTTGTTTTAGGTCAGTTATATAAAGATGATCAGGATAAAAAGTTTGTTTCAAACTTGTTTAACAAAGTGATGTTAAATCATCATAAGTATGAAGAAGATATTAAAGAGAAAACTCCTAATTGGGAAGCAGATAGAATAGCAGATATTGATATGATTTTAATCAAGATGGCAATTACTGAGTTCCTTCATTTCTCTTCTATTCCAAGTAGGGTAACTATAAATGAATATATAGAATTGGCCAAAGATTACTCAACCAATAAAAGTGGTTACTTTATTAATGGAGTTTTAGATAAGATTGCTAAAGACTACACGGAGAGTAATAAGATGGTCAAAATAGGAAGAGGTTTATTATAAAAAAATAAATATTTTTGTTAAGTCTAAAAACTAAATAATAATGAAAAAAATAGTAGGAATTTTAGTACTAGCAGTTGCATTTAGCTCAGTAATTTCTTGTAAAAAAGGAAATGCTGCTGCAAAAGTAAAACAAGAAAATGTAACGCAAGCTAATCAAAGAGATAAAGAAATAAGTCAAGGAGCACCAGAAATCGCTTTCGATAAAGAAGTGTATGATTTTGGTACTGTAGAAGAAGGTTTTGTAGTTGAAACTTCTTTCAAAGTAACAAATACAGGGAAATCTGATTTAGTTATTACAGATGCTAAAGCTACATGTGGATGTACAGTGCCAACATGGCCAAAAGATCCTATCAAGCCAGGAGCGACTGCCGAAATTCAGGTGAAGTTCAATACCGCTGGTAAACCAAATAAGCAAAGTAAAACCGTAACTTTAACTACTAATACTTCTAAAGGACAAGAGCAAGTTAAAGTAACAGGAATGGTAACTCCAAAAAGTAAGGCTTAATGTTAGAGATGATATTATTACAAGCAGATGCCGGTGGATTAATGCAAATGTTACCATTTGTTGCGATGTTAGGAGTTTTATACTTTTTTATGATAAGACCACAAATGGCACGTCAGAAAAAAGAAAAACAGTTTAGATCAGAAATTAAAAAAGGAGCTAAAGTTGTTACAACAAGCGGAATTCACGGTAGAATAGCAGAAATTAACGATAACAATAATACTGTGGTTATTGAAACTGGAGCAGGAAAAATTAGATTCGAGAGAGCTGCGATTTCTATGGAACTTACACAGAAACAAACAGAAAAATAAACGTTATTTTTTAAATAGTTAAAGTGAGCTTTTGCTCACTTTTTTGTTTTTAATTAGATTGCAATAAAATAGATTTTTGAATACTTTAAAAAACATACCTAAAATTTTCCTAAGTTTTTTAGCTACTTCATTTTTGATGTGGTTCTTAATCAACCTTTCAAAAGAGTATAAAACAGAAATCGTTTTTAATGTAACGTATGAAAATTTACCGCAAGAAAAAGTATTTCGAGAAGAACCTGTAAATCAAATTAAATTGTTAATCAAAGGAAATGGGTTTAAACTTTTTTCTACAAATTTGTTTAGTAAAAACGTAGTAGTCTCCTTGGATAAGTACAAAAGAAAAAAAAGAAAGTATTACCTTCTTACGGAAGAGCAAAAACCTTTGCTTCAAGAGCAATTAAAGTCAGGTCTTGAATTACTTGATATTGTACAAGATACAATTCATTTGAATTTAGGAACTTTTAGAACTAAAAAGGTACCAATAAAATTTACAAATGCAATTAAATTCAAACCAGGTTATGGTTTGTCTGATGTAAAGATTCAGCCAGATAGTGTTCTAATTTCAGGTCCACAAGATGAGATAGAATTAATTACAAGTATTACCACAAAAAATGTGAACCTTGAGGAAGTTTCTGAGGATGTTAAAATTAAAATAGAGCTGGATTTATCTTCAGGTTTTGAAAATATAAAATTAAGTGACAACAGTGTTGAAGCTCAAATTTTTACTGATAAATATACAGAAGGAACTTTTGAATTACCTGTGACCATAATTAATAAACCAGCAGAATTAGATTTTAAAATTTATCCGAAAAAAGTAACCGTAACGTATAAAGTTGGGTTAAAAAATTACAGTAAAATTACGGAAGAATCATTTGAAGTAATTTGTGATTATAAGTCTTCCGAGGAAAAAGGATTGACTTATTTGGTTCCAACTTTCAAGAAGAAATCAAATCTTGTTTCATCGGTTAGAATTACTCCTCAAAAAATTGATTTCTTAATTCAAAAATAAAAAACGCAATGCTAGTAGGATTAACAGGAGGTATTGGAAGTGGAAAAACAACAGTTGCTAAGATGCTTGCAGAATTTGAGAATGTTGTTGTTTATTTCGCAGATGATGAAGCCAAGAAATTGATGAATACTTCAAAAGAAATAAAAGAAAAATTGATTGAAGAGTTCTCCGAGGAGGTATATAAAAATAACCTTTTAAATCGACCTTTTTTGGCAAGCATTGTTTTTAATAATAAAAGTAAGCTAAGTTTATTAAATTCAATAGTTCACCCTGTTGTTCATAAGCATTTGCAAGATTTTTTAAAAAAGCATAATGACAAACATTATGTGCTTTATGAAAACGCGATTCTTTTTGAAAATGGAAGTAGCGAACTATGTGATAAAATAATAACGGTTACTGCTCCCGAGGAAGTAAGAATTCAAAGAGTAATTGAAAGAGATAATTCAAGCTATGAACAGGTTAAAAGTAGAATGAATAATCAATGGAGTGAAGAGAAAAAAACAATTCAATCTCATTATCTAATTCATAATCTGAGCATTACGCATGTTCAGGATCAAATAAAAAATATTCATAATAAATTAACAAAAAGTTAGTCTTCGGTTATTGATATTTTAACACAAATCTTAAATTTTTCTTAAAAACACATTATCTTTGTTAATCTAAGTTAAAAGAATTTCACCCTTTGGCTTAATAAAGTACATTTGAATAATGGGAAGGAGAATTTTTATTCTGATTGTAATTTTAATGAGTATTTCGTTGATCGGAATCATAGCTGTTCAGCTTTATTGGGTTAAGGATGCCGTTAAAAGTAAACAGCTAGAATTTGAAACAAATGTCACAATTGCTCTTGCTAAAACTTCTGAAAGAATTAAAAAGAGAGAATATGATGAGTTTGTGGATAAACATAGGTCGTTCTTTGAAAACAATAAAGCCAGAACTAATGCTGAATTAAAGAATTATTTATTTCAACAAATTGATACTGTTAGTAAACAGAAATTCACTTTTGGAGCTACTATTTTGGAAGAAAATTTCAAAATCCCTGTTGATTTTGTAGGAAATGATACCGTAATATTTAAACGTTTTACTGGGAAAGAAGATTTTTTATACACGAAAACTTTTGGAGCAGAAGACAGTAAGTTTAAAACATTTACAGATGAAAATAAATTTTCAAGGTATATGACCTATCCAAGCTGGGAAAAAGAACAGTTTGAATATTTGTTTAGTCAAAACAAAAAGTTCACACCAATTCATAAAAGAATTAGTAGTAGAGAGTTAAATAATACGTTGAAAGACGAGTTGGCTAAAATGAATATTCGTCAAAAGTTCAAATTTGGTGTCTATGAAGGAGGGTTGGCCACACCTATTAAATCAGGATATTTCAAGATAGATGAAAGTAATAATTATTTCTATCCATTATTTGAAGATGATAATGGAAATAGTAATTATAAACTGTACGTTTCATTTCCAGATGAGAAGAAAAGCCTTTTGTCGGGAATGATTAAAGCGTTATTGCTTTCGCTTTTATTTATTGGAATAATTATTGCGGCTTTCTCAACTTCATTATATCAATTAATACGTCAGAAAAAGATATCAGAAATTAAAACTGATTTCATCAATAACATGACGCACGAATTCAAAACACCAATAGCAACTATTAATTTAGCTTTGGACGCGATAAAAAATCCGAAGATTATTGGTGATGAAGATAAGGTAAGGCGTTATGTTCAAATGATAAGAGATGAAAATAAGCGAATGCATGGGCAGGTAGAAAATGTACTTAGAATCTCTAAATTGGAAAAGAATCAAATTGATATAACGAAAGAGGCGGTTGAGGCACATGATATTATTGAGGAGGCGATTGACCATGTTAGTCTATTAGTTTCAGATAAAAAAGGAACGATCGATTTTCAGTTTAATGCCATCGCATCAGAAGTTCTAGGAAATAAGTTTCATCTAACGAATGTTGTTGTTAATATTTTAGAAAATGCGATCAAATATTCAGATGAAGCACCAAAAATTAATGTGTTTACAGAAAGCACAAATAAATTCTTCATTTTTAAAGTAAAAGATGAAGGAATAGGAATGAGCAAAAATGCTCAAAAATATGTTTTCGATAAATTTTATAGAGAACATAAAGGAAATATTCACAATGTTAAAGGTCATGGACTTGGTTTGGCATATGTGAAGGAAATTGTAGACAATCATCACGGAACCGTTTATGTAGAGAGTGAAAAAGGGAAAGGGAGTACGTTTACAGTAAAATTACCATTAATATAAATTTGAAGGGTACATAAAATGGGAACAAGAAAAATTCTATTAGTAGAAGACGATCCAAATTTTGGAACGGTCTTAAAAGATTATTTAGCATTAAATGATTACAACGTAACACATGCTAAAGACGGTATTGAAGGTTTAATTATGTTTAAAAATTCAGAGTATGATCTTTGTATTTTAGATGTAATGATGCCTAGAAAGGATGGTTTTTCTTTAGCAGAAGATATTAGGTCTACAAACAAAGAAGTGCCAATTATTTTCTTAACAGCAAAAACTTTAAAAGAAGATGTTTTAAAAGGATATCAGGTAGGAGCAGACGACTACTTAAATAAACCATTTGATTCTGAAGTTTTATTGCACAAGATTAAAGCTATTTTACAACGTAAAGAAACTGAGAAATCAAAAGATGATGACCAGTTCGAGTTTACAATAGGAAAGTTTGCTTTCAATTCTAAATTAAGACACCTTTCTTTCAATGGAGACGAGCCCCAAAAATTATCTCCAAAAGAAAGTAAGTTGTTAAGAATGTTAGCTATTCACAAAAATGACTTAATGCCAAGAGAACTTGCGTTAACTAAGATATGGAGAGATGATAACTACTTTACATCTAGAAGTATGGATGTGTATATAGCCAAGCTTAGAAAGTACTTAAAATTAGACGAGTCTGTTGAAATTTTAAATATTCACGGTGAAGGTTTTAGATTAATCGATAACGAAGCTTAATACAACTACTTGAAAATATTAGAAACTTCCAGCATTTTTGTTGGAAGTTTTTTATTTTTATAGATAAGTAAAATAGTATGGCACAGTTTATAAAGTTATATAATGAAAATCCAAATCCAAGGGAGATAGAAAAGGTTGTGAAAGTTTTACAATCAGGAGGTTTGGTGATTTACCCAACAGATACAGTTTACGGATTAGGATGCGATATAACAAATACTAAAGCATTAGAAAAGATTGCTAAAATCAAAGGAATTAAACTTGAAAAAGCTAATTTTTCGTTTGTATGTAATGATTTAAGTCATTTATCCGATTACGTAAAACAAATAGAGACTCCGGTTTATAAAATCTTAAGAAGAGCTTTGCCAGGACCATATACTTTTATTTTGCCCGGAAGCACTAATCTTCCCAAGGCTTTTAAAAAAAGAAAAACTGTAGGTATTCGTATACCAGATAATAATATAGCAAGAACAATTGTCGAACATTTAGGTAATCCAATAGTTTCTACTTCTATTCATGATGAAGATGAAGTTATAGAGTATACCACGGATCCCGAGCTTATTTTTGAAAAATGGCAAAACATTGTTGATATTGTTATTGATGGTGGTTATGGCGATAATCTGGCGTCTACAGTAATCGATTTAACTCAGGATGAGCCAGAAGTTCTTAGAGAAGGTAAAGGGAGTTTAGATGTTATTTAATCTGTTTTTTAAGTTTCCAAATGATAGTGGTCCGATTTATCAGGAAACCATAGAAGGTAGATTGCCTGTCGAGCCATTTAATACCTTCAGTAACTTGATTTTCATCCTAATCCTGATTTATTTTGGAAGAAAAATATACAAAAATCCAAAGCAACACTCTTTTTTTCTTTTCGCAATTCCAGTAATATTTATTAGTTGGATTGGAGGAACAATGTTTCATGGTACCAGAAGCCATGAGTTTTGGTTGGTTTTAGATTGGTTACCAATAATGATCGTTTGTCTCGGAGGAATTGTTTATTTCATTGGTAAGATAGAGAAGGTTTGGTGGAAAAGAGTTTTACTTTTTGCCGTAATTTTAGCATTGTCTGTTATTCCGAGAATGCTACCAATTCCAAATACATATCGCATTTCATTTGGTTATTTTATTACTTCGTTAACCGTTGTTGGTCCGTTTGTTTGGTATGCTTATAAAACACAATGGAAAAATGCCAAATTCATTTTATATGGATTCCTAATTTTTGCTTTGGCAGTTACTTTTAGAACCTTAGATAATTTAGTTGTGAAAGGTAGTTTAGACCCTATTTTACCAATGGGAACTCACTGGTTGTGGCATACTTTCGGTGGGGTAGCAGTTTTTTTTCTCCTGAGTTATATTTACATGGACAATGAAAGAGCCCTGAAAGAATAAAAGAGAATTTATGAGATTGTTTAAGTTTTAGGAATTGTAGCCAGTTGATTCTTATTGTAAATCTTTAAACTTTGTTCTTCCTAAAACAAAATGTTGCCAAACTACTGAAGTATGAATGCTGTAATGCGATTTTCGTTGAATTTGTCTTCTCTTTTTTATGAATTTCCTTAAGTTTTTATAAAAACTTAAATGTGCTTTTAAGATAGACCAAGTATGAATAGGTCTCAATTCTAGCATGAATTTTAATCCAGCAACACCATCTAGAACAAGACGCACAAATAGTACCTGAAAGAAATTTTTTCTAGGGACATTCTTTAGAATTGTTAATAAACTATTTCTAAAGTTTAAAAATGTTTTTCTCGGGTTTGATTCCTGTAAAGTAGCTCCTCCAACATGAAAAACAGTCGAGGTTCCTACGTATTTCACATCAAAACCTTCATTTTGAGCTCTCCAACATAGATCAATTTCTTCTTGATGAGCAAAATAATCTTCATCGAAACCACCTAGTTTATGAAATACATTACTTCTAATAAAAAAGCAAGCACCCGAAGCCCAGAAAATCTCTGAAATATCATTAAACTGTCCGTTATCTTTTTCTAGGTAGTTGAAAACTCTTCCTCTACAATATGGATAACCAAAATAGTCTACAAATCCACCACCAGCTCCTGCATATTCAAACTTTTCTTTGTTTTTATAATCTAAAAGTTTTGGTTGAATTATCGCCGTATTTTCCTCTTGTTCGAAGACTCCAATAACTGGTGATAGCCAATTTTTCGTTACTTCAATGTCCGAGTTAATTAGACAATAAATATTGGCTTTAATATGTTGTAAAGCGTCGTTGTATCCTTTAGCATATCCGCCATTTTCTGAATTCACAACAATCTTTACTGATGGAAAGTTGTTTTTTACAAATTCAATAGAGTTATCTGAAGAAGCATTATCCGCAACATAAATATCTGTATCTCCTTCATTGTTTCTCACAATCGAAGGAAGAAACTGTTCTAGTAATTGCTTACCATTCCAATTTAATATGACTACGGCGGTTTTCAAGTTCGCAAACTTACGCTATTAATCTGACTTTAAAATGTAAAGAAGTATTAAATTTTATACGATGGAATTTCTTTAAGAAAGATATAATTTTCGTTGGTTACATCTAGTTGACAATGATAATGCTCAATACCGTTAGTAACGACTAAGTAATTCGCATTTAGTTTTAAATTGTAACGAGCAATTTGATCAAAAGTATCTTGAGTAATTTTTACATTGGGAGCCTTACATTCCACAATGATATCAGGAGTTCCATTAGAATTAAACACTAAAATATCACTTCGCTTTTTTAAATTATTTATGGTGAACTGTTTTTCAAGTGCTATTAATGAAATAGGATATCCTTTTTCTTTTAATAAATAATGAACATAATGTTGTCGAACCCATTCTTCTGGAGTCAGCACAATATATTTTTTTCGAATTTCATCAAAAATTAGATAGTGTTTTTCGCTATTTTTGATTTTTAAAGGATATGAAGGTAAATTCAGTTTTTCCATCAATCAAAAGTAACAATCTTTTAAATACACTTCTAAAAAATTAATGAACGACGTTAAGCTAATTGTTGATGACATAAAACAAGGTAAACTAAAACCTATTTATTTTTTAATGGGCGAAGAGCCGTATTATATTGATAAAATTTCTGATTTCATCGAGAATTCTGTGTTAGATGAGTCGGAAAGAGGCTTTAATCAGATTGTTATGTATGGAAGAGATGTATCTGTTGAGGAAATTGTTTCTTCGGCAAAACGATTTCCAATGATGGCAGAACATCAGGTAATAATTGTAAAAGAAGCACAAGATTTAGCACGAACGATTGATAAATTAGAAACGTATGCTACAAATCCGCAGCCGTCAACAGTTTTAGTTTTTAATTATAAGTATAAGAAATTAGACAAACGAAAAAAGGTTTTTAAGGCTATTTCAAAAAGTGGCTTAATTTTCGAAAGTAAAAAGCTGTATGAAAATCAAGTTGGTGATTGGATTGTTAAGGTTTTAAGAGGGAAAAAGTTTTCAATAGAGCCAAAAGCTAGTCAAATGCTGGTCGAGTTTTTAGGAACGGATTTAAGTAAAATTAGTAACGAACTTGATAAGTTAACTTCTGTTTTATCTGAAGGAACGATTATTTCTCCAAACCATATTGAAGAGAATATTGGTATATCGAAAGACTTTAATAATTTTGAATTGCGTAAAGCAGTTGGAAATAAAGATGTTGTTAAGGCCAACAGAATTATAAATTATTTTAGTCAAAACCCAAAGAACAATCCATTAGTTATGACTATTTCGTTGCTTAATAGTTTCTTTACACAATTGTTAATGTATCATGGGTTGAAAGATAAGTCGAAAGCTTCTGTTGCTAGAGCTTTAGGAGTGAATCCATACTTTGTAGATGATTATGTAAGTGCTGCTAGAAATTATCCCATGAGAAAAGTTTCCCAAGTTATTGGGATTTTGAGAGATGCAGATGTTAAGAGTAAAGGAGTTGGAGCAAATCAATCTCAAGCAGATATTCTAAAAGAATTAATATTTAAGATTTTACATTAGTAGTAGAATCAAATTCAATTTTTCTTTTCAATTTAGTTACACAATATTTAATGCTGGTGTATTTGGTTTTTTTATAACTTTATAAAAACTAAATCTAACTGCCATGCCAAAAATTAATGTATCTAAAAGCATTTCAATTAATGCCCCACAACAAAAAATAAAAGAGTTTTTAGCCAATTTCCATAACTGGAAAAACTGGTCGCCTTGGTTAATTTGTGAGCCAGAAGCTACAATTAACTATGCGGATGATGGTAAATATTACAAATGGGAAGGGAGTAGAGTAGGTAGTGGAGAAATGAAAGTTACCGGTGAAAATGATGAGAGAGTTGATTACGATTTGACTTTTTTGAAACCTTGGAAATCGAAAGCTAAAGTGGTTTTTAATTTTAAGGAAGAAGGAGAAACCACAAAGGTGAACTGGACAATGGATAGTTCGTTACCGTTTTTTATGTTCTGGATGAAAAAAGCAATGGAGATTTACGTTGGAATGGATTATGATAGAGGCCTAAAAATGCTAAAAGAAGAATTGGAATTAGGAAAAATTAATAGCCAATTAGAATTTGTTGGAGATAACAATTTTGAAGGCTGTAACTTTATAGGAATCAAAACAACTACACCTTTTTCTAAAATAGGAGAGGCAATGGAGAAAGATTTTAATGCTTTACATGAGTTTATCGGAAACAATAATATTGAGGTAACTGGTTTACCATTTTCAGAATACAAAAAATTTGATTTAGTGAAAGATAAGGTGGTATATGTTTCTGGTTTTCCTGTAGATAAGAAACCTGAAAATCTACCTGATAGTTTTTTCTTTGGCTCATTGCCAAAATTAAAAATGAATACTGTTCGTCATAAAGGAACCTATGACCACTTAGGAAATGCTTGGACAGCAGTTATGATGATGGAGAGAAATAAAGAATTCAAAAAGAATAAAAAAGCCTCTCCTATGGAGATTTATTTGAATGATCCAGCCACAACTGCTCCAGAGGAATTAATTACAGATATCAGTATGCCAATTCTTTAAAAGGGTTGAATAAATAATAAATCAAAGAGCAACTCAATTGGGCTGCTCTTGTTTTTTGAAAACATCTATGATACCAGAGCATATTATAAATAGAAAAGGAGCTAGAAGTTTTAAAGACTTGAATCCTGAAGTTATTGATTTTTTAAACAAAGGATTAATTGAAACTAAAAACTTAATGGAATGGTTGGCAGTCGATCAACTGTCTTTATTAAAACTGGTTCTCAATGATTTAGGAAAGATCGAATGGTATATTGATTTTGACGCTGCAGTTCATCAACAAAAAAAGCCTACAGCCAATAGTAACACTAAAGTGATTGGTCATAATTTCGGAATTCTTACACAAGATAAAGAGGTGTATGATTTTTTAAGAAATCATATTTCTGATGTTGTTCGTTGCTGGTCATGTTGGGCTGAAAGTTTACATTATGATGAAGTTCCTGAATTATTATCAGCGATGAAAAAATATACAGCTGATATTCATTTCGGCGTTAGAGAAGTAGTGATTTTTGCAACAAAAGAGCGAATGATTTCTGATTTAAATTCTTCCATTTCAATATTGTCTGAATGGACATCTAATAAAGATGAGAATATCAGAAGATTTGCTATAGAATCGTTAAGGCCAGTAGGAGTTTGGACAAAGAAAATAGCGGAATTTCAGGAAAACCCGGAGAAAGGAATTCTATTACTAGAACCACTAAAATCGGATTCATCAAAGTATGTAAGAGATTCGGTTGCTAATTGGTTAAATGATGCAAGCAAGTCAAAACCAGAATGGGTATTAAATGTTTGCAATCGTTGGGAAAAAGAATCAACAACGGAAGAAACTAGTTATATCGTTAAAAGAGCTTTACGAACTATTCGCAAGTAGTGTAGTCATCGCGAATAACGAAGCGATCTCTATATTATATAAAAGAAAAGATTACTTCAGTCTTAAAGACTTCGTAATGACCCTTTTTACTTTATTAAAACTAAGATTAACGCAATAATCGCTGGTAAACCTTGAACAAAAAATATTTTCTTACTGGCAGATATAGCTCCATAAATTCCAGCTATAGCTACACATCCTAAGAAAAATAACGAAACATTAGTTTGCCATTCTATATTTTCAATAAAGAAAGTCCAAATTAAACCAGCTGCTAAAAAACCGTTGTATAAACCCTGATTCGCGGCCATAACTTTTGTTTTTGGAAACAACTCCGCTGGAAAATGTCGGAAAACTTTTCTTCCTCTTGTTTCCCAAGCGAACATTTCAAACCATAAGATGTATAAATGAAATGCAGCAATAATTCCGATAAGTATTTTTATTAGTAGATCCATAAGTTGATTAGTTTACCTTAAAAATAAAAAAAACTCGCAATTAAGCGAGTTTTTAATATATGTTTAAATTTTGATTAGTTGGCTTTATCAACAACTAAACGATTTTCTCTGTTAGCCACTTCCCAAGCTGTATAGAATACTAAACGTGTTCTGTTTTCTAACAATTCATAGTTAATCTTGTCAGGAGTATCAGTTGGTCTGTGATAATCCGCATGTGTTCCGTTAAAGTAAAAAATAATTGGAATATTATGTTTTGCAAAGTTATAGTGGTCAGAACGATAGTAAAAACGATTTGGATCATTCTCATCATTGTACTTATAGTCTAAATCAATGTTCATGTATTTTTTGTTTACATTTTCAGATAGATTGTGTAATTCAGTACTTAACTTATCAGAACCAATTAAATATACATAATTAGGATTTCCTTTATGACGTGCATCAATTCTTCCGATCATATCAATATTTAAATCTGTAACTGTATTTTCAAGAGGGAAAATTGGATTTTCAGTATAATATTTAGAACCTAATAAACCTTTTTCTTCACCTGTTACATGTAAAAATAAAATCGAACGTTTTGGTCCGTTTCCATCATCAGCAGCCTTTTTAAAAGCTTGCGCAATTTCTAAAATTGCTACAGTTCCAGAACCATCATCATCAGCACCATTATAAACCTCACCATTTTTTACACCTTCGTGGTCTAAGTGAGCAGAAATAACGATGATTTCGTCTGGCTTTTCCGTTCCTTTAATGAAGGCAACTACATTTTCAGAATCGTTTAACTTCATTCCTCTTCTATTATTACTTAAGTAAGAAGAAGGTACTTTTTGAAAATAATCGTTTCCACCTAAAGGAGAAGCAATTCCTTCATTAATATAAAAGTCCTTTAAATAGTTTACTGCTTTTTTCTGTCCAGCCTCACCAGTATTACGTCCCTCAAATTCATCAGAAGCATAAATAAATAAGTGTTTTCCTAAGTCTTTTGCTGTAATGGTTTGAGCGTATGTTGTAGGGTTGTTCGCTACTTTTTTGCTACTATTGCTTTTTGTTGCAGTTTGGCTCGTACTACATGCAACTGCAGCTAAAGCCCACGTAGCTAAAATTATTTTTTTCATTTAATTTGATATTCTTTGTTAGCTAATTAATATTGATCAAAAATACTTAAATCTTTTGCAGTCTCAAATTTAATTTTTGTTGATGACGAACTGTTGTAAATTTTTGTTAAAACTAATAAGTTCTTTTGGGAATAATGAGGAAAATGCATTTTGTTGAATAAGTTCATCAGCATTACCACTATATAAATCATCATTTGCTATTAAAACAAAAGAGTCTGCCAATTTTAGTGCTAAATTTACCTCATGTGTCGATATTATTATTGTTTTAGAGGTAGTTTTTACGAGTTCCTGTAGAAGGGAGAAAATCTTATAGGTGTGATGAATATCTAAATGAGCAGTTGGTTCATCAAGAATGATGATTTCAGTATCTTGAGCTAATGCTCTAGCAATTAACACTCGTTGAAGTTGTCCGTCACTTAATTTATAAAAAGGTCTATCTTTTAAATGAGCAACATTAGTGAGCTCTAAAGCATGAAGTACTTTTTTAATGTCTTCTTTTGACAGTTTATCCAACCAGTTTGTATACGGTTGTCTTCCAAGTGCAACGATTTCAAAAACAGTTAGTTGACTTTCGGGTAAACGCTCTGTAAGCACAACACTCATTACTTTAGCAAGTTCGTGTTGAGAATACTCAACAAGATTTTTTTGATTGATTAAAATGTCTCCAGCTAATTTATTTTGAACCTTGCTTAAGGTTCTGAGTAAGGTAGATTTTCCAGCGCCATTTTTTCCTAATAAGGCAATAAATTCTCCTTTTTGAATATCTAAGTTGATAGATTCTAATAGCTTTTTTTCTGATTTCTTAGATGTATATCCAATAGAAAGATTTCTAGTTTGTAAAACGATATTTAGCATGTTCTTTTCAGTTATTTATCTTTTCGTTTTAGATGTAAATTTTCTTTTTTCTCACTAATAACCAGATAACAACTGGAGCACCAAATAAAGAAGTTATTGCATTAATAGGCAAAGTGAATTCACTATTAGGAAGTTGAGCAATGCTATCGCAAATTAACAAAATGATTCCACCGAATAATGCTACTGCAGGAATTAATATTTTATGATTAGAAGTTTTAAACACTAATTTGGTAATATGTGGAACAGCTAAACCAATAAAAGCAATCGGACCACAAAAAGCAGTGACAACACCAGTTAGTAAACTAGTGATAATTAAAATAATGTTTCTGCTTTTTTTAGTGTTAATACCTAAACTTTTAGCATAATTTTCTCCGAGCAAAAAACTGTTTAATGGTTTTATTGATATAAAAATACCCAAAGTTGCAATTATAAAAATAGCAAGGAATATTAAAATTTCATTCCAAGTTAGATTTCCTAAACTTCCAAATCCCCAAAAAACAAATTGTTTGATTTGTTCAGCATCACTAAAATATGATAATACACTAATTAAAGCAGAAGCTAAAGAGCCAAACATTAATCCGATAATTAAAATCGACATTGTATTACGAACTTTATTAGCAGCTATAATGACAGCTAGTAAAACCATAAAAGCTCCTACACTCGAAGCAAAGGGTAATCCCCAATTTAAAAAAGCAGAAAAACTGAACATTCCACCTAAAAAGCTAGTGCTTAATATGAAAATAGCCACACCTAAACTTGCTCCTGATGAAATACCTAATACAAATGGACCGGCAAGTGGATTTCTAAACAACGTTTGCATCAATAATCCGCTTACAGACAAGCCAGAACCAACTAATATTGCAGTTATGGTTTTAGGTAACCTGTAATCAATAATAATAGTTTCCCAACTTGGCTTTTGAGGAGTATGTCCAAGAAAAGTCTTAAAAATATCTGATAAAGGAATATCAATTGAACCAATACTAACGTTAAAAAAACTCATCAAAACCAAAAAGATTCCAAGAAGTATAAATTTTTTCGTATAGGTTGTAGGCTTATCCATTTTTGATTTTATAGCGAGGAAAGTTTATTTATAGGTTTTTAAAAAATCAATTAGTTTTTTTATAGCCAAACCTCTATGGCTAATTTTATTTTTATCCTCAGAACTCATTTCTGCAAATGATTTATCATAACCTACAGGTTGAAAAATAGGATCATAGCCAAAACCTTTTTCTCCTTTTTTTTCTGTTAAGATTTCGCCTTCGCAAATTCCATCAAACAAAAATTGTTTTCCATCTAAATTTAAACAAATAGAAGTGCGAAATTGTGCATTTCTATAAGTTTTATACTGTAAATTTTTAAGAAGTTTATTCATGTTGTTTTCTGCATTTACAGGTTTTCCTGCATAACGCGCCGAATAAACTCCAGGCTCTCCGTTTAAAGCTTCAACTTCTAAACCAGTATCATCGGCAAAACAATTGTAATTATAATTTTCAGTAATATGATTAGCTTTTATTTGAGCATTACCTTCTAAAGTAACCGCCGTTTCTTCAATATCCTCAAAACAACCAATGTCATTTAAAGATAATAATTCGATAGAATGAGGAAGCATTTCCTGAACCTCTTTCAGTTTGTTTAAGTTATTTGTGGCAAATACTAGTTTCATGAATAAAAGTAAAGGAACAAAAGTAATGTATTGTTTCATAAAACAAAAAGATGTACCGAAGTACATCTTTTTAGTAGTAGTTATATTTTTATAATTCTTTAGAATACATATCTTACGTTAAGTCCGAAACTATCAGCAACAAAATCTGTAGTTTCTACAAGTATGAAGTTTGGTCTCCAATCTGCACCAATAACAATAGGAGCTTTTTTGAATCGGTACTCTAAACCAATTTCTCCTACAACTCCAAGTGCAAAAGGATCACTTAAATAGGCATTAGGTCCAACACCTAAATACCACATTAACCCATCATCTCCAAGAGGTCTGTAGATAAAATCCCACAGTAAATCAACACCAACACCGTCTCCGAAAGAAACATCTGCGTGTAGTCTACTATACTTTCCAGCCGAGAAAACAGCGTCAATAGCTACTTTACCACCAGTTACATCTCCAAAACGAATACCAATTTCTTGAGCACTTGTTGTTAGAGAGAATAACCCCATGAACATAATAGATAAGATAAGTTTTTTCATAATTTTAAATTTAACGTTGTAAGTCAAATATAGGAATAAAATGTTATTATGATTTTTACAAATGTATTAACAGTTCAATTTTTTGAACTACTCATGATGATAAGGTTCGTTTCTTAAAATGGTAAAGCCACGATAGATTTGTTCAACAATAAATAAACGAATCATTTGATGAGAAAACGTCATTTTTGATAGCGATAGTTTTCCATTCGCCTTTTTATAAACGGCATCTGAAAAACCATAAGGTCCACCAATAACCAGAACCAATTGCTTAATTCCTGAGTTCATTTTTTTCTGAAGAAAATTAGAAAACTCAATGGACGTATATTGCTTTCCTTTGTCGTCCAGTAAGATAAGCTGATCAGTGTTTTGAAGTTTAGAAAGAATCAAATCACCTTCTTTTTCTTTCTGTTGTGCTTCAGATAAATTTTTAGCATTTTTTAAATCTGGAATTATTTCAAGGTCAAACTTAACGTAATGCTTCAATCTGTTTTGATACAGTTCTATCAACTGATTCAGATTTTTATCATCTGTTTTTCCTACTGCAAGTAATTTGATTTTCATGTGCCAAAATTACGAATGTTGAATTAGGAATTCACATTTTACTATTAAATTAATTCAATAACCAATTAATATCTCGTAATTGTAAAAATGCTATTTTTACATTCATAATAAGAAAAAAATGATTTCTAAAGAACAATTTAATAAAGAGCTAGATTTAATTATAAGAAATGCCATAAGAGAAGATATAGGAGATGGGGATCACACATCTTTATCTTGTATACCAGATGAAGCAACAGGAAAAGCAAAATTATTGGTAAAAGATGAAGGAATAATCGCAGGAGTTGAATTTGCAAAAATGGTATTTGCTTATGTTGATGCAGACCTTGAAGTAGAAACTTTAATTAACGATGGAGAAAAAGTTAAGTACGGAGATATTGTCTTTTATGTATCTGGAAAATCTCAATCTATCTTGCAGGCTGAGCGTCTTGTATTAAATGCAATGCAACGGATGAGTGCCATCGCTACGAAAACTCGTTTTTTTATGGACTTATTAGAGGGAACAAAAACTAAAGTGCTAGATACTCGTAAAACAACTCCTGGAATTAGAGCTCTTGAAAAATGGGCGGTTAAAATTGGTGGAGGAGAGAATCACCGTTTTGCTTTATATGATATGGTTATGATTAAAGATAATCATATTGATTTTGCGGGAGGAATTACCCAGGCAATAACCAAAACAAAAGCATATTTAGCAGAAAAAGAGTTAGACATTAAAATTATTGTTGAGGCTAGAGACTTAGATGAAATCAAAGAGATTTTATCAAATGAAGGAGTTTACAGAATATTGATTGATAATTTTAATTATGATGATACACGAAAAGCAGTTGAACTCATAGGCGATCAATGTTTAACTGAAAGCTCAGGTGGAATAAATGAAAAAACAATTCGAAAGTATGCTGAATGTGGAGTAGATTTTATCTCTTCTGGAGCGCTTACACACTCCGTATATAATTTAGATTTAAGTTTAAAAGCAGTTGATTAATCAAACATAATACAAATGAAAAAATATATTTTCATTGCAACCATTGCATTCGCTGTAAGTTGTAATACAAAAGAAACAAAAAAAGATACAAACGATATGAGTACTTCGGAAAATCCATTGTTAGTTAAAAGTACTTTAGATTATGGAGCTCCAGATTTTACGAAAATCAAGGATGAACATTTTATGCCGGCCATTCTTAAAGGTATGGAAGTTCAGAATGAAGAAATTGCTAAAATAGTGGCAAATACTGAAGCTCCAACATTTGAAAATACAATTCTAGCTTTAGAAGAAAGCAGCAAAACATTAGATAATGTTACTGCTGTTTTTTATGCGTTGGCAGGAGCAAATACTAATGATGTTATCAAAGAAAATCAAAAAGAGTTAGCTCCAAAATTTTCTAAGCACACTGACGAGATTTTATTAAATACTAAACTTTTCGAAAGAATAAAGACGGTTCATAACAATTTAGAATCGTTAAATCTTGATGATGAATCTAAACATTTAGTAAAAGAAACATTCAAAAGATTTGCTAAAGCAGGAGCTAACTTATCAGAAGAGGATAAGGTTAAGCTAAAAGATATCAATGCAAAGCTTGCTACATTGTCAAACGACTTTGGAAAAAAATTATTGGATGCTAGTAAAAAAGGAGGAGTTGTAGTTGAAGATAAAGCTAAACTAAAAGGTTTTTCAGAAGAGAAAATTAAATCCATTGAGAAAGATGGTAAGTATGAAATTCAATTAATCAATACTACACAACAACCATCCCTACAAACTCTAGAAAATAGAGAACTGAGAGAGGAATTGTTTAATAAGTCAATTCATAGAACAGATGGAGGCGAATATAATACTTCTGATTTAGTAAAAGAAATGGTTACGTTACGTGCTCAAAAAGCAAAGATTCTCGGGTTTGATAATTATGCGAGCTGGAGTTTACAAGGAACAATGGCTTCTACTCCAGACAAAGTTTTTGATATGTTTAATAACCTGATTCCAGGTTCTTTGGAAAAAGCGGCTTCGGAGGTGAAAGAAATTCAAGCAGAAATTAAAAAGAATGGTGGAGATTTTAAATTAACTCCGTACGATTGGAATTTCTATGCAGAGAAAGTTCGTAAGTCTAAGTATAGCCTGGATGAAGAAGAGGTAAAGCAATATTTTGAAATTACTAATGTATTAGAAAAAGGAGTATTCTTTGCAGCTACAAAATTATACGGTTTAACTTTTAAAAAGCGTACCGATATTCCAGTTTATCACCCTGATGTTGTTGTGTATGAAATTTTTGAAGAAGATGGAAGTAAGCTAGGGTTATACTACGGAGATTTCTTTGCTAGAGATAGTAAAAGAGGAGGAGCTTGGATGAGTGCTTTTGTAAAACAATCTAAATTACGTAACCAAAAACCGGCAGTATATAATGTATGTAATTCACCAAAACCAGCTGAAGGAGAACCTGCATTAATTAGTTTTGATGAAGTTGAAACAATGTTCCATGAATTTGGTCACGCTTTACACGGATTATTTGGAGATCAACAATATGCTTCAATTTCAGGAACTAGTACAGCTAGAGATTTTGTAGAATTTCCATCTCAGTTCAATGAGAATTGGGCTACACATCCAGAAGTTTTGAATAACTATGCTTTGCACCACAAAACTGGTGAGGTAATACCAGATGCTTTATTAAAGAAAATTAAGGAGGCGGGAACTTTTAATCAAGGATATTCAATTATTGAAAACTTATGTTCTTCTAATTTAGACATGCAGTGGCATACAATTGGTGTTGATACAAATGTTGACGATGTTGCAAAATTTGAAGAAGAAGCTTTAGCGAAAATGAAATTAAATGTAGATGAAATTCCGCCGAGATATCGCTCTACATATTTTGCGCATATTTTTAGTGGAGGTTATGCTGCAGGATATTACTCTTATTTATGGACAGAAATGTTAAGTCATGACGCCTATGATTGGTTTAAGAATAATGGCTTATTAACCAGAGCGAATGGAGATAAGTTCCGTAAAGAAGTATTGTCAAGAGGAAGTACAATGGATTATGCAGAAATGTATAAAACATTTGCAGGAAGAGACCCTCAAGCAGAACCAATGTTAAAAGCTAGAGGTTTAAAATAAAATAGGAATGAACTACTTAAGAGAGACTTATTTTTTCGATTATAGTAACGAAGTCATTCAGAACATTATCTCGGGATTTAAAAATGAAACGTTGTCTGGTAAAGAGAAAACAATTCGTATTTACAATAAAATTCGAGATGAATGGCGCTATGATCCGTATACAATAAGTCTCTCTAAAGAAAAATATAAAGCAAGTTTCATCGGTCAAAATGAATCTGGAAACTGTGTTGAAAAATCTGTGTTATTAATTTCTTGTTTAAGAGGATTGGGTATCCCAGCAAGATTACATTTGGGAAAAGTAAAAAACCATATTGCTGTTGAACGCTTAACTGAGAAGTTTGGTTCTAATGAACTTACACCACATGGAATGGTGAACGTTCAGTTAAATGGAAAATGGTTGAAAATGTCACCAGCATTTAACGCGGATTTATGTAAAATGTTTAATGTTGAACCTTTGGCGTTCGATGGAGAAAACAGTTCTTTTTTACAACAGTATAATAGCTCAGGAAGTTTATTCATGGAATATGTAGATGATTATGGACATTTCGATGATGTTCCGGTAGAATTTATGGTGAATAATATTAAAGAACATTATCCACATATTTTCGATGTAGATAATATCACAGAATTCAAATTATAGTTTTTGAAATTCATATGAACGAATATTACGATAACGAAACATTTACCAAAGTCAGTTTTACGAGTGAACAACTTAGTAAAACTGACTTTGATTCTTGTACGTTTAAGAGTTGTGATTTATCTGAACTTCATATTAATAACTCCGAGTTTCTGGAGTGTGAATTCATTGACTGTAATTTAAGTAATGCTCGATTGAAAGATTCTAGTTTTAAAGACACTCATTTCTCTAATTCTAAGTTGTTAGGTGTTAAATTTTATGAAGTTGATCCATTTTTATTAAGATTGAATTTTAATGATTGTCAGTTAGATTATTGTTCATTCTATCAACTAAAAATGCAAAACTTTCAATTTGTAGATTGTAGCATTAAAGAAGTTGATTTTACTGAGGCAGATGTGCAGTTTTCTTATTTTGATAATTGTGATTTATTAGGGGCTATATTTGAAGAAACAGATTTGCGAAATGTAAATTTTAAAACATCGCGTAACTTTTCAATAGATTTAGAAACTAATAAAATAGAAAAAGCTGTATTCTCTAAAGATAACGTAGTAAATTTGTTAGAGAAGTATAAAATCAAGTTAGAGTAATCCGTTTTTTAGTTGCAGAGTCACAGAGTCACAGAGTCACAGAGTCATTGGTTTTAATAATAATCGAGTAGGTTTGAATTTTCAATTAGCAAATTCGTAATCTTTTTTAAGCTAGATAAAAGTTTGTAGATTTGAAGTAAAAAATACTATGAAAACATTTAGAGAGTTAATTGTTTGGCAAAAATCTATGAATTTTGTTACCGAAATTTATAAAATAACTAAGTATTTTCCTGAAGATGAAAAGTACGGTATAACATCTCAAATTCGAAGAAGTGCAATATCAATTCCGAGCAATATTGCTGAAGGGTATGGTAGATCAGGATTAAATGATTATTTAAGGTTTTTAAATATTTCGATTGCTTCATTGTTTGAACTTCAAACTCAACTTGAGATTTCATTCAATTTAAATTATATGAATAAATTGAAATTTTCAAAACTATTTGATTTATCAAGAGAAATAGAGAGAATGTTATCTAGTTTAATTAGAAAACTCAAAGAAAAAAGATAATTTTTTATTTAAAAGATTTAGTCAGTAAACTAAAAAGCTTTGTAACTTTGAGTCTATGCCACTGTGAATCTTTGTAACACAAAAAAATGTCAAAAGAAATAGAAGATAGTCTAGAAAAAATACCAGTAATTAATTGGTTAGTAAAGTTTGGAAAGCAAATTAAAATTCCAGGCTTAGAAGGGTTATCGCTTTATGATGTACTCGAAATGTATATAATAGGTATTGTTAAAGGAGCATTAACAACTAGAGCAGGAGGAATTGCATTTAGTTTCTTTATGGCGATTTTTCCATTTTTACTGTTCATTCTTACACTTATTCCGTACCTCCCAATTGAAGGATTTCAAGATAGTTTGTTCGATTTAATCAGGGAGGCTTTACCACCAAAAACATTTGATGCTGTAAACGGTGTTATTCGCGATATTTTAAACAATCAATACGGAGGTTTATTATCGTTCGGTTTTTTAGCTTCTATTTTTCTGATGACGAATGGAGTGAATGCAATTTTTGGAGGTTTCGAATATTCATATCATGTCAATGAATTTAGAAATGTTTTCAGAACCTATGTGGTTTCTCTTGGAGTTTCATTGTTAATGTCATTTTTCTTAATTATCACAGTTTCACTAATTATTTTATATCAGATAGCTTTGTCTAAGATTGATGAAATTGGTTGGTTTGACACAGGAGAGATGAATCTGTTTTATTTAGGAAGAGGTTTGTTATTCTTAATAATGATATATACAATAGCCTCAATATTGTTTCGATATGGAACAAAACAGGGCAAACAAATTAAATTTTTCTCTGCAGGAGCATTGTTAACTACTGTAGTTTCTTTGTTTACGTTCTATCTCTTTGGAATATACGTAGTTAAGTTTGCAAAGTACAATCAGTTATATGGTTCTATTGGGACTTTACTAATTTTAATGTTGTTTGTTTGGTTAAATGCGATCATATTATTACTTGGTTTTGAATTAAATGCATCGATCTATCAGTTAAAACGTCGAAATAAAACTTCGTAATCCGCCAATAAATTCAGATATTTGCAGGCTGAAATAAACACTATTTAGTTTTAAATCGATTTTTAATTTATGAAACCAGGAATTCCTAAAGGAACAAGAGACTTTTCATCAACTGAAGTAGCCAGAAGAAACTTTATTTTTAGCACAATAAAACATTCTTTTGAATTATTCGGTTTTCAGCCTATTGAAACACCAAGTTTTGAAAATTCTTCTACCTTAATGGGAAAATATGGAGATGAAGGTGATCGATTAATTTTTAAGATTTTAAATTCTGGCCCGTTTTTGTCAAAAGTTGATGATGAGGTTTTAGCTTCAAAAGACAGCATAAAATTAACAAAGCAAATTTCAGAGAAAGCCTTACGTTACGATTTAACAGTGCCTTTTGCACGTTATGTGGTACAACACCAAAACGAAATTACTTTTCCGTTTAAACGTTATCAAATTCAACCAGTTTGGAGAGCAGATAAACCTCAGAAAGGACGTTTTAGAGAATTTTATCAATGTGATGCAGATGTAGTAGGAAGTAAATCACTTTGGCAGGAAGTTGAATTTGTGCAATTGTATGATTCTGTTTTTAGTAAGTTAAATGTTCGAGGAACGACCATTAAAATTAATAATAGAAAGATTTTATCTGGAATTGCCGAAGTTATTGGAGCTAAAGATAAGTTGATTGATTTTACAGTTGCTTTAGATAAGTTGGATAAAATAGGGAAAGACGGTGTGGTTGCGGAAATGATTTCAAAAGGAATTTCAGAAGAAGCTATTGATAAAGTTCAACCTTTATTTGATTTTACAGGAAGTAATGATAATAAATTAAATTCTTTAGCTGAAATGTTGATGACTTCTGAAGAAGGAATCAAAGGAGTAGAGGAGTTGCGTTTTGTGATTGAAAATATTAAAGGATTAGGTTTAGAAACTGCAACTTTAGAACTTGACGTTACATTAGCAAGAGGATTAAACTATTATACAGGA
This sequence comes from Tenacibaculum sp. MEBiC06402, assembly GCF_049239625.1. Lineage (NCBI taxonomy): Bacteria > Pseudomonadati > Bacteroidota > Flavobacteriia > Flavobacteriales > Flavobacteriaceae > Tenacibaculum > Tenacibaculum sp. MEBiC06402. The sequence continues at coordinate 178,717 of NZ_JBMKKT010000097.1, forward strand.
GCAATTTTTGAAGTTTCAGCTCCTAAAGAAGTAAAAATTGGCTCTATCGGAGGAGGAGGAAGATATGACGATCTTACCGGTATTTTTGGATTAAAAGACGTAAGTGGTGTTGGAATTTCATTTGGTTTAGACAGAATTTACCTTGTTATGGAGGAATTAGGACTGTTTGAAGCTGTAGAATTACCAAAACCAAAAGTTTTATTCTTAAATTTCGATGAAAATGAATCGCTATCTAAGATGAAAGCGATTAATGAGTTACGAGCTAATGGAATCAAATCTGAATTATATCCAGATGTTGCGGCTAGTAATAATCAACAAAAGAAACAATGGAAGTATGTCGATAAAAGAGGCATAGATTTTGTTATTACGGATGTTGAAGGTGAGCAATTTAAGTTCAAAAACACACAAACAAGAGAAGAAAAACTCCTTACAATCAAGGAAATAATTAAAATTTTACAATAAAAAGAACTTTTTGTTTTATCTTTACAAAAAAACATTAAACAAAAAGTTATGTTCGAGACCCATAATAATATGATAGACGATAGAATAGACGAAATAGGTGAAAACCACGTTGGAACATCTGCTAAAACACCATTAAGGGATGATGCTTTTGATATTTCGGATGAAGAAAAAATAGCAAGAATACAAGAAAGTGTTAAAGATATCCTTGAAACTTTGGGTATGGATTTGACTGATGATAGCTTGCAAGGTACACCAAAACGTGTTGCAAAGGCCTTTGTGAATGAAATGTTTATGGGATTAAACCCAAAAAATAAACCATCAGCTTCTACTTTTGATAATAATTACAAGTACGGAGAGATGTTAGTAGAAAAGAATATTATTGTGTATTCTACTTGTGAGCATCACTTATTACCAATAGTTGGTAGAGCTCATGTTGCTTACATTTCTAAAGGAAAAGTAATCGGTTTGTCAAAAATGAACCGTATTGTAGAGTATTTTTCTAAAAGACCTCAGGTTCAGGAGCGTTTAACAATGCAAGTTGTTCAGGCAATGCAAGAAGCATTAGGTACTGAAGATGTTGCTTGTGTTATTGATGCAAAACATTTGTGTGTAAATTCTCGTGGAATTAAAGATATTGAGAGTTCTACAGTAACAGCAGAGTTCGGTGGGAAATTCAAAAATAAAGAGACTAAAAGAGAGTTTTTAGACTATATAAAATTGAATACAACTTTTGATTAAGAGTCAAGTTTTATAAAAAGATTAAAGGCACAGTTAATTAACTGTGCCTTTTTTAAACTATTTATTAACCATTGTTACAAGATACAATGCACGCAGCGACGTAATTATGAGCATCTTGTGCGCTCATACCTCCTTCCATTAAATTATGGCCTCTTCTTGCACACATGGCAGTGCAACCACTACCGTTTACAGGTGTAGTGTTTATCCCTCCTGTAATGTTTTTTAGTTCTTTTTTATCTAATTTCCTGAAACTTTTTAAACTGGCTATTTTGCTCATTTTTTAATTTTTTTAGATTGTTATTTATAGAATGTTCTAAGAATTAGAAAAATGTTACTAGCGATACCAAATTATTTTTTCAGTCTTATCTTGTTTTAATTCATAAAAAAAAGCGACTTAAAAGCCGCTCTTTGTTTTACCATCCCAAATAGTAGTCTTTGTCTAACCACTCTGGGCATTCCAATCCGTATTTCTCTCTCATGATATGTTCCGTAACACAGAAGGCTCCTTCGACCCATCCTTGTTGATCAGAGTAAGCTTCTCCAGCAATAAAAATGCGCTCCTCATCAAATGGTTGCCTTATGTACGGCATTACTTCCCAAACTTTATATTCATTTTTCCATGCATGATAACCGCCACCATAAGGATCTTTGGTCCAATCTTTATAAGCAGAAGTATAAGGCGCGGGAACATCTACATTTGGTCCGTGTAGTTCTCTAACTTGACTCATAACTTCCCCAACCATCATTTTACTAGCATGTTCATAGTTTGGATAGATTGCATTTTTAGCTCTAACTAATTTTGTTTCTCTTGTTTGGAATTTTTCACCATTTTCTAGCGCTTGCCAAAAACTTACAGTCCTCATATCATTATAACTTGCTAGGAATAATGAGTGGGAGTTTTTTGGGTCAACACCAAAATAATAGCATTGACGCATCGGTAAATCAGTGATAGATTCACCAGCCATAGCTCCCAGTCCTTCTTTCCACCAAGGTTCTTCAAATCCTAATAAAATTTTTACCGAAGGTTCTGGAATAACAGAGTTTAAATTATTGTGTAATTTTTGATTTTTATCTGGATTAAAGAAGAAGTTGTCTTGATCTAATAATTCTAGCGAACGTTTTGGCATTCCTAAAATGATGTCTTTTGCCTCAACTTCCCAATACTCTTCTTTATCTAGATTATAGAACGTTAGAACGTATTTGTATGCACTCGATTTTTTAGTGTTCTTTTTGAATGTTTTTAATTTATTACGTGTATAAATTTTACCGCCCTGTTGAATAAAATCATCTCCTAAGCAGGTAAGTATTTGGTCGTAGCCGCCTTCAATTGTTTTGTATTTTACGGCATCACTGGCGAAATCTCCAACCATATATGGGAAAGCTTCAGCAGCATTCCAATTAATTGTGTTGGAATAATAACCTCCTGCTTGTGCTAAAAACTCATAACATTCCTGAGATGAACGATCTTTTAATAAATTCCAGAATCCAATTTTATAGACTTTTACACCTTTATATGGACCATCAAACTGATAGGTTAGTTCCTGCTTTATTTGGTTCCAAGCTTCTCTTGGATTAGGATCTTCCTGAATTTGCTTTAGTGAGTAACCATCAGCCTCTAAAACTTCACTGATAATTTCTGTGAAAATGTCATCCGAGCTTTTTCCTTCAAAACGTTCTTCAACAAAATATCGTGTTTTAAATTTTTCGCCTGTAATTTTAGCTTGTGAAAACCTATTTGCAAAAAAGCGTTGTTTTCTTAAATAATATAAATGATGATTGGCATCACCCATTGGAAAATCAATTGGATTTAATCCATACTGGGTCGAAAACACATCTTCAATCAAAGCAGTAACGATTTTCTGTTCTGTCATGTAACGCATTCCACCTAATTCTCCAACAACATTCATCCCAGGGAGTTTGATAGATTCTAATCTTCCACCAATACGATCACTCATGTCAAATATGGCAACATCTAAATCTAGTTTATTTCCTTTTTTATCGGTACCATTTAATAAACGATATCCAGAATATAAACCAGATGCACCTGCACCAACAATAGCAACATCTAATTGAAGTTTTTTAGCCTCTTTTGTAATAAATCGATTACTAATTTCACCTCTAACCACTGGCCATTCTATTTTAAAATGAGAGATATTAAAATCAGTACTTCCTTTTACTGCCAAATCGGAAAGTATTTTACCTAATAAAGGAATGAATTTAGCAGCCCAACCTCCTGTATATACAATGATATTTTCGTGATTATGCACCCAGTTAGGTAAGGTATCTAGCATCAACTCTTTATTGTTGTTGTTTAAGGTGATTAAACAAGTAGAAGTAAACTCAGGTTTATCATCTAAACCAACCATGTGATTTTTCACCCAAGAAGAGTTTAGTGCCAAACTTTTTTCACTTGGAATTCCGGTTCTATCTGAAGGGTCTTTTAAAATTCTATCTGGTATGTCTGGTGCTACTCGAATATAACCTGGGTTAGCCCAATTTTCTTCAGGAAACCCATAAAATAAACTTGTATTTTGAGGTTCTTGAAAAACAAACCAAGTTGGTAGTTTGATATCTTTGGTTTTCTTATAATAAGCAGAAGACATTTCCCAAATATCAACATTTACAGAAAGCCCGAAATGTTTTAAAATATCGTTTACAAAAGCTCCGGGTGCAATTACCAACTTTTCTGTTGTGTAAGCTTTTTCTGATGTTTCAACCGTAATTATTCCTGTATTTAAAGATTGAATATTTGTTACCGGTGAAAATTCAAGTAAATCTATATTTTTTGCTTTTTCAGCAATATTAAAAAGAGCTTTTAACGTAGCTTTTAAATCAATAATTCCTCCATCTTCTTGAAAAAAACCATAGTAGTCTTTAGGAATATCTTTGAAAGGAAATTTCTTTTCAATTTCCTTAGCTTTAAGTTTTGTGTAAGGAATATCTAGTTCATCCATTACGTCCATCGCCGCTTGAATTCCTCCTTCTTGTGAACTAATATCTGGATCTCCAAACCATAAAGAACCAACCTTATCGATAAGTTTATCTTTAGTAGTTTTTTGTAGCTTATCCCAATATGGAATTGAATCTACGGCTAATTGAGCCATATATTTTTGAGCGTATTGCACTCTAAATTGACGAGAAAGTCCGGCAGAGCTTCCTTTGTCGTTAAAGAATCCAAATTGCTCTAGTACAAGTACTTTCTTTTTTGTGTTTGCTAATTCGGCAGCAGTTGCTAATCCCATAGCTCCACCGCCGATAATGATAATGTCGTATTCAGTTTTCATGATTTATTCTAATAGTTAAAAGCGTTAATAAGTCAGTTTTAGGTTGAATTAAATTACCGATTTAGACTGATACTTTTAAAGAATAAACCTTAACTGTATTATTTTAAGGTATAAAAGTGATGGAATAAGGAATTATCTGAAATAAAAAAAGCGACTTTAAAGTCGCTTTTGAAATATATTGTCTCTCTTGATTATGAGATTAAATTGTCAATTTTTTCTTTCTCTTCTGCAGCTAAAGCAGCATCAACTAAAATACGACCACTATGCTCATCAATAGTAATTTTCTTTCTGTTTGCGATTTCTAATTGAACTTGTGGTGGAATTGTAAAGAAAGAACCTCCGGCAGCACCACGCTCTATAGATACAACGGCCAATCCGTTTTTCACTTTATTTCGAATTCTGTTGTAAGCAGTTAATAAATGCTTGTCAATTGATTGAGAAAACTCTTCTGATTTTTCAATTAATAACTTTTCTTCCTTTTCAGTTTCTTTTAAGATAGCATCTAGTTCAGACTTCTTAGCATTTAAGTGTCCTTCTTGTAAGCTTAATTTCTCTTTAGTAGAATCAACTACTTGTTTCTTTTGAGCAATCTTTGCTTTGAACTCTTTAATTCTCTTTTCAGCTAATTGAATTTCTAATTCTTGAAACTCTACTTCTTTACTTAAAGAATCAAATTCTCTATTATTACGAACATTTTTTTGTTGTTCGGTATATTTTTTAATTAATGCTTTAGACTCTTCAATAGCTAACTTTTTATTACTGATATCTGTATTTAAGTTATCAATATCTTGAGCTAAGTTCGATAGTCTAGTATTTAATCCGGCAACTTCATCTTCTAAATCTTCTACTTCTAAAGGTAATTCACCACGAACGCTTCTAATTTCATCAATTCTAGAGTCAATTAATTGTAAGTCGTATAGCGCTCTTAATTTTTGTTCTACCGTTACTTCTTTTTTTGCCATTGTCTATTAAATATAATGTATTGGATTTGTACTCTTTTCGCTTAAACGAATTGCAAAATTAGTGAATTTTTTTGTAAGATAGTCAACTAAAAGATTTTTTGTAAACTGTTCACTTTCATAATGTCCAACATCTGCCAATAAAATTCGATTTTCAGCCTTGAAAAATTCGTGATATTTAAAGTCTGCACTTATATATGCATCAGCTTTTTCTCTAATTGCATTTGATATAGCAAAACTTCCTGCGCCGCCTAAGACTGCTACTTTTTTGATTTGCTTGCCAAGTAGTTTTGAATGACGGACACAATCAGTTTTAAAGGTTGACTTTACAAAGTTTAAAAATTCAGTTTCATCCATGGCGTTTTCAAACTCGCCAATCATTCCCATACCAACATTTTGATGTTTGTTATTTAAAGTGATTACTTCGTATGCAACTTCTTCATATGGATGGTTTTTAAAAAGAGCATTCAAAACTGTACCTTCTAAATAACTTTCAAAGGTTACTGTTATGCAGGTTTCCTCTTCGTATTGGAGTTCACCTTTTCTTCCAATTGTTGGATTCGAATTCTCATTTCCTCTGTAACTTCCTTTTCCTTCTACATTAAAAGAACATTGATCATAATTTCCAATTGAACCAGCTCCTACTTCGAAAAGCTTTTCACGCAAATTATGAGCTTCTGCAAAAGGAACATAAGTAGTAAGTTTCTTAATAATCCCTTTTTTTGGAATTAAAACTTTTGTGTTTTGTAGGTTTAATACTTCACACATTTTTGCAGAAACCCCAACTTTTGAATTGTCTAAAGCAGTGTGGGTTGCATAAATTGCAATATCATTTTTAATCGCCTTTAGAACAACGCGCTCTACATAATTATTTCCGTTTAACTTTTTTAATCCGCCAAAAATAATCGGATGAAAACTTACGATTAAGTTACAGTTATTCGCAATTGCTTCATCAACAGTTTCTTCTAATGTATCTAAAGTAACTAAAACTCCAGTTACTTTGGTCTTATAATCTCCCACTAATAAACCAACATTGTCAAAGTCCTCAGCAAAGGAAAGCGGTGCGATTTCTTCTATGTAATTTGTTATATCTCTAATTATCATCGACTAAATTTTTCAACATCAAAGTTAAGATTTTTAATGTATTTTCGTTTCAATGAAAGTAATCCGTTTTTTATTATTTCCGTTTGCTATTCTTTACGATTTTATTACTCGAATGCGTAATTTTTTATTCGATAAAGGTATTTTAAAATCAACGTCATTTGATTTGCCAATTATTGCTGTTGGAAATTTAACGGTTGGCGGAACTGGAAAAACACCGCAAATAGAATATTTAATTCGATTGTTAAAGTCTGAATATCATGTTGCAGTTTTAAGTAGAGGTTACAAAAGAAAAACAAAAGGATTTCAATTATTAAATAAGAACCATTCAGCGGAAGATGTTGGAGATGAACCTTTACAGTTCTTCTCTAAATTTGATGATATAAATGTTGCTGTGGATGTGGATAGAACGAATGGAATAAAAGAATTGTTATGTAATGTAAATCCGGAAGTTATCTTGTTGGATGATGCATATCAACATAGAAAAGTAAAAGCGGGCTTTTATATTTTATTGACGAAATACAACGATTTGTATTGTAATGATTTTTTGTTACCTACAGGTAATTTAAGAGAAAGTAGGAGTGGAGGAAAAAGAGCAGATATTGTTGTAGTTACCAAATGTCCTGACAACCTTGAAAAAAATGAAATGAAGTTGATTGAAAATAAACTACGATTGTTACCAAATCAAAAGTTGTTCTTTTCAAGAATTGAATACAATAAAAGTTTAAAGGGAGAAGGAGATGAGTTGTTACTGTCTGAGTTAAAATCGAATATTGTTTTAGTGACAGGAATTGCTAACCCAATAAGTTTGATTACCTATTTGAAAGAAAAAGAAGTAAGTTTTACTCATTTAGAATATGCAGATCATCATCATTTTTCAGAGCAAGATATTTCTAAAATAAAGCAGGAGCAGGAAAAGCTACAATCACAGAAAAAGATTATTTTAACTACAGAGAAAGATTATGTTCGATTGAAAGGAAGACTTGAAAATCTTTACTACCTCGAAATTTTTAATTCTTTTTTAGTTAATGAAGATGGTTTTGATGAAGAGATTAAAAGGTATGTTCGTAGTTAAAATTTACTATTGGTTATTTACTACAATTCTCGCAATAGGTAGCTCTTAAAAACTCGTCTTCTAACAGTTGAAAAGTTACACCTTTGTTTAAAGCTGAATTATATAAACCGCAAAAGCGTTTTTTATTCATATTTATTGCATTTAACATAACGGTTCTATATGCTTCAGTATTGGTTAATTCCTCTTTAGTAATCGTTAGGTTTAAATAATAAAACAATAAATCTTCGTCTACAGTAATATTATTCACTTTATCTTCAATTGTGTGGATAGCATCATAAATACTAGAATAGTAAGTGAAAAATTGAGCTATGCTTAAATAATCAAAATCTGAAAGAACCAAATCTTGATACGATTTTAGAATATATTTTACAGATTTGTCTTTGCCTTCATGATTGTTTTTTCTAGAGTCCTCCTCAGCTTTTATAATATGATAATTTACAATCATTTTATCTATAAGCTCTTTCGAAATACCGTATTCTTTTAAGTTTAAAATCTCTTTTTTAAACTTATCTCTATTTATTTTTCGGGCTTTATGTTTCCAAATAATAAACTTTAAAACGGCTAAGTTATATTTTAAACGTTTGTCGTTTGGTTCTAATTTTTCAAGTTGCAGTAATTCTTTTTCTACATTCAGGGTTTGTCTTAAATCCACAAAGTATTTGAAGATGCAATTCTTAGTGAGTAATCGTAAATACTTTTTTGTTTTTGGGATTTTCATGTTTTTCAACACCTGCGGTTTGAACTTGTCTCGAAGTCTATCTAAAATAGAATTTTGAATAGCACAGGCTTCTTCAAGTTTATCTGCACGAACGGCTTTGTTAAATAAAGTAACCAATTGATCAACATGGAGTTCTTTGTATTCATCCTTTTTTTCAAGGGATAATACTACAACAGCTTTTCGATGATTTCTTAGTATTGGTTCTAAGTTTGCTGCGTATTCATTAATTAGTTTCGCTTTTACATTTTTCTTCGGAAGCTTAACAAGTTTTTTATGCTTTGTTTTCTTGATATCATTGAAAAACTCTACCCAGTTTTCAGAAGTTGAAATACGTGTAATAATACTAGGTTCTTGAAAAGATTGTAATGAACCTGCGATACTTTTAGCACGTTGTTTTTGCAGTACAAAATTTCTCTCCGTACTACCTTCTACTGAAGCATAAGCGTTTATGTCAATTTTTTTAATATTATAATCTGTAAGCTTTAAAGAATCGTATAAGGGTTTGATATCTTCAGGTTTGTACTCAGATTTATCTTTTTCAAAAGGAATAGAAAAAGTCAATTTCTTGTACTTGGTAACAATATTGTTTTTGTTAGAAGTAATTCTTTTGTTCTTGTAGGTAATATTGTCTAAATATACACCCATGTCCAATAAACCTCTAGGGTATTTTTCTAAATTATAGATTGTGTAGTATTTACAGAAGGCTTTGTTATGCAAGAATAATAAGTTAAACTCAATTTCTTCCTTTTGTAGGTTAGGAGGTACTTTACCAATATAAACACTATACCTATTAAGACCGACACTTTTTAACTTGCCAGGTTTATTAATTTCATATACAGGAGGTAAAAGAACACCTCGAATTTGAGAAGGTTTTACTTCTTTATCACAAGAGTATCTTTTTCTACGAACAATGTCAACAGCAATTCCATCACCTTTTTCTTTAAACAAAGCATTATACCAGCTTTTGTTATTTACTTCGAAATATAATTTGTTGTCTTCTTCTAGGCGAACACCAAAACGCACGTAATTAGGTTTTTGTTTGAAAACCTTGGTGAACGTATTACATTTATCTTCTCTGTCCCCATCAGGAAAATAAATACCGTAGGTATATTGTTGTGCATTTGCTACAAAAGAAATAGCAAATACGAATAGTAAAAGTTTATTTTTCATTTTTCCCCTAGTCAAAAATCTATGAAGATTTATGACTTTCATTTTTATTTGGTGTCACTTACAGATTGATTCCCCTATCAATCTTATAGGTTAACGACAAAATTACCCTAAAATTGTTTAGGAGTTAAAAAATGTTAAAATATGTAAGAAAAATTGTATAATTAGACTTAATTCGATTATAGAATTCGATATTTAAACCTAATTTGGTTGAGATAGTTTTATATTGTAAGTGGTTATTTGAAGTCGTGAAGCTTAATTTAGTTAAACAAACCTCTCATATTTATTAAAATAATTCTAAGAATTCCTCTAATAAAGATATCCACCAAAAAATAATTCTTGGTGGATAGTTGTTTTGTCTAGGAGAGTTGTTCCAATTATTAGTTAAACGAATTTCTTTCCGAAAGCGTCTCTAGCATTGGCCATTATTTGTTTAATATCTTGGTCATCTTTTCTAGGACAAATCATTATAATATCTTTCTTTTCAACAACAATAAAATCCTCTAAACCTTGAATCACAACACGCTTCCCATTTTCAGTGCGAATCATGTTTCCTTTGGCATCTCTGAAAATTACATTGGCTCCAACAACTGCATTTTCATCTTCATCTTTCTTCAGTTTTCCATATAAAGACCCCCAGGTTCCTAAATCATTCCAACCAAAATCAACAGGTAAAACATGAACATTTTCAGCACGCTCCATGATTCCAAAATCTATTGAAATATTTTCACACTTTTTATAATTACTCTTTATAAAGTCATCTTCAAAATCTGAATTATAAACGTTATTTCCGTCATCAAGTATGTCAACCATTTTCGGTAAATATGCTTTGAAAGCTTTTAAAATACTTTTTGCAGACCAAACAAAAATTCCAGCATTCCATAAATAATCTCCACTTTCTAGAAATGATTCAGCTGTTTGTAAATCAGGTTTTTCAGTGAAGTTTTTTACTTTTTTTATTTCAGCATTTGCATTTTCATATTGAATGTACCCATAACCTGTATTCGGATGATCGGGTTGAATACCCAAAGTCATTAATATGTCGTCTTTAGCGCATGCTTCAAATGACGTTTGAATGTTTCTTAAAAACTCACCTTCATCTTTGATCCAGTGATCCGATGGGGCTACTAAAATAACAGCATCGGGATTTTGTTGATATATTTTCAAAGCTGAATACAAAATACATGGCGCTGTATTTCGCATTACAGGCTCCAATAGTAACTGTTTTGTACTTAATTGTGGAATTTGCTGAAGAACTAATTTCTCGTAGTTTTCATTAGTAGCAATTAAAATGTTATTGGTTGGAACTAATTCATTAATTCGTTCGAAAGTGCGTTGAATTAATGATTGTCCAGTTCCTAACATATCATGGAACTGCTTTGGGAATTTCTGTGTACTTACAGGCCAGAATCTTGAACCAACTCCACCAGCCATAATCACTGCGTAAAAATTATTCTTCATAAATAAGCTTGATTTTATTGTTTTATGGGTAAAACTTCAACATTTTGATTAAAAAGATAAACGCGTTTGTTGCTGAGATTTAAACACTCATAGCGTGTTCTTCTTTTATTTCCACGTTTATAAAGTATATTTTTATACTGAAATATACCTTCTCTCTGGATTTCAAATATAAAACTCTTTCCCGGTTTAGCCATGCCTTCTCGTAAAGCGAAAGATAATTTTGCATCCGCATCGGTACTTGCCTTTGGGTTTTTCATGTGAATTGCTAAGAAAGGAAGTATTTTAGGTGGATAAATAGTTGGCTGTAAAAAAGGTAGCATTAAATGCTGAAAAACGGTTTTCCATTCTTTACCATGAGGTTGCACGCGTCCAAACTTTTTATAAGTAACATGATGAGCAATTTCATGAATTAATGTGAGTAAAAACTGATGTTTATTCAGATTGTTATTTACTGTAATTTGAGTTTTACCATTGGGTAAAGTTCGAAAATCGCCATGTTTTGTTTGCCGCTCATTTACAATTTTGAGGTTTACCTTATGTTCATTAATTAAGTAAACTACTAAAGGAATTGCTTTTTCATCGATGTATTTTTGTAGGGTGTTTTCCAAAGAGATTAAGGTGTTGAACTAGAAACTTGTAATACCTTTCCGTTATAAATTTTATTTCCAGTTAGTGCAAATCCATAAATGTAATCTGCCATATCTTTTGCACTGATAGGTGCTTGATAACCAGGGAAAGCCTCTTCTAACATTTCTGTTTGAACGGCTCCTAAAGCTAAAACATTAAAGGCAATACCTTTTTCTTTGTACTCTTCTGCTAACAATTCAGATAAAGTAATAACCGCTCCTTTAGCAGAGCTATAAGCTGCTAATCCTGGAAATTTCATACTTCCTTGAATTCCTCCCATACTACTAATGGTGATAACATGACTTCCCGATGTCATGTGTGGGACTAATTTTTGTGTTAATTGTGCCACAGCAAAAACATTCACTTGGTACACTTTTAAAAAATCTTCAGAGGTTAATTTTTCAAAAGGTTTATTAACCAACATTCCCGCATTATTGATTAAAATGTCAACATGACCAAATTTTTCAATTATAACTGAAGCTGCTTGCTGTAAAGAAGCTTCATTCATTAAATCGGTCGAAATTGGTAATATGTTATTGTGGCTTACTTTTTCTAATGGCTTACTATTTCTTGATAGAGCAATTACTTGATGTCCCGCTTCGGCAAACTGTTGTGCCAATTCAAAACCAATTCCTCTACTTGTTCCTGTTATAACTATGTTTTTCTTCATTAGTTTGGTTTTATAAAAGATCAAGATCTAAGAAGTCTAAAAAACTATCTCCAGAAGCATCTTTATAATTATCATAATTTATTTTTTGAATGGCATCTGTATTTAATCCTTCTTCAATTTCTAAAAATCTGAAAATAAATGTTTGAGTTCTTACAATTATCCAAGGAGTTGCTAGTCCAAAAGTTACAACAGCTAGTAAAAAGTTGACTATTAATAGTTCGAAGATATCTCCTGGTTTTGCGTTAAAGCGAAAGTTTATTTCTCTTCCGTTTTGGGTAATTGTTGTATTGTCAGCGTAAAAAGAATATAATTCCTTGATATACCAAATTGTATAAATTCCTAATGTTAAATAGAATAGGAAGAAGAATTTCAAGTTGATTAAAAAGAAAGTACTTCCTTCACCTTTAAAATCAAAAGAAAGATTTCCGAAGCGTAAATGACTCAACACATATTTTCTGATGTCAATACTGAACCAAGCTCCATAAATACCTAACGTTAGAACTGTCAACAAAGTTCCGATTAAACATTTCCAGAATAGCTCCATTTTATCTCCTAAATACGAAAAATGAATTCCTTTCCATGAACTTTTTGAAGCTCTGTAACGAACAGCTCCATGAATTGCAAACGGAATTAATAAGAGGAATAACAAGTAAAATACTCCAATAGTAATTCCTGTAAACTTAGGACTGTCAATATAGGCTCCGTATCCTAAAAATACATAGAATATAAATAGGATTGCATAAATTTTAAGAAATCCTAGAAAAACTTCTTTTCCAGTTCCGTGAAATTTAAAAGAGCTTTTATCTATTTCCGTTGATTGATAGTGATATTTTAATAATTCAACTTTTGCCCATGGATAATAAATTCCCAGTGTTATAATTGTTAAAAAAATATTTTTGAAAAAGATAAGCGCAAATTCGCTTCCTTTTCCAAAATAATTAAAATCTTTTTTATCCGAAAAAAGTCCTGAAAAACTTGCCATAAAATAGTTTGCTAATTAGTAAATCAAAATTGCGATTTTATTTTCTGTTATACAACTTTTGAATTTTTAATGTGAAATTAGCTATTTTAGAGTTCTATTAAACTTAATTTTTTATTAAAAATGAGAAAGCTATTTCTTCTATGTCTTTTCCTACTTTCAACTGTTAGTCTGGTTGGGCAAACAACATATATTCTTTGCGGTAAATTGATTGATACGAAATCCGGAGCTATAAAGAAAGAACAAACAATAGTGGTTCAAAAAAATAAAATTACCAACGTTATTGATGGCTATGTGATACCAAGAAATAAAACAGATAAACTTATTGATTTAAAAGATAAGGTTGTGATGCCTGGTTTAATTGATATGCACGTACATATTGAAAATGAATTTGGACCTAGAACTAGATTAGAAAGATATGTTTTGGATGAAGCAGATGTAGCGTTTAATTCTGTTGGTTTTGCCAAAACCACTTTATTAAAAGGTTTTACAACAGTGAGAGATTTAGGAGGAACGGGAGTTAATATTTCAATAAGAAAAGCGATTGATGCAGGAAAAATACCTGGTCCAAGGGTGTTTACTGCAGGAAAATCTTTGGCAACTACTGGAGGCCATGCCGATCCTACAAATGGAAGTAGAAGAGTTTTAATAGGAGATCCTGGACCTAAGGAAGGAATTGTAAATAGTGTTGAGGATGCAAAAAAAGCTGTCCGTCAACGTTATAAAAACGGAGCTGATTGTATTAAAATTACGGCAACTGGAGGTGTTTTGAGTGTAGCAAAAAGTGGAGATAACCCTCAGTTTACAATAGAAGAAATTAAGGCCATTTGTGATATGGCTAAAGATTACGGAATGCATGTGGCAGCTCACGCCCATGGAGATGAGGGAATGCAAAGAGCGATTATTGGAGGTGTAAAAACTATTGAACATGGAACTTATATGAGTGAAGCTACTATGGATTTAATGAAGAAACATGACGTTTACTTAGTTCCAACAATTACGGCAGGAAAAGAAGTAGAAGAGAAGGCAAAAGTTGAAGGATATTATCCGGCAATAGTTGTTCCTAAGGCATTGGCTGTTGGTCCTCAAATTCAAGGAACTTTTACAAAAGCATATAAACGAGGAGTGAGTATCGCTTTTGGTACAGATGCTGGTGTGTTCAAACACGGTAATAACGGAAAAGAATTTGGTTATATGGTTGAAGCGGGAATGCCTGCAATAGAAGCAATTCAATCAGCAACCATTACGAATGCCAAAATCTTAAAAATGGAAAATGAAATTGGACAAATAAATACTGGTTTTTTCGCGGATATTATTGCTGTTGATGAGGATCCTACAAAAAATATTAAAACGATGGAAAATGTAGTTTTTGTAATGAAAGATGGAGTAGTTTATAAAAATGAATAATATTTAAAAAATAAGTGATTTCAATGTAACAAAACATAAATTAAAACTACTAATTATTAAAAGTAGTTAGATATGTTAACATCACACAAATATTGGAGCAGGTATGATTTTATAATTATTCCTGCTCTTCTTTTTTTGAGTCTAATTTTATTGATTAAATCAAATTTTTATTCTTCTGATTTTTCAGTGTATATAACGATAGATTTTCTACTTACAATACCAGTTATTTATTTTCTTTTAATTCGAAAAAAGAAGATTCCTAAGTTTACAGTTTTCTCAGTCTTTGTTCTCGCTACTTTAATGGCTAGTTATTTTATTCCTAATAGCGATCAAAATGCATTGAGTTACGCAAAAATATATATAGTTCCTTTACTTGAGGTTGGAGTGGTTAGTTTGATCATCCATAAAGCTAGATTGCTTTTTAAAACGTATAAAAATACGAATGAGAATTTAGATTTTTACGATTCTATTCGAATTGCGACTGCTCAGGTTTTTCCGGAAAAAATAGCTCACTTTCTTAGTGCAGAAATTACGGTTTTCTATTACCTATTTTTCAATTGGAAAAAAACGAAAAATTCAGAAGGTTTATTTAGCTATTATAAAGAAGGAACGTATAATGGCGTGTTTTTAGGAATCATTTTAGTCATAATGATTGAAACTTTTGTGTTACATTTCATAGTTGTAAAGTGGAGCATTATTGCTGCATGGATATTAACAACTCTAAGTGTTTATACTCTTTTACAGTTCTTGGCTTTACTCAAAGCTATTCAAAAAAGACCAATTTTATTCAATACCGAAAAGAAAGAACTAATTCTAAGATTTGGTTTTGCTGGATTTGCTAAAGTTACTACTGACAATATTGAAAATGTCGAATTTAATTCAAAAGATATTGAAGATGAAGAGATACAATATTTTTCGTTTTTGGGACAGCTAAGCGGACATAATACAATTATCCATTTTAAAGAGAAAATAGAGTTTGAAAGTATTTATGGAATTAAAAAGGAAGCAAAAGCTTTAGCTTTAATAATTGATGATAAACGAGCTTTTTTGAATTTGTTCTCAAAATAATAAATGTACTACTTGAAAATAAAAAGGACTACTCGTTATCCTTAACAAATAGTCCTTTACAAACCAAATTAACTACTATAAATAATTATAATGAAACAAACTTTGATACAAATATACTACAGAATTTCAGTGTTTTAAGTAAAATTCGATAAATGGTAGGAAGTCTATAGTTAAAGTAAAAAGTTCAAATAGATTATTCTGGAACAATGTGCTGATAAGCGCCAATATCAGGAGAGAATGTTCTATCTATTCCTAAAAGGTCTAAAGATATAGAAGTTGCCTTTGCTTTGTTAATGGCATCACTTTGATCTCCGATTCTAAAATCTTCATCAAATCTTCCGATAAAGTTAGGATTTCCATTGATGATATTGTTTAAA
Organism: Tenacibaculum sp. MEBiC06402; assembly: GCF_049239625.1. Classification (NCBI taxonomy): domain Bacteria; kingdom Pseudomonadati; phylum Bacteroidota; class Flavobacteriia; order Flavobacteriales; family Flavobacteriaceae; genus Tenacibaculum; species Tenacibaculum sp. MEBiC06402. The sequence goes on from NZ_JBMKKT010000097.1 coordinate 194,810, forward strand.
TAATGCGAAGTATCGCTGAAATTTAATTCATTATTATTAGCAAAAGTATTATTGAAATCATCAAACTGAATTAAACAATTTTCAATATTGTAATTGAACAAACCACCATCTACTTTATCTAATACAAATTCAATATTATTACCTCCATTGATAATGCAATTTGTAAAATTTGCAGCGATTAAATCCCTAGTGTCGGTAACTTCTTGTCCTAGGTCATTTTCAAATACAAAGAAATTATTGATAAGAACAGCTGGTAACGAGCGCAAACTATTATTCCAATAATTTGCAAAAGTAGAATGCGTAAAATTGTATGAACCTCCAACGGTTCCCGCAAAAGAAGCTTGACCAGCATCTCCAATAACAACATTAGTAGCCTCAATTTCTGCTTCTCTTCCTAGAATACCAAAGCTCGATTGATTATAAATTTCACTGTTATCAATTTTAAGTGTAGGTACATTTGCTGTTCCTAAACTATCAACCAAAACACCAATAATTCCATTTTTAATAATAGAATGATTAAGCTCATTGTCTTTGCTTCCAGCACGCATCCAAATAGTTCCCCATTGCCCCGGAACTTTATCAAAAAATGGTTCTAATCGGTCTCCTTCAAAGGTAACTTTTTCATTTAGCGTTCCGTTCACTTTTAAAGTTGCTAATTCGTCCACAATTAAACCAGAATTGTTATGAAAATGAATTTTAGCTCCGGCTTCAATAGTTAATGTTTTATTCGGAGGAACAGCTGCGTAACCGTAAATTACATATGGCTTTTCATTTGTGAAAGTAAGTTCACTATCCTCTAAATATCTTCCTTGAATAGTTGTTGCCTGACTGTTTAGCGTAAGTTGGTCAATTTCCATGGTAATTGGATCTCTTTCAGGAAAAATAAACGTAGCATCTTGAACTAAGGTAACTAAGTCAACATCTTGTTGATTGTCACCACTATCAAATAATATTTTATCCGTGTATAATGGATCTGGAATAGAGGTTACGTCTACAGTAGTTTCAACAAAAACAAAAATACTATCATTTCCTAAGATTTCTATGTCTTGAAAAATCTTCCCGGGAATCCCATCAACATTTAAGCGATAGTTGGAGGTAATACCATTTTCTAATCGTATTTCGGGAATACTTATAGCGTTGCTACTCCTATTATAAACTTTTAAATTGTAAGTGGCAGAACCAATATTTGTGAATATAGTATCAAGAAACACAGTATCCTTTGAAAATTCCAGTTTACCAGAGCTTGCAACAGTACTAAAGTCTTTTCTACAAGAGCTAACTGCAACTATAATTAGTAAAATAAGGACAGTCTGTATGTACTTCATGATGTTTATTATTGCTTAATAATTTCTATTTCAAATAATTTACCCCAATTTTTTCCAGTAACAAATAAACGATTATTTTCTTTGTCAAAAGCAATTCCGTTTAGAACGTCATCACCATCAACAATTTTTTGTGTTTTTTTGATTTCAGTTACTAAACCTTTGAGCTCAACAACACCATCAACAACACCATTTTCAGGATTAATTATAGCTATAAACGGTTTTTGCCAATAATTCGCATAAATTTTACCGTTTATATATTCTAATTCGTTTAACTTTTCTAAAGTAATTTTATCTGTATATACCTGAATACTTTTTTCTTCTTTTTGAGTTTTAGGATTTAAAAACCACAATTTATTTGATCCGTCAGATTTAATTAAAGCGTTCTCAGAATGCGTTAAACCCCAACCTTCAATACTCTTTTGATATTTAAATTCTTTAACGATTTTAAAAGTATCTAAATCAAAAACGAAACCTTTACCAGCTTTCCACGTCAACCAAAAAATCTGATTATCGATTATAGTCATTCCTTCCCCAAAATACTTATTACTTAAGTCATATTGTTGAAGTACTTTTCCAGTTTCTAATTCAACTTTTCTCAACCAAGATTGCCCATTACGACCTGTAGTTTCATATAAAAAGCCATTGTGGAACTCCAAGCCTTGTGTAAAAGCTTTTGGGTCATGTGGATAGGTGTTTACAATTTTGTAGGTATAGCTTTCGTATTTCTTGTTAGAAAATACTTCGATAGAATTATTAATCCTTTTTACTTTACCAGGAATGAAAGCAAGTGCAGTAATTGGGTGTTTTCCAACTCCAAGATCATTTGTATTAATTGTAGCTGTATTATTTTCAAGAGCAAGTTTTTTCGTTCCTGCAAATACATGCACGCTATCAGCTTTTGCTCCTTCTAGTTGTTCGAACTTTACAGTTACGGTCTCTCCAAGAGTAGTTTTCTTAGGAGTATTTACTTTAAAACGATAACTAGCTTCTCCACAAGAATTTAACGTTAACACTAATAAACTAATGATTGAAGCTTGCTTAATAAATTTCATATTGTTTTGGTTGCGGATTTTTTGATGTAATTTTATACAAATAAACTAATTTATTTGTTTGGAATTTAAAAAAAAGGGTTAAATTTGCAGCCTCAAATAGCCATTGCAGGTTTTTTGATTTTTCTGAAGGCGTTTAAAACCTTACCAATTTTAAACAAATTCAAATTAAATTAAAAGTTTATAAAGATGAAAAAAGGTATACACCCAGAAAATTACAGAATGGTAGCGTTTAAAGATATGTCTAACGGAGATGTGTTTTTAACTAGATCTACAGCAAATACTAAAGAAACTTTAGATGTAGATGGTGTAGAGTATCCATTAGTAAAATTAGAAATTTCTAGAACTTCTCACCCGTTTTATACTGGTAAGTCTAAGTTAGTTGATACTGCAGGACGTATTGATAAGTTCAAAAACAAATATGCAAAGTTCAAGAAGTAATTCTAACTTTGATACAATATTAAAAGCTCTAACGAATAATGTTAGAGCTTTTTTTATGCAATAAATCTTGTATTTTTAACCAAAATTAAATTTAGAAAAATGAGAGATACCATTTTAACAATAGTAATTGTTATTAATGTTTTATGTGGATTACTAGTTTGGTTTATGCCTGATTTGGGTAATTATATTCTTTTAACCATTGTATCTGCTTTTACAATTTTAGGAGTTTACGATGCATTTCTGCAGAAAAAACATTCTTTGTTAAGAGCATTTCCAATTGTAGCACGTTTAAGATGGTTTTTTGAAGAGGAAAGAGAGAAGATTCAACAGTATTTTATAGAGGATGATTTAAATGGAACTCCAATAAATAGAGAGAAGCGAAGTATTGTTTATCAACGAGCAAAAAAAGAAATAGAAACAATACCTTTTGGAACGCAACATAACTTATATCAAAAAGGATATGAGTTTGTGAAGCATTCATTGTTTCCAACGGATCATCACGAAGTAATTGGTGATTGTGTGGTTTTTGGTTCAGATAAATGTTCTCAGAAATACAAAAGTTCTATTATTAATATTTCAGCAATGTCTTTTGGATCCTTAAGTAAAAATGCAATTATGGCATTGAATCAAGGTGCAAAAATGGGCGGTTTCGCTCATAATACTGGGGAGGGAGGAGTTTCTCCTTATCATTTACAAGGCGGTGATTTAATTTTTCAGGTGGGAACCGGATATTTCGGTGCAGGAAAAACAGTCGATGGTAAAAGATATTTCGATGATGAGATTTTTAGAGAAAATGCCATAAGGCCTGAGGTTAAAATGATTGAAATAAAGCTTTCTCAAGGTGCTAAACCAGGACACGGAGGAATTTTACCTGCAAAGAAAAATACACTAGAGATTTCTAAAATTAGATCTGTTGAACCTTATACTAGGGTTGATTCACCTCCAAGTCATTCGGCATTTTCAAATTTTGAGGAGATGATTGGTTTTTTACAAAAAGTTAGAGATTTAAGTAATGGAAAACCAATAGGAATAAAATTTTGCGTTGGTAATAATGATGAAATAGATGAAATGATTAAAGCATTTTCTCAAGCAGGTAATTACCCTGATTTTATTGCTGTTGATGGGGGAGAAGGTGGAACGGGTTCTGCTCCTTTAGAGTTTACAAATTATGTTGGAACGCCATTGTTAGAAGGGCTTTCATTTGTGAATAAAACGCTTCATAAATATGGTTTGAGAGATCAGATTAAAATTATAGCAAGTGGAAAAGCTATTGATGCTTTTGATATAATAAAGATGAAAGCTATGGGTGCTGATGCGGTTGGAATGGCTAGAAGTTTTATGTTGAGTTTAGGTTGCATTCAAGCAAGAGAATGTAATTTAGATACTTGTCCTGTTGGTGTCGCAACGCAAGACGAAGACTTAGTTGAAGCGCTCGTTGTTGAGTATAAAAATGTAAGAGTTAAAAATTATCATGCAAATACGATAGCGGCAGTAAAAGAGGTTGTTTCGGCAATGGGTAAGAAGTCTATTGATGATATTACGGCAAAAGATGTCTTTAGAAGAAATAAAGACGGAAATATTACTTCTCTCGAGCAGATTTACTTTAATTAAAAGCAAAAGAATCGTTTAATTTTTGGAAACAAAACTACAGATTAATTCACGAGAGTTCACCTTAACACGCTATCCTGAAACAAAAGATAATGCTTTGCGTGCATGGAGCAACGCAGAAATTTTAGCGGTAAACTATATTCAAGATTATCCTCAGGAGAAATTACATATTTACAACGATAGATTTGGTGTTTGGAACTGTATTTTAAATGATAGAGTAAAAGAGACAATTTGGACGTATGCCAGTCAGAAAAAGGCGGTTTTAAACAATTTGAAAAATAATAACTTATCAACTAACGTCTTTTTTAAAACGCCATTAGAAAAGTTAGAAAAAGTTGATATTGCTTTAATTAAAATTCCGAAGTCATTAGAACTATTTGAGTTGTTTCTTTCGCAGATACATAAAGCATCTCATAGTCAAACAAAGATAGTTTGTGGTTTTATGACTAAGTATTTTACACCAGCATACTTAAAAATCGCTCAAAAATATTTTAATACTTTAGAACAATCGAAGGCTTGGAAAAAATCTAGATTGTTAATTTTAAAAGAACCAAATGAAGAGATAGTTGTTTCTGATAAAGATTTGGTTAAAAGTATAAAATGGAATGATGCTATTTTAAAGCAATTCTTAGGAGTTTTTTCTTCGGATAAAATCGATATAGGAACTCAATTTCTACTCCAAAATTTAAAGGTAAAAGAAAATGAACTAGAGGTATTAGATGTTGCTTCTGGAAATGGAATATTATCTTATGAAGTATTGCGTCAAAGCAAAAAGTCAAAAGTAACATTAGTAGATGACTTTAATCTAGCAATAGAATCATCTAAGTTGAATCTTCTTCCAAATAGGTCAAATTTTATTTGTACCGATATTATAGAAGGTGTCAAAGAAAATCAATTTGATTTAATAATTTCTAATCCTCCTTTTCATTTTGAGCATGAAAACAATATAGAGGTAAGTTTAAGTTTATTTGAGAGAATTACAAGCTGTCTAAAAGATAATGGACGTTTTGTAATGGTAGCAAATATCCATTTAAATTATAAAACCCATTTAGAAAAGTTGTTTTCAAGCATTACTGTCTTATCTAAGAATTCAAAATTTATAGTCTACGAGTGTTTTTTGTGATTTTCGCAGGTTTTTGGTTGTGATTTTTGGTTTATCGTAAAAAACATTCATTTTATCGATGATTCCTTACTTTTTACAGATGATAGATTCGGATATAATAATTCTAGAGTATCTTTAAATGTCAGATTTATTTAAATAAATGACAATTAATTTTTAATCCCTATCCTATTTTACCATGAAATTCAGTTACTCAATTAAAAATGTTGAAAAAGAGCAAATAGCAGCTCTTAGTTTCCCAAAAGATGAGATTTTAGAACGAAAAAATGATCAGATTAATCGTTCTATTGATTTAAAACGAGCCCTTGTACTCGGGAATATTGAAAGACAGAAAGTAAAAATTGTTTTTGTGGATGATGATGGTTACAAAAGAGTAGAAACTACGGTTTGGGGGCTTACGGATAAATCTGTAATACTCAAGCAAGCAACTCTAATACCATTACAAAGAATAGTAAGCGTGGCATAAATATATAAGCTTAGTATAATGAGAACCTCTTTAGATATTTAATTCTAAAGAGGTTTTCTTTTTAGGATATTATTAACAAGTATATTTTATAGATTAAAATAGAATTTACTCTATTGCAAGAGCTATGAGACACGTTGCTATGGTTTCATAAATTGTTTATTAGTCAAAATATTTTACTACTAGAGTAGTAAATAATATTGCTTTTTCACTAATGAGAGGTGAATAAGTATCTACAGTTTTAATGCTAGCTATAAGTAGGGGTTTAACTAGTATTAATTTTTCTCATACATTAGTTTTTAACCGCGGTCATCTTTGATAACCGCGGTTTTTAGTTAAAAAAAAGACTTAAAGATTTGTGTCTTTAAGTCTTTATAATTTTAACTATTTATATGTATTAAGCTTCGGCTTCCATATAGTCCTCGATAGGATTACAAGAACATATTAAATTTCTGTCACCATAAGCATCATCAACTCTTCTAACTGATGGCCAGAATTTATTTTCTGCAATATATTCCAATGGGAACGCAGCTTCTTTTCTTGAATAAGGTAAGTCCCAAGTATCCGAAGTTAACATTTCCTGTGTATGTGGAGCGTTTTTAAGAACGTTGTTAGGGTTTTCTTTAGTTGCTTCTTCTATTTCTTTACGAATAGAAATTAATGCATCACAAAAACGATCTAATTCAGCGATACTTTCACTTTCAGTTGGTTCAACCATAATTGTTCCTGCAACAGGGAAAGATACGGTAGGAGCGTGGAATCCATAATCCATTAATCTTTTTGCGATATCTACAACTTCAATTCCTTTTTGTTTGAACTCGCGACAGTCTAAAATCATTTCGTGAGCTGCTCGACCCATTTCTCCGGTGTAAAGTGTGCTAAAGTGACCGTGTAAACGCTCTTTCATATAATTGGCATTTAAAATAGCTACTTTAGTTGAATCTGTTAAACCTTTTGAGCCTAACATAGTGATATAACCGTAAGAGATTAAACATGCTAAAGCTGATCCCCAAGGAGCCGCAGAAATAGATGTAATAGGATTGTCTCCTCCAGTTGGAATTAATGGGTTTGTAGGTAAAAATGGAACAAGTTGTGGAGCAACACAAATTGGTCCAACTCCTGGTCCACCACCTCCATGAGGAATAGCGAATGTTTTATGTAAGTTTAAGTGGCAAACATCAGCACCAATGGTAGCAGGATTTGTTAATCCAACTTGAGCATTCATGTTTGCACCGTCCATATATACTTGTCCGCCGTTATCGTGAATAATTTGAGTAATTTCTTGAATAGCTTTCTCAAATACTCCGTGAGTAGAAGGATAAGTTACCATTAAAGCAGCTAAATTATCTTTATGCAATTCAGCTTTTGCTTTTAAATCTTCTACATCAATGTTACCTTTTTCGTCAGTTTTAGTAACCACTACTTTCATTCCAGCCATTACTGCTGAAGCAGGATTTGTTCCGTGCGCAGAAGATGGAATTAAACAGATGTTTCTATGAGAATCTCCGTTTGCTAAGTGATATGCTCTAATTACCATTAATCCGGCAAATTCACCTTGCGCTCCAGAGTTTGGTTGTAAAGACGTTGCAGCGAAACCTGTAACCACATTTAATTGATGCTCAAGATTCTTTAATACAGTTTGGTATCCCTCAGCTTGATTTAACGGCACAAATGGGTGAATATTTCCCCATTGTGGGTTACTTAAAGGAAGCATTTCAGATGCAGCATTTAATTTCATTGTACAAGATCCTAAAGAAATCATAGAATGATTTAATGCTAAATCTTTACGTTCTAATTTTTTAATATAACGCATCATGTCAGTTTCTGAATGATACGAGTTGAAAATTTCATTATCTAAGAATGAAGTGTTTCTTTTTACATTTTCTTCAATTACTTCTTTACTTGTAAACTCCGTAATTGTAATGTCTTGAATGTTGAAAGCTTGTTCGAAGCAATCAACAATGGCATTAATTTCTTTTAATCCTACAGTTTCATTTAAAGAAATTGAAACATGATTTTTATCAACATAATTGAAGTTAATTCCGTTTCCTTCAGCAACAGCTTTAAGTTTTTCTGATTCAACTTCAACTAAAATAGTATCAAAGTATGAGCTGTTTTTTTGTTTGAAACCTAATCTTTCAAGAGCTGCAGTTAGCGTAGTCGTAGCGTTATGAACTCTATTTGCTATATATTGAATTCCTTCTTTCCCGTGATAAACAGCATACATACCAGCCATAACTGCTAATAAAACTTGCGCTGTACAAATGTTTGAGGTAGCTCTTTCTCTTTTGATATGCTGCTCACGAGTTTGAAGTGCCATTCGTAATGCTCTTTTTTCGCTAGCATCTTTTGTTACTCCAATGATTCTTCCAGGAATACTTCTCTTGTACGCTTCTTTTGTTGCGAAGTAACCTGCGTGAGGTCCTCCATATCCTAAAGGAATTCCAAAACGTTGCGTAGTTCCAACAACTACATCAACACCAAATTCTCCAGGAGCTTTCAAGATAGCGAGAGATAAAATATCAGCAGCAACAGCTACTTTAATATCATTTGCATTAGCCGAGGTAACGAAATCAGCATAATCATAAACTTGTCCGTACTTCCCTGGGTACTGTAAAATTGCTCCAAAATAATCATCAGCAAAATCGAACTTCGTATGATCACCAACTATTAATTCAATACCAATTGGAATTGCACGAGTTTGTAGCACTGATAAAGTTTGTGGTAAAATTTCTTCTGAAACGAAGAATTTATTAGCTCCTGCTTTTTTCTTTGCGCGCTCTCTTACATCAAATAATAAAGCCATAGCTTCGGCAGCAGCAGTCCCTTCATCAAGTAATGAGGCGTTCGCTAATTCCATTCCTGTTAAATCACAAACCATGGTTTGATAATTCAATAGTGCTTCTAAACGACCCTGAGCGATTTCCGCCTGATAAGGTGTGTAAGCTGTATACCAACCTGGGTTTTCTAGAATATTTCGTTGAATTACACTTGGAAGAATAGCTTCATGATATCCTAAACCAATATAACTTTTGAAGACTTTGTTTTTTGCTCCTAACTCATTAATGTGATTTAAATATTCATACTCGCTTAAAGCTTTAGGTAAATCCAGCTCATCTTTCAAGCGAATGTCGTCTGGAATTGTCTCATAAATTAATTGATCCAAACTGTCTACTCCAACAGTTTTTAACATAGCTTCTTGTTCTTTAGCTCTAGGACCAATATGACGTAGTTGAAACGAATTTGTATTCATTTATTGTGTTGTTGTATTTTGGATAGCAAAAATAACTAAAACTTAAGGATTTTGTAACAAGGAGAATCCTAAATTATTAACTGTTTATAATGGTTATAAACAATTGAATTACCTTTGTAATGTGAAAGTTTTTAAATCTGTTTTTGAGTTTTATTTAAACTCTAGTATTCATGTGGCTTTAGCGGTTTATAGTTTAGTTAGAATTACAGAATTGTATTTTGATTTTTCTTACAATGAGCCTCTGAATTATTTCATTTTTTATGGAACAATTACTGGTTATAATTTTGTTAAATATGCTGGTATCGCTGGATTACACCATTTGAGTTTGACTAAAAACCTCAGGTTAATTCAATTGTTTTCGCTATGTGCTTTTTTGTTAATGATTTACTATGGGGCTCAATTAAGTCTAGAGACACTTTCTTTATTTATTCCTTTTGGTTTACTAACACTGTTTTATGCGGTTCCTTTATTTGATAGGTTTTCTATAAACTTAAGAAGTATTGCCTCTTTAAAAATCATAATTATCGCCCTAGTTTGGGCTGGAGTTACTTTTTTAGTTCCGGTGTTGAATAAGGGTGAGATTAATTATACGTGTGCTTTAGGTTTTATACAGCGTTTCTTTTTTGTTATTGTTTTGACTCTTCCTTTTGATATTAGAGATTTACGATTTGATAAAAAAAGATTACAAACTATACCTCAACTTATTGGTGTTGAGAGAACAAAGAAAATGGGTTTTGTATTACTTGCTTTTACTATGGTGATTGAGTTTTTAATTACTCCAAACCGCTCTTTTAAATTTGTGTATTTAATGATTTTTATGTGCGTTTTATTTTTATTACAGAGAGCAGGCAGAAAACAACCAAAGTATTATGCTTCTTTCTTGGTGGAGGCTGTACCTATTTTTTGGTGGATATCTTTAGAGATTATGAAATAAAAAAAGGCTTTGTAAAAAAGCCTTTTTTTTTAATATTTTTCACTGAAACAAGTGAAAATATGAAATAATTATTCTGTATTTCCACCACCACCTCCGCAAAACGAAGTATACATAGCCCAACTTTTTCCTTCGAAACCAGTTCCTGCACCCCAAGCTGTTTCTGTTCTTGAGCAGTCGTTACTGTCATCGCTTCCAGGTTTAGTTTTTCCACCTTTACCTTTCGAGTTAGAGCCTCGAGCAGATCCGCCAGGTAAAGTTCCGATAGGTCCTCCAGGTAATGGCCCAGTAGGTGAATCTGAACATACGCTAGTAACAACAGCATGAGTTGCAATAGCAAAACAATTAACTCCTGTTAAATCAGAAATTGGAATAGTGTAAGAAAATTCATTAACTCCATCATGCTCTCCTTTGTAAGGAAATTTACCGATTTTAGGGTTTCCTTTTCTAGTAACTGGAATTAAATCTTTATCACCCGCATACAAGTGAGTCTCATTTAAAACCCAGCTACTATTAGTTGAATAGGTGATAACTAAATTTGATCCGTCAACTGCAAGTGTAACTGTTCCAGCAACATGATGTTGACCAGCCATTAAGTCAGTCTCGAAAATAACTTGTGCACTTGATCTTGATGAAGTGTTTGAAATCTTTTCAATTGATTTGAAAAAGGCATTTTCCGTTGTTTCTTGGTTTTCAACGATTTCTTCATTGTTATTACAACTAACAAAGGTAATTAGCGATAATAACATAAAAACGTAAATTGTTCCCCTCATAATTTTTGTTTTTAGGATTATTAAATTATTGAAGGCAAATATAGACTTTTTTTTACAATACATATTTTTTTGGTAATCTTTATGTATTCATTATTAATTACTTAAACCGTTTTAAGGTTTCGTAAAACTATTGTGATTTTATTGTGCTAAATTTAAAATTTAATGAAAATTATTATTTCTCCAGCAAAGTCGCTAGATTTTGAAACACAAGCAAAAGTAAAGGAATTCACATAGCCAAGTTTTTAATTACCTAAAACTCTAAATTTAAATTTGTTTTCTTGATGGTTTTTATAGCGTTACTATTTTTTTGCAAAGATCTAAAAGAAAACAATCTAAATACTAGGCTTCTTTTTGGGTAGAGACCCTTCCAGTTTTTGTTGGGTATCCTTAGAATTTATAAAATAAAAAAAGGCTTTTAAAAGCCTTTTTTTATTTTATAAATAAGTTTATTAAGTCTTATTGACTTAATAAAAACTCTTAAAAATTATTTACTACCTCCAAAAGGGTTGTTTACACCTTCACCAGAAGAGCTGCCTCCAACTCCACCGCAGTAAGTAGTATACATTGCCCAACTATTACCATCAAATTCAGTTCCAGCGCCCCAAGCAGTTTCAGTTCTTGAACAATCGTCGCTGTCATTACTTTGAGGTTTAGTTTTTCCACCTTTACTCTTAGAGCTAGTACTTTTAGCAGAGCCACCAGGTAAACCTCCAATAGGTCCATCAGGTAAAGGTCCGGTAGGTGAACCTGAACATACTTTAGTTACAACGGCGTGTGCTGCTACAGTTAAACAATTGACTCCATTTAGTGAAGACATTGGGATAGTATAAGTAAATTCGTTAGCTCCATCATGTTCAGTTTTATAAGGGAATTTACCAATTTTAGGATTCCCCTTTTTTGTTAAAGGAACTAAATCCTTATCACCAACATATAAATGAGTTTCGTTTAATGCCCAACTACTGTTAGTAGTATATGTAACAACTAAATTTGATATGCCAAATGCAACTGTAACTGTTCCAGCTACTTCGTGTTGCCCGGCCATTAAATCATTAACGAAGAAAAACTGACCAGCGACAGATTTTGATGCATAGCTAGAGTTTTTTTCTAATGATTGAAAAAAGGAGCTTTCTAAAGTTTCATTATTTTCTTCAACAAGATTCTCATTATCATCACACCCAACAAAGGTTAATAATAAGAATGACATAAAAATGTAAACTGTTTTTTTCATTTTTATCGCTTTTAAGGATTATTAAATTATAGATCGTAAATATATACTTTTTTATTTCTGGATTACTATACATGTGTTTATATGTTCATTTTTAACGTGTTAGGTTATTTCGTTGTTTGGTAAAACTATTGTAATTTTATACTTTTAAAATTAGTATTTAATGAAGATTATTATTTCCCCAGCAAAGTCGCTCGATTTTGAAACACCGGCTAAAGTAAAAGACTACACACAACCTCGATTTCTAGATCAATCTGAAAAATTGAATAAAAAGTTAAAGACTTTATCTCGGAAAAAGTTGTCGGATTTAATGAAAATCTCAGATGATTTAGCTTCTTTAAATTACGAGCGAAATCAAAGTTGGGTTTTACCATTTGATTCTGATAATGCAAAACAAGCTATATATAGTTTTACCGGGGAGGTTTTTAGAGGTATTGATGTTATGAGTTTAGAAGAGGATAAAATTGAGCAACTACAAAATAAGCTTAGAATTTTATCTGGTTTATACGGGTTGTTAAAACCTTTAGATTTAATTCAACCTTACCGATTAGAGATGGGAACAAAATTAAAAGTAGGGAGAAAAGAAAATTTATATCAGTTTTGGGGTAACTCCTTAGCCGAATCTTTAAACGATGAATTAGAGGAAGACGAATTGTTAATCAATCTTGCTAGTACGGAGTATTTTAAAGCTATTCCTAAAAAAGTACTTAAGGTTCCAATGATCACTCCAGTTTTTAAAGATTTCAAAAATGGAAAATATAAAACCATTATGACCTTTGCAAAAAAAGCTAGAGGTTTGATGGTACGATATATTGTAAATAATCATGTCGAAACCATAGAGCAATTAAAAGGCTTTGATACTGAAGGGTACCGATTTTCAGAAGAAATGTCTACGGAATACGATTTGGTTTTTACAAGATAGTACAGTAGGATTAGCAATCTGCTAGTCCTACAGTTATTGCAAGTCCACCTTCAGAGGTTTCTTTGTAGTTTCTATTCATGTCTTTGGCAGTAGCCCACATAGTATCTATTACCTTATCCAGTGGAACTACAGCATCACCAGGGTCTCTCTCAAGTGCTAGTTCAGCTGCATTAATAGCTTTTATGGCTCCCATAGCGTTTCTTTCTATACAAGGTATTTGGACCAGCCCTCCAATTGGATCGCAAGTCAAACCTAAATGGTGCTCCATAGCTATTTCAGAGGCTTCTAAACATTGAGCCGGTGTTCCTCCGAGCAATTCTGTTAATGCCGCAGCGGCCATAGCTGAGGAAACTCCGATTTCAGCTTGACAACCACCCATTGCAGCTGAAATAGTAGCATTCTTTTTAAATAAGCTTCCAATTTCACCAGCTGTTAGCAAAAACTTTCTAACATGTTCTATAGTTGCATCGTGGTTTTCAATTACCATATAATACATTAATACAGCAGGAATTACTCCTGCACTTCCGTTAGTAGGAGCCGTAACAACTCTACCTAAAGAAGCATTTACTTCGTTTACAGCCAAAGCAAAACAGCTAACCCATTTTAAGATTTCTCTAAATTTAACTTCGGTTTTTCTGATAGCGCTTATCCAATCATTAATTCCATGATATTCAGTGTCTTTTATTAACTTCTGGTGTGTAGCAAAAGCTCTTCTCTTTACATTTAATCCTCCAGGTAATATTCCTTCTGTATGACAACCAATATACATGCATTCAAGCATGGTGCTCCAAATATTGTCTAATTCGTTATTTATCTCATCATGTGCCTTGAGAACTTTTTCATTCTCTAGAACAATCTCAGAAATTGCTTTATCTTCATTCTTACAATACCCATCTAAATCAACAGCTCTGTTAATAGGATAAGGGAAATGATGCTCAGGTAGGTTTTCAAATAAATTATTTTCTTCTTCTTCTTGAATTACAAATCCACCACCAATAGAGTAATATGTTTCAGTTGAAACTTCGTTTCCGTTTTTTTCATAACCTCTAAAAGTAAGTCCATTGGCGTGATAAGGTAAGAATTCACGATTAAATACTATTGAATCCATCGCAAAGTCTAGTTCTTTAGCACCATTAAAATATAATTTGTTATGGAGTTTTATAGAATCGATATTCGCAGTAATCTCATCTATTGGGATAAACTCAGGGTCTTTGCCACTTAGACCGAGTGCTACCGCTAAATCTGTGGCATGTCCTTTACCTGTTAAAGATAAAGAGCCATATAAGTCAACTTTAATAGAGCTAACACTATTAAATAAGTCATTAGATTCTAATTTTTGAATCCAATTTTGAGCAGCTCTCCAAGGTCCTAATGTATGAGAACTAGATGGACCTACCCCAATCTTTAACATGTCAAAGACACTGATAAATTGATGCATAAAGTAAGTTATAGTTGTTTGTTATAACAAAAATAAAAAACCTGCATTGAAAACAATGCAGGTTTCGAAAAATTATTTAGACAGAAATTACTTTCCGTAAACAGACTCTTTACCGAACTTTTTAGCTAAAAGGTAGTAAACAACTGCACGATATTTATTTCTTTCAGACTTGCCAATCTTTTCAATTACATCAGCGATACCTTCATCTAATTTTGGACCGTCAGATAAGCCTAACTTTTTGATTAAGAAGTTTTTCTTTACAGTTTCAAGCTCTTTTGGGTCTGAACCTGATACAGTCTCGGCATCTTTTTTATAAATAGAAGGGCCTAAACCTTTGGTAACGGCTGACAATAAATCTGCATCAAAACTTAATCCTTTGTCGTTCATAAATTTCTTATACAGTTCTACTTTTTCGTCGAATTTGCTCATGATTTTTATTATTTAGTTAATTCGTATTTCAACTCTATCCAAATATAGAAAAATAATTAAGGATTTCAAATTGAATACAAACAAATACTTCTGAATGATTTAGTTATATTTCAAATGGTTGTATTTGTTAATTAATTTGTTGAAAACTAAAACATATTAATGTTAATAAAAGTACTTCTTGTAGTAGATTTATGTAAGAAATTCAAATCTACATCTTATGTCTTTATCAAAGTTTGAATCGATGTTAAAAACTAATGATGTATATTTTTTTGATGCTACTGAATTTGAAGATATTATTCAGCATTATTTAAATATAGGGAAACATGCATTAGCAAAAAAAGCTATTCAATTAGGGTTAGGTCAGCATCCGCACTCAATTGCTTTAAAATTATTGAAAATTGAAGTCTTTATTTTTGAAGATGATTTTGAGTCTGCGGTAGCGTTAATTAATGAAATTGAAGCTGTAGAGCCTAATAATGACGAATTATTCATTCAGAAGGCTGTAATTCTTTCCAAATACAAAAAACACACTGAGGCGATTGAAGTATTAAAAAAGTCGTTGGATTATGTCGAGGATCCAGTAGATGTTTGGGCTATGATTGGTATGGAATATTTGTATCTAGATGATTACGATAATGCTCGTTTAAATTTTGCTAAGTGTATTGATGTGGATTACGAAGATTATTCCTCGTTATACAACATAGTTTATTGTTTTGAAATGCAAGAAGATTTCGAACAATCAATTAAGTTTTTAAAAAAATATATTGATAAAAATCCTTACAGCGAAGTCGCATGGCATCAATTAGGAAAGCAATATTTTGAAGTTCAAGATTATGAAAATGCAATCAAAGCTTTTGATTACGCTGTTATAATTGATGAGAGTTTTATTGGAGGTTATTTGGAGAAGGCGAAATCTTTAGAGCAATTGGGTTTTTTTGAAGAAGCTATAGAGAATTACTTGATTACCTTAGAGCTTGACGATCCAACCGCTTATGCTTATGTAAGAATAGGTGAGTGCTATGAAAAATTAGAAGCTCCTGGGACAGCTATTGAATATTATAAAAAGGCAGTATACGAAGATCCTTTATTAGATAAAGCTTGGTTATTATTAACAGATTTATATTACGAAGCAGATAATTTCCATAAAGCATTGTATTACATAAATAAAGCTTTGCAAATCGATGATACAAACATAATGTATTGGAGGAAGTATGCAAATATTAATACTAAGCTTAACTTTTATGAAGAGACAATCAAGGCTTTTCAGATGTGCATTGAGTTAGGAGATATTGATATAGAGGTTTATATTGCTTTAGCTGATGTTTTAATTTATCAAGGTAATTTTAAGGAGGCTTTAGAGATATTAATTAGTGCAAAAAATATTTACAAAGAGTTTGCTGAATTAGAATATAGGCTTTTTGGATTGTTTATGATTGAAGATAAAGAAGAATATGCTTACATGCATTTAAAAAATGCTTTAAGTATTGACTGTGAAGGGTTTTCTGTTATCAACGAATTGTTTCCGGCGATATCAGAAAAAGAAAATGTTCGTCAAATAGTTTCTCAATTCTCTTAAAGGTTTTACCTTAGTTTTGTTTTAAATCTTTATTATTCCAAAAGTTTTCTTTTCCATAATTGTTGAATGATAATTGTACAAATAACAGCGACAAAAGATAAAATTGAAGCTTTCGTAATGTTTCCGTAAATCCAATTTCCTGTTGCGAATAAAAAACAATAAATTCCAATTGTTCCTGTACAGAACGCTGCTATTTTACTTCCAATATTCTTAAACTTATCTTCAGAATCAAAAATCAAATCGTTAAATGTTTTTAGGGTTTCTTTTGAGCTAGGTTTTGTTAGTAATGTAACAATAATCCAACCAAAGGTGGTAATGCTAACTCCTAAAACTAATTGCATATATCCAGGAATATCAATTAATGGTTGTTCTAACTTTCCGTTAATAAAAAAGAAAATTGCAATGACAAAAGAAATTGCCATAGCTGCAATTTCACTATAAGGGTTTATTCTGTGCCAAAACCATCTCAAGATAAAAAGCAAGCCTGTTCCTGCACCAATTTGAAGCAATAAATCAAAAACATCTTTTGCTGATTGAAGGTAAAAAGAGAATAAAGCAGCGCACAGCATTAACAAAGCAGTAGTAACTCTTCCAATAACTACTTTTTGCTTTTCCGAAGCGTTTGTGTTTATAAATCGAGCATAAAAATCATTGACAACATACGAACTTCCCCAATTTAATTGAGTTGAAATAGTACTCATAAACGCAGCAATTAAAGAGGTTAATACAATTCCAAGCAATCCTGCTGGTAAATAAGTCATCATTGCAGCGTAGGCAACATCTTCTCCCTGCATTTCTTTGGTTAAGTTAGGAAACGTTTGGTTGATACTTTCTAAATCAGGAAATAAAACTAAGGAAGCTAATCCCACAACAATCCATGGCCAAGGGCGCAATGCATAATGAGCAAAGTTAAAAAATAGCGTTGCCCAAGTAGCATTTTTTTCGTCTTTAGCAGCTAACATTCTTTGCGCTATATATCCACCGCCTCCTGGTTCTGCTCCGGGGTACCAAGTGCTCCACCATTGTACCGCAAATGGAATTATAAATAAGGTGATTAAACTATCAGTGTCAGAAAAATCAGGAAGAATATTTAGTTTACTTGATACTGTTGATTGAGATAGAAGAGTGTCTATTCCTCCAATTTCGGGAATGTTAACGATGTAAATTGTAGCCCAAACAGAGCCAATCATGGCAATAATAAATTGAACAAAATCTGTAAGCAGTACTCCTTTTAATCCACCTAAAGATGAATAAATAACAACTATTATTGATGAGTAAATTAACATCTCAGCTTGACCGATACCTAAAAGAATTGCAGCGATTTTAGCGCCAGCTAAGCAAACACCCGCCATGGTAATAATGTTAAATATTACACCAAGATAAATAGCTCTAAAACCTCTAAGGAATCCAGCAGTTTTTCCTGAATAGCGTAACTCATAAAATTCTAGATCAGTAGTAATTCCCGATTTGCGCCATAATTTTGCATAAAAAAATACGGTAAGCATTCCCGTTAATAGCATTGCCCACCAAACCCAGTTTCCTGAAACACCATTTTTGCGAACTAATTCGGTAACTAGTCCTGGTGTATCAGCGGCAAAAGTTGTTGCAACCATCGAAACTCCAAGTAACCACCAAGGCATGTTTCTTCCTGAAAGAAAAAATTCAGAACTGTTTTTACCTGCTGACTTCGATGCTCTGATTCCAATCAGTAAAGAAATGATAAAAAATACTGCAATTATAGTGTAATCAAGAAGAGTAAGTTTCATAATTTTGGTTTAAATGCTAATGTAATTAAATAATTTAAAAAGCATTTAAAAACATGGAAAATCGAAAACGATTTCGCATTTTTATCAATGAATATTGTAAATAAGTAAGTAAATTTGAATTCGAACATATGGGAAAAAAGATAAAAAAAATAGCAGTTATGACTTCAGGAGGAGACTCTCCTGGAATGAATGCAGCCATTAGATCTGTGGTGAGAGCATGTGCTTATTATAGAACGGAATGTGTTGGGATTTACAGAGGATATCAAGGAATGATTGAGGGCGACTTTATAAACATGTCGGCGAGAAGTGTAAACAACATTATTCATAAAGGAGGAACTATATTAAAGTCAGCAAGATCGAAAGATTTTATGACCAAAGAAGGTAGAGCTAAAGCCTATGAAAATTTAAAAGAACATGAAGTTGACGGTTTAGTTGTAATAGGTGGAGATGGTTCTTTTACTGGTGGAGTTGTATTTAATAGTGAATATGATTTTCCAGTAATAGGAATTCCAGGTACTATTGATAATGATATTTTTGGTACATCTCACACTTTAGGATATGACACGGCTTTGAATACAGCAATGGAAGCTATCGATAAAATTAGAGATACAGCATCTTCACATAATAGATTATTCTTTGTGGAAGTGATGGGTAGAGACGCAGGTTTTATAGCTTTAAATGCTGGAGTTGGAGCAGGAGCGGAGGAGATTTTAGTTCCTGAAGAAGATTTAGGATTAGAACGTATGTTAGAGTCTTTACAAAAAAGTAGACGTTCAGGAAAATCATCTAGTATTGTGGTAGTAGCCGAGGGAGATAAGTCAGGTAAGAATGTGTATGAATTGGCAAATTACGTCGAAGAAAACATGCCAGAATATGAAGTTCGTGTATCTGTTTTAGGACATATGCAAAGAGGTGGTTCTCCAAGTTGTTTTGATAGAGTGCTGGCGTCGCGATTAGGAGTGAAAGCTGTAGAGTTTTTAATAGATGGTAAGTCCAACTTAATGGTTGGTTTACAAGACAACAAAGTTGTTGCTACCGATTTAGAAAAAGCTATTAAAGGACAACATTCAATAGATAAAGAATTATTACGCGTGTCTGATATTATGACAACGTAGAGTTAGATATATAAACAAACAAATTAGAAATGATAAAAATAGGAATCAATGGTTTTGGAAGAATTGGTCGTTTAGCGTTCCGTTCAGCCATGCAAAGAGATAACGTTCAAGTTGTTGCTATCAACGATTTACTTGATGTAGAATATTTGGCGTATTTATTAAAGTATGATTCAGTTCACGGTCGTTTTAATGGGACTGTTGAAGTTAAAGATGGTAATTTAGTTGTAAACGGACAATCAATTCGTATCACTGCTGATAGAAATCCAGAAAATTTAAAATGGGATGAAGTTGGTGCCGAATATGTTATTGAGTCTACAGGTTTCTTTTTAACGAAAGAGAAAGCTGGTTTACATATCAAGGGAGGAGCAAAGAAAGTTGTTATTTCTGCACCATCTAAAGATGCGAATATGTATGTAATGGGAGTTAATCATGAGGAGTTGTCGGCAGATGAAACTATTTTCTCAAATGCTTCTTGTACTACAAACTGTTTAGCTCCATTAGCTAAAGTCATTCACGATAATTTTGGATTAGTAGAAGGTTTAATGACTACAATTCACTCTGCAACTTCTGGTCAAGATGCTGTTGATAGTCCAAATTCAAAATGGAGAAGAGGTCGTTCGGTATTAAGAAATATGATACCAACTTCAACTGGAGCTGCTGTGGCTGTTACTAAAGTTATTCCATCATTAGAAGGAAAATTAACAGGAATGGCGGTTCGTGTTCCTACGGCGGATGTTTCTTTAGTTGATTTAACTTTTAGAACAGAAAAAGCAACTTCTTTAAAAGAGATTTTAGCGAAATTAGAAGAAGCTTCAAAAGGAGATTTTAAAAATATAATTGGGTATACAGAAGAAGAAGTAGTTTCTCAAGATTTTGTTTCAGATATCAGAACTTCGGTTATTGATGCAGGTGCAAGTATTGAATTAAATGAGAATTTCTTTAAAATTATCTCATGGTATGATAATGAATATGGATACGCAACTAAAATTGTAGATTTATTGGAGCACGCTGCTTCTATGTAAATATTTGTTAAGTTTAAATGATGAAAAAACCACATAGTCTCTATGTGGTTTTTTGTTTTTATATGTTTTAAAATTGAATTTTAAAATGATTATTTGATGGCAATCATACTAATTTCAACATTGACAAATTTTGGAAGATTTGCAACTTCTACAGTTTCTCTAGCAGGAGCATTTTCATCATCAAAATAAGAGCCATAAACTTCATTTATATGAGAAAAATTATTCATGTCTGAAATAAAAATAGAGGTCTTAATAACATTTTCAAAAGTCATTCCGCCAGCTTCTAAAACGACTTTCATGTTTTCCATTACTTGTTTTGTTTCAGTTTTAATATCATCTAAAACTAATTCTCCTGTTTCTGGATTGATAGCTATTTGACCTGAAGTATATAAAGTATTTCCTGATAATACAGCTTGATTATAAGGTCCAATTGGTGCTGGCGCTTTACTAGTGTTGATTATTTTTTTCATATTTGGTTTTGTTTAAAATAAACGTCTATCTGGTGGTTGATTCTTATCCCATTTTAAATCACTTAACATTGAAGATTTAATTCCAATAAAGAAGTAATAAGAGGTAAATCTTCCAAAAGGAGTCCAGTTAAAATTAAACCTCCAACTATCTAAATCTCTTGTAAAATTAAATGTAGCATTTGTAAATGCCCCTTCTGTAAAATTGTAACCAGAATTTACTCCGAGTTTCCATTTTGGTGTTAAATCGATACTACCATTAA
Organism: Tenacibaculum sp. MEBiC06402; assembly: GCF_049239625.1. Taxonomy (NCBI): domain Bacteria; kingdom Pseudomonadati; phylum Bacteroidota; class Flavobacteriia; order Flavobacteriales; family Flavobacteriaceae; genus Tenacibaculum; species Tenacibaculum sp. MEBiC06402. The sequence continues at coordinate 215,996 of NZ_JBMKKT010000097.1, forward strand.
AGGAAGTAACATGATTTCGAATACCAGCAAAGTTAGTACCGTTATTGCTATAGGTAATTCCGTATGTAAAACTCAAATTCCATGGCATTTTGTTGCGATAAAGCTCGGCTACCTTTTCTTCTCGTTTTCCTGTTTTTCCTGTTGATGCTCTGTTAGCGAAATCTCTATTTGGATTAATATCAGTTCCTAAAACATCAGGTAAATTGTTGCTATCTGTATTGTCTTTTTTGTCGTCTTTCTTTTTATCGTCCTTTTTTTCAAAGTCTTTGCTAGATAATGAATAACCCGTTGTTAACGCCATGGTTTCCAGTCTAAAAATCCCAGGGTTAAATTTGTTTATTCGATTACCATTAACATCTCTTTGGTAGGGTTCTAATGCTCCAGTGAAGTTAAGCATCATCTTATTCTTGAAAAGAGGAATCCCCATGTTAAAATTTACAGGACTCCAACGAAGAGAGTCAGCGGCAATATTATAACTCGTGGTAAAGTTTAAATTGTTAAGAAGCGTTACTTTACGATCTTCTTCATCACTATCCTCTTCCTTAGGTTTTATTTTAGCCTCTACTCTGTTGTTTAAAGCAAAACTTATAGAGTTTGATACTCCTGCTGATGGAGCTCCGTAAATTCCTCCTTCAAACTGAGTATAAGTTAGTAAATCGTTAACGTCATCACTTTGCTGAACAGTCAATTGATGTTGTGTTGCAAGATTTGGTCTATAATTCCATGATACCGTAGGAATAATGGTGTGACGTAAAGCAGAAATTCTTCCTTTTTTAAAGGAGAAATCACCATAAATAGTAGTGTTTAATGATGCTCCTACGCTGTAGGTATTGAATCTGTTAAAACCACTAATTGTGTCGTTTACTACAGTTCCTGAAGCTCCAGTTGAAGTATTAGGAATATTAGTATCATATCTTTTTTCAATTCTATCAAAATACCAAACATCACTATAGTTGAAACTCGGATTTAAAGTAAAATATTTTAAAACTTTAATGTTCGTTCTTCCAGTTATATCATGCTTCATTCCTGATTTTGAACCTTCAAACATTTTGGATGTTAAAAAGTCATCCTCGTTTGTATTGATATCCAGTCTACTTTGAAAATTATAATTTATCCCAATTTTTTGAAATGGATTCTTTTTGATACCACCTTTTCCTGCAAACGGATAAATTTGATCCATACTTACTTGAACAGAAGGTAATGTCATTGTTATGCTTTCATTATTTGAGTTCTGTTGATGACTCAGGGTAATATTTGCGGTAAACGGAGTTCCGACAAACTTTTTATAATAACTAATAGACGAATTAAAACTGTTGTTAAATTGTTGAGATTGGTCAATTTGATTTAATGATTGCCTGAAAAATTGACTACTACTACTGATATTTACTTGAGCCGATAAGTTGGAGTTTGGACTTGTCTTTGGATCTTGTCTATGGCTCCATGAAATGTTATAATTAGCTCTTTTTGAAAAATCACTAAACCCTTTGATTCCTGTAGTAAGATTTTGATATCTAAAACTTAAGTTTCCAGAGTATTTATAACGCACTCGGTATGCTGAACTTGAATTTACTGCCCAACTTCCATTCGAGTATATATCACCCGTTAGCTCCAAATCGAAATAATCATTTACAGCAAAATAATAACCTCCATTTTGTAAAAAGAAGCCCTGTTGATTATTTTCACCCCATGTTGGAATTATAAATCCAGAAGTTCTTCCTTTAGTTAAAGGGAAATAAGCGAACGGTAAATATAAAGGTGTAGGAACATCTGCTAGTACCAAATTACTACCACCAACAATTATTTTTTTACCAGGTACAAGTTTTGCTTTATTTGTCGCGATGTAATAATCTGGTATTTTTTTCTTCGAAGTTGTAAAACGGAGTTTACTCATGTAAACGGTTGAGTCATTTATACGTTTGGTCTTTTCACCATACGTAATCATTTCTCCCTGAACAGTTTTTATTCCGTAAATAAGTGCTTTCTCACTTTTAAAATTATACAAGATAGAGTCTTGTTCAGATTCTTGGTTTCCTTGTTTAAATACTGGTCTTTGAACATAGCCTGTACTATCAATAATACCAGTGGCGTAAACCGTATTGTTTTTATAATCGATGATTATTTTCCCAGCTTTTAAGTTTATGTCTCCATAATCAACTTCAGCTTCGTTATATAATGTAATTGTTTTCTTTTTTGCGTTTTGGATAGTGTAATCCTTAGCGTTATGTAAGATGTTATATTGTATAACTTCTTTGGGTTTTATAATTGAATCAGAACGTGTAGAATCGACTTTAATATCAGGTTTACTTCCCTTTTTTAAATCAATTTTTGTTTTATTGCTGATGGTTTTGGCTGAATCTTTCTTGACAACATTTTGTTCTGGAATTTCATTTTTTCCGAGTTCTTGAGCTAAACCTTTTTGAAAACAAAAAAAGGAGAAAACTAAAAGTATGTACAATGAATTTGCTTTCAATCCGATAAATGCTATTTTTGTATTATTAAAAGTATGGCTCAATCTTTGGAGTACCAAATTTCAGAAGCCAAAAATAGTTAAATTTTATTGATGCAATTCTTAAAATTCACCAAATATAAAAGCAACGTGCCCATATGGTGTTTTGTTATGTTTTTTTCTGTATTTATTTTAAATCCGTTTAACGTAAATGCTCAAAAGAAGTACACGGTAGTTTTAGATGCCGGTCATGGAGGAAAAGATCCAGGGAATTTAGGCAATGGATATAGAGAGAAAAATATAGCATTGAAAGTTGTTTTAGAAGTTGGAAAAATTCTTAAAAAGAACAAAAATATAAAGGTAATTTATACCAGAGATAAAGATGTTTTTATAGAATTACATAACAGAGCAAAAATAGCTAATGATAATAAGGCTGATCTTTTTGTTTCGGTGCATTGTGACTCTTATACAAATCCAAAAGCACATGGTGCAGGTACTTTTGTATTAGGATTGAGTGGAAACAAACAAAACTTGGAAATTGCCAAACGAGAGAATGCTGTAATTTTACTAGAGGATAATTATAAACAAAACTATGATTATGATCCTAATTCTCCTGAATCTGTAATTAGTTTATCGATGTTACAAGAAGAGAATTTGGACGAGAGTTTAGCATTTGCAGATTTAGTTCAAGATAATTTTTCGAGTGCTAAGAGATTCGATAGAAGTGTAAAGCAAAATAACTTTTTAGTTTTAAGAGAAACTGTGATGCCTAGTGTTTTGATAGAATTAGGTTTCTTAACTAATAAAGCAGAAGGAAAATTTTTAAACTCTAATGCAGGTCAATTAAGAATGGCAGGGGCTATTGCTAGAGGAATTGAGAAATATATAGAAAGAATAAAGCTTAACACCGTTCAAGAGCGTAAGGCAGAAGAAAGTAAGAAAAAGACGGAGTCGAATAAAGATAAGATTGTAACTACTGTTGAAAGAACAAAATCATACGAAAGGAAGAAGGAGCCTAAAGGAGGATTAGATAAAAAAGATTTCAACATCGTGGTTACTGCACCAAAGAAAAAGAGTGAAGTAAAGAAGACCGATGTTCCAGTAAAAGTTGTGAAGAAAGAACCAACGAAAGAAGTTGAAAAAAAGGAAACTACAGCAGTTCCGAAAAAGGTTGTAGAAAAGGTGATTTCAGTAAAAGAAGAGAAACCAAAAACTCCAAAAACAGCGTCTAAACCTGAGGTAGTTAAACCTGAAAAAATTGAGTTTAAAGTACAAATTGCAGCCTCGAAAAGATATCTATCTCAAGATAATTTCAATTTTAAAGGTCTAGAAAATGTAGAGGTACTTGTTATTGATGAGTATTATAAATATTACTACGGATCATCCGAAAGCTTCAAGAAAACGAAAGAAGCATTAATTGAAGCTAGAAATGCAGGGCATAAAGACGCATTTATTGTAGCTTTCTCAAATGGAACTAAAATATCTTTAAGAGAAGCGCTAAAAAAACAGTAATTTAGAAAAAATCTAATCTGTTCTCAAAAAAATTATTAGTAATTTCGTCACTAGCAAACTTTGCTTATGTCAAAAGAACTAAAAACAGGAATAGTAGCGTTGTTGATTATAGCTCTAGGTATTTGGGGGTATAATTTCATGAAAAGACAAGATTTATTTAGTCCAAATTCACGACACTTTTACGTTGAATACAAAAATATTAATGGATTAAATGAAGCAAGTGTAGTAACTATAAACGGATTACAAGTCGGTAAAGTTGATGGTATTAACTTCAATCCAGACCCAGAAAAGAAAGGAACTTTACTAGTGAAATTATCTTTAGAAGATGATTTTCAATTTTCAAAAAATAGTGTCGCAAAGATTTACTCTGCAGGATTAATGGGAGGTCAAAATTTGGCAATTATTCCTAACTATGAAGGAGATATGGCTGTTTCTGGAGATTACTTAAAAGGAGAAGTTGAGTCTGACTTATTTTCTTCGGTTGGTGAAAAACTAAATCCTATTCAGGCAAAGCTTGAAAATGTATTAGTTGAGGCAGACTCACTTTTAATAGGATTAAATCAAGTACTTGACAAAAAAGCTAGAGAAAGTTTAAATAGAAGTGTTATTGGTATTGAAAATACAGTAGCTAGTTTAAATAAAACAATGGCTAGTTTCAATAAAATTTTAGAGAATAACAAAGAAAAGATTAATGTAACTCTCGATAACACCAAAAAAATTACAGAAGATTTTTCTAAAGTTTCTGGAGACTTAGCAAAAGCAGACTTAGGAGCGACTGTTAAAAAACTAGAAACAACACTTACGAATGTAAATACTTTAATTAAAGGTATTGAAAGTGGTAAAGGTACAGTTGGTAAGCTAATGTCGGATGAACAACTTTATACAAATCTTACGAACGCAACTAAAGAAATGGAAGAGTTACTAAGAGAGATGAAATTAAATCCTAAACGTTTCGTGCATTTTTCATTATTTGGTAAAAAGCCAAAACCTTATAATGAGGAGAAGAATAATGATAATGTCAGTAACCAATAGGACTTACGATATAAACAAACAGTAAACACTCATAACAAACAACTATACAGTAGTTTTAATTATTTAAATTTTTAATCAACTTTTTTTACATGGAAAAATATATACCAAACATTTTTTTTGCATTTATTTTAATTGCGGGTATAGGGTATTTTGTGATGAATGTTCGAAAACTGATTCGCAATATTAAATTAGGTAAGGATGTCGATAGAACAGATCGAAAACCAGAACGTTGGAAGAACATGGCGAAAATTGCTTTAGGGCAATACAAAATGGTTCGTCGTCCAGTTTCTGGAGTTTTACATATTGTTGTATATGTTGGTTTCATTCTAATTAATATCGAGCTTCTTGAAATTGTTATCGATGGTTTATTCGGAACACATCGTGTATTCCAGCCTTTAATTGGTAATGGTTTATACGGTTTCTTACTTGGTTCTTTTGAAGTATTAGCCTTATTAGTATTACTCGCGGTTATTGTTTTTTGGTTTAGAAGAAATATTGAAAGAGTTAAACGTTTTATGAGCCCAGAAATGAAAGGTTGGCCAAAAAACGACGGAAATATTATTTTATATTTCGAGGTTGTTTTAATGACTCTTTTCTTAGTAATGAATGCAACAGATACTCCATTCCAGGAGGCAGGAGCAGGAAATGTTGTTTCACAATTTATAGCACCATGGTTTGATGGTTTTTCAAGCGAGTCACTTCATACAATTGAAAAAACAGCTTGGTGGTTGCATATTGTAGGAATCCTTATTTTCCTTAATTACTTATACTACTCTAAGCATTTGCACATATTATTAGCTTTTCCAAACACATTCTTTGCTAATTTAAATCCAAAAGGACAGTTTAATAATCTAGCTTCAGTTACGAATGAGGTGAAAATGATGATGGATCCAGATGCAGATCCTTACGCTATGCCCGAAGAAGGAGCTGAAGATGAGGTTCCAGAAAAGTTTGGAGCTTCAGATGTTGCTGATTTGAATTGGGTTCAATTAATGAATGCATATACATGTACAGAATGTGGACGATGTACTTCTTCTTGTCCAGCGAATTTAACAGGAAAGAAATTATCTCCTCGTAAAATTATGATGGATACTCGTGATCGTTTAGAAGAAGTAGGAAAAAATATAGATGCCAATGGAGGTGAGTTTAAGCCTGATGGTAAACAATTATTAGATGATTACATTACAAGAGAAGAACTTTGGGCGTGTACAAGTTGTAACGCTTGTGTTCAAGAATGTCCTGTAAATATCGATCCTTTATCTATTATTATGGATATGAGAAGGTATTTAGTAATGGAAGAATCTGCTGCGCCTCAAGAGTTGAATATGATGATGACAAACATCGAAAACAATGGAGCGCCATGGCAGTATAGTCAAATGGATAGATTAAACTGGAAAGACGAATAGTTAATTTAATTTATCTACAATCACTAATTTTTATTTAAATAAAAAATCAACTTAAACGATACAATATTATGAACGTACCAACAATGGCAGATATGATGGCTCAAGGAAAACAACCAGAAGTGTTGTTTTGGGTTGGAGCTGCAGGAAGTTACGACGATAGAGCTAAAAAAATAACAAGATCTTTTGTGAAGATTTTACAGCAAGCGAATGTTGATTTTGCAGTATTAGGAACTGAAGAGAGTTCAACAGGTGATGCTGCTAAAAGAGCTGGAAATGAGTTTTTGTTTCAAATGCAAGCAATGACAAATATTGAAATCTTAAATGCTTATGAAGTAAAAACAATTGTTACTTGCGATCCACATTCTTTCAATACACTTAAAAATGAATATCCTAGTTTAGGAGGAAAATATGAAGTATATCATCATACACAATATATCAACAAGTTAATAGCGGATGGTAGGTTAAGTATAGAAGGTGAAAATTTAAAAGGAAAACGTCTTACGTATCATGATCCATGTTATTTAGGACGCGCAAATGACGTTTATGAAACACCTCGTGATTTAATCAAAAGATTGGGTGTTAAATCTACTGAAATGAAGCGTCATAAATCTACCGCATTATGTTGTGGTGCTGGAGGGGCGCAAATGTTCAAAGAACCTGAAAAAGGTGATATGGATATTAATATTTTAAGAACAAAAGACGCTTTAGAAACGAATCCTGAAATTATTGCAACAGGTTGTCCTTATTGTAATACAATGATGACTGATGGTGTAAAATTTCATTTAAAAGAAGACCAAATTGTTGTAAAAGACATTGCAGAACTTATAGCTGAAGCAAATAATTTATAATACAAAAAACTATGTCAAAGAAAATTATACTCTTACTAATCTCGTTACTATCATTTGGTAATATAATAAGTCAAGAATCTGCTTTAGATAAAATGTCAATGGACATTTGTAACTATTTCTCTAAGAACCAAAAGGAGTTTAAAGGAATGTCTACCTCAGATTTAACGGCTAAGTTAGGTGTGCAGATGGTGCAAACTTATCTGAAGTATAAAGATGAGCTAGCAAAAGAAGGTATCGAGTACGACTTAACGAAAGGTCGCGCTGAAGGTGAAAAACTTGGAGCTAAAGTGGGGATGAGTATGGTTAAATTTTGTCCAGATGTATTATTAGCAATTGCGGGTGACGAAGATTTTGAAGACGAAGATGAAGTTGCGGAATTATATCTAGAAGGTACTTTAAAAAAGATTAGCGGAGACGATCTTTATATGGTTGAATTAAAAGATAGCGATGGTAAAACACAAAAGTTTGTGTGGCTAACTAATTTTGAAGGATCTGATAAATTAATTGAACTTGATAAAGATGTGAAAGGTGTAAAAGTGGGAGTATCGTATACAAATCTTGAATACTTTTCACCAAAGTTAAAAGAGTATATCGTGAGAAAGAAAATTACACGATTAGAATTTTTAGATTAAATACATGTTTAAGAACTTTATAAAAGCGGCTAGGTTACGAACCTTGCCGCTTTCTGTTTCAGGGATTATTGTTGGGAGCTTTTTAGGATTGTTTGACAAGTTTCATACGAACTCTTTAAGTTTAGATTTAAAAGATGTTGGTTTAATTGGTGAAGCAAATATTTCTTTTGAAGGTTTAGTTTATCCATGGAGTAGTATGATTTTCTGGTTGGCAATTTTAACAACCATTGGATTCCAGGTATTATCCAATTTTGCAAATGATTATGGAGATGGCGTAAAAGGAACGGATAAGAACAGAGAAGGAGAAGCAAGAATGGTGGCTTCTGGAGCTATTACACCAAAGCAAATGAAAAAGGCAATGATAGTTACTACTATTTTTACGTTAGTGGTGGCAATTGCTTTAATTTATGTTGCTTTTGGAAAAGATAACTTCGGTTTTTCATTACTGTTTTTTGGTTTAGGTATTGCTTCCATTGTTGCTGCAATTAAATATACTGTTGGAAACTCTGCTTACGGTTATAGCGGATTTGGAGATTTATTTGTGTTCCTCTTTTTTGGTTTACTTGCGGTTGTAGGAACCTATTTCTTATTCACTAAGCAATTAAATTTCACAATTTTCTTACCAGCATTTACGATTGGTGCTTTGAGTACTGCGGTATTGAATTTAAACAATATGAGAGATAGAGTAAATGACGAAAAAGCAGGAAAGAATACATTAGTGGTTAAAATAGGCAGTGAATTTGCTAAGTATTATCATTATTACCTAATAGCTTCATCGTTTTTATTTGCTCTGCTTTACGTGGTTATTCATTTTAGAAGTCCATTTCAATTCTTATTTATCATTGCTTATGTTCCATTAATTAAACATTTGGTTTTTATTGAAAAGAACAAAGAAGAACGTTTATTAGATGGTGAATTAAAGAAAGTAGCGTTAAGTACTTTTTTATTTGCATTACTTTTTGGACTAGGAAACGTTTTGTAACTTTAGAGAAAAAGTAAGCATAATGAAAAACATAATTTACATCTTCACTTTTGGATTACTTTTAATTAGTTGTCATAGTGAAAGTAATAATTTAAAAGATATTGTTGAAGAGTTACCAAGTTATGAGGTTGAGGACGCTGGTTTTAAATATACTCAGACTAATAAAGATAAGGTCGAAATTGTTCAAAGGAAACTTATAAAGCGAGGTAATGTTTCTTTCGAGGTAGATGATTTAGTATTAACTACCACAAATATTAAAACTTCTGTAAAAAAGTTTAATGGATATATTGCTGAGGAAAAAAGTGAAAAAGGATACTATAGTAATGATGTCACTATTACAGTTAGAATTCCAAATACTAATTTCGATGCTTTTTTAGGTGAAATTTCCCAAGGTGTTAAAGAGTTTGATGAAAAGAATATTAGTGTAAGTGATGTTACGGAGGAATTTTTAGATGTTTCTGCTAGAATCAAAACAAAAAAAGAATTAGAGAATAGATATTTACAGCTTTTAGCAAAAGCAAAAAATGTAAAAGAAATCCTTGAGGTTGAGAAAGAGTTAGAACAGGTAAGATCAGATATAGAAAGAGCAGAAGGAAGGTTAAAATATTTAGAAAACAATGTTACTTTCTCTACATTAAGAATCAAGTTTTACAAAAAAATAGAACAAAAAATAGAAGAAGATAGTTTTTGGGGTAAAATTATAAAAGCTTTTACAAACGGGTTTGATGGTTTACAATCGTTGTTTTTATTTCTAATTACTATTTGGCCACTACTCATTATTGCTGTCGTAATTTATATTTTTGTTAGAAAGAAATTAAAAAACAACACAACTAGTTAATTCATGAAAATAACATTCTACGGTCATGCCTGTTTTGGTATTGAAATAGAGAATACTCAAATTATTATAGATCCTTTTATTTCTGGAAATTCAGCCGCGTCTCATATAGATGTTGCAAAAATTAAAGCTGATTATATTTTAGTAACACATGCACATCAAGATCATATTTTAGATGTGGAAACCATTGCTAAAAATACAGGAGCAGTCATAGTTTCAAATTATGAAATTTACATGCATTATACGGCTAAAGATTTTAAAGCACATCCGTTAAATCATGGTGGAACTTTTAAAACAAAATCTTTTTCTGCGAAATATGTTAATGCGGTGCATACTTCTTCTTTTCCTGATGGAAGTTACGGTGGACAGCCAGGAGGTTTTGTAATAACTGCTAATGGAAAGTCATTGTATGTTGCTGGTGATACAGCTGTAACTCTGGATATGAAATTAATTCCGATGACTACGCAGTTAACAGCATCTATTTTTCCGATAGGAGACAACTTTACGATGGGTGTTGAAGATGCAATTATAGCTTCAGATTTAGTAGCCTGTAATAAAGTAATAGGTTGTCATTTCAATACATTTCCTCCAATAGAAATTAATGTTGACTATGCGAAGAAAAAGTTTTCAGAAGCAAATAAAAATTTATTAATCCTGGACATAGGAACATCTATAGAAATTTAAGAATGAAGAGAATCAAAATAATTTTAGGAGTTATAATAACGTTTGCAGTTATTTTCTTGTCAACAGGACTCATTTTTAAAGAAACAGCATACACTACTCAAGTAGAGGTTAATAAACCATTAGAAGAAGTATTTACATTGTTTAATGATAGTTCGAAAATTAGTAATTGGATTCCCGAATTACAATCTATAGAACCTATTGATGTAAAACCTGAGAAAACTGGTAGTACGTATAAAATGGTTGTAAAAAATAAAAACGGAGAAGAAATAACGCTTAGAGAAAAAGTAATGGCTTATGTTCCTAATGAAAAGGTAACGTTGTTTTTTAATGCCGAAACTATGTTGAAAACAGATGATTATACCTTTAGTTTTGATAATGGTATTACTACAATTACAAACAATTCCGTTTGTCGAGGAAACTCCTATTTAGTAAGTTGTCTTTTTCCTTATTTTAAAGGTGTTTTCAAAGAGCAAGACCAAGGATATCTGAATAACTTTAAGTCATACATCGAGAAAAATTAACAGTTTGATTCAGGCTAATTACTATAAATATATTCTAGAGTTTAAACGTCCAAGTGGAACTTCTAGAGGAGTTTTAAGAACCAAGGAAACGTTTTTTTTGACTTTAAAAGATGGAGAGAAACAAGGTGTCGGAGAGTGTGGTGTGTTCCGTGGATTAAGTGTTGATGATCGTCCAGATTATGAAGAAAAACTAGATTGGGTTTGTGAAAATATTCAATTAGGTTTAGAAGAACTGCTAAAACATACCATTGAGTTTCCTTCAATTCAGTTTGGCTTGGAGCAAGCATTTTTGTCTTTTAAAAGTGCCAATAAGTTTGAATTATTTCCTTCAGATTTCACGAAAAATGAACATCCAATTTCAATAAACGGATTGATTTGGATGGGAGATAAACAATTCATGAAAGAGCAAATCCAAGAGAAAATAGCTCAGGGTTTTTCATGTATAAAAATGAAAATTGGAGCGATTGATTTTGAGGAGGAATTACGTCTGTTAAAGTATATTAGAGATGAGTTTTCTGAAAACGAGATTGAATTACGAGTGGATGCCAATGGTGCATTTTCACCAAGTGAAGCGTTAATCAAACTTGATAAACTGTCTAAGTTTCAATTGCATTCTATAGAACAACCTATCAAGCAAGGTCAATGGCAAGAAATGGCAAAACTTTGCGAAGCGACACCTTTATCTATCGCTTTGGATGAAGAATTAATAGGAGTTTTTTCTTTAACAGATAAGAAAAAGTTAATTGAAACTATCCGGCCTCAATACATAATTTTAAAACCAAGTTTGGTCGGTGGATTTGCGGGAAGTAAAGAGTGGATTGATATTTCAGAAAATAACAATATTGGTTGGTGGATTACCTCAGCCTTAGAAAGTAATATCGGTTTGAATGCTATAGCGCAGTGGACGTATTCTTTGCATAGTAAAATGCCTCAAGGTTTAGGGACTGGAGGTTTATTTACAAATAATTTTAATAGCCCGTTAGTTGTGAAAAAAGGTGGGTTATTATATGACTCACAGTTACATTGGGACTTTAATTTGAATTAAAAGATGATGAATTATATTCAACAAGCATATAAAGGAGATTTAGGTTTTTGGAAATACATTGTTATTCCTTTCCTGTTTATTGGAATAGTAGTTTTAAATATGGTAGCCATAGAAATGTTTGATATCGATCAAAATGCTACTATCAAAAAAGAGATAGCTGATAAAGGCGAAAACCTAGTCTTATTAGAATCGCTTATTACATTTGTTGTTTTTTTAGGAATGTTGTTTTTATGGGTGAAATATATTCACAGACAAACATTAACTTCCCTAACAACTTCCAGAAAAAAGATTGATTGGAAACGTATCTGGTTTGCATTTTTCACATGGGGTGGAATTACAGCTGCTTTCGTTTTTGTGGGTTATTTTCTTGAGCCAGAATCAATGCAATGGAATTTTCAATTAAATAAGTTTTTAGGACTTTTCTTAATTGGAATTATAATGATTCCTATTCAAACTAGTTTTGAGGAATATTTATTCAGAGGATATTTGCTTCAAGGTATTGGAGCTAAATTTAAAAGTAGAGTAATTCCACTAATCTTTACTTCTATTGTATTTGGATTATTGCATATTGCGAATCCAGAAGTAGGAAAATTAGGCTATGTTGTAATGGTGTATTATATAGGTACAGGTTTCTTCTTGGGAATAATAACATTGTTAGATGAAGGTTTAGAGTTGGCTTTAGGGTTTCATGCAGCTAACAACTTAATCGGAGCTTTGTTAGTTACTGCAGATTGGACAGCTTTTCAAACAAATTCTATTTTTAAAGACCTTTCTGAACCAGATGTTTATTTCGACATTTTAATTCCTGTTTTAGTCTTTTATCCTTTATTACTATTATTATACGCCAAGAAGTATTCATGGTCTAATTGGAAAGAAAAATTAATAGGAAGAATTGACAAACTTGCTACTGAAGATCTCGAAGAAGTAGAAGGTTTAGCTTAGTTTTTAGTAATGCGTATTATAGATTTTCACGAAAGTTTTAAGTTAAATGGTAATAGCTTCCAGAGTAAAGAAGAGCTATTGGCTTATGCAAAAGATTTTTCGGATGCTTTAAGTACTTTTTTAGAAAGTTGGTTTGATAAAAGAGAGAAGTTAATTGTAAAAACTTCCGGTTCTACAGGAACACCAAAACCAATAGAGTTAAAGAAAGAGTACATGAAAAATTCAGCATTAACTACTGGAGAATTTTTCAATTTAAAAGAAAACACTTCAGCTCTTTTATGTATGCCATTAGAGTATATAGCTGGAAAAATGATGCTAGTTCGTGCTATGATCTTAGGTTGGGATTTAGACATTGTTAATCCAGTTTCAAATCCTCTTTCTGGAAACAAAAAAAAGTATGATTTTTCGGCAATGGTCCCATTACAGCTTCAAAATTCTCTACAAGAAATAGACCGAATAAATACTCTTATTGTTGGTGGGGGTGTGGTTTCAGAAACGCTAAAAAATCAGATTAAAAATATAAAGACAAAGGTTTTTGCTACGTACGGAATGACGGAGACCATAACTCATATTGCTGTTAAAAAGTTGAATAATCAGCATAGAAAACCTACTTTTTATTGCTGTTTGCCAAATGTCGAAATTTCTATAGATAATAGAAGTTGTCTGGTAATTAATGCGCCAAAAGTTTCGGATGAAGTCGTGGTAACAAATGATGTTGTTCAACTAGTTTCAGAAAATGAATTCGAGTGGCTGGGAAGATTTGATAATGTAATTAATTCTGGAGGCGTAAAATTACATCCTGAAATAATTGAACGAAAATTAGCTAAAATAATTAATAAACGATTTTTTATAACTGGTATTCCGGATGCATATTTAGGAGAGAAAATGATTCTCCTTATTGAAGAAGAAGGCGATTCAACTAAAGAAAAATCAATCCTCGAAAAAATAAAGTTATTAGCATCAATTTCGAAATATGAGATTCCTAAACAGGTGATTTTTGCGAAGCACTTTGTTGAAACGGAAACAAAAAAAATCCAACGTAAAAAGACATTGGATTTAGTTTTAAAATAGATGTAGTCAATCGGTTATCTTTCTACATCTAAGAATTCCTTTGTGTCAAACTTTTTTTGATAATCAGCTAACGAAATACCATAAGCTTCTTCCGTGTAGTTCTCTGTTTTATCAATTTTGTAGATTCTACTTTGTTTTTCTATTTCAAACTTGTTTTGCGCAAAATAAACCGAATCATTTTCTACTCGTGTAATTTTTAAAGTTGAGTAAAAATCAGATGGCTTATATTCAACAACATCACCAGCCTGTGGAGCTTTTATGTATTCTACAACATCTTTTTCATGTTGATTCACAGAATAAATTCCAAATGCAATAATTGCCGCTAATATTAAAGAACCAATCCAATAAGTAATCGGTGTTTTTACATTAGCATTAACATTATCATATTTCATTCTTAACTGATCATTCATCTGTTTTGGTTCCAGTGTTACCTTACAATTATCGCACTCAGCAACTCCTTTTTTAGGTAATGGGAAAACAGGAATCCAGTACAAATAAGCATATCTGCCAAAAATACTAGCTGTATATGACGTTTGTTGTTCACAGTGGCTACATTTAACGCCACTAATTTTTTCACTCTTCAAGTGAGCTCCTTTAGTTCCGTAAAAAATCATGATTGATTGGTTTTTAGTTTTTCATTTTCGTTATAAATCTATGAAAAAAAGGACTTTAACTTATTCTTTTTTCGTTTTTTTTGATAACTCACTGTAAGAACAACTTTACGTGCTCATTCTGTGAGTTCACTAATTCATAGTTTCTATACTGGGATTGTGTTGGTAGTTTTATGAAAAATAAAAGAATTAACTATGGTAAAAAAAATACTATTAGTATTAATTGTAAGCAGCTTATCGTTAATACATGCACAACAAAAAACAGTTTCAGGAGTAGTTTCAGATGAAAGTGGGCCATTACCTGGAGTTTCGGTTTCTATAAAAGGAACTACAGATGGAACAGAAACAGATTTTGACGGGAGGTATTCAATAAAAGTTTCAGAATCAGATGTTTTAATATTTGCTTTTGTAGGAATGAAAACGGAAGAAAGAAAAGTTCAGAATAAATCAATTATTAATGTTCTTTTAACTGCTGATAGTAATGTTTTAGAAGAGGTAGCTGTTGTTGCTTATGGAACGGTAACTAATTCTAGTCCAACAAGAGTTCGTAAAATAAACAAACTTCACCAAAAAATTTCTAGTCAATTAAAAAGTCAAGTGACAGGTGAGAGAATTAATTCAAAAGGAAATAATCTTCTATCTAAAAGCCAGAAGAATGATGCGCCTCTTTATATAGTGGATGGACAACCAGTAAATCCTCAATATAATTCGATTGTAAATAATTTAGATAAAAAAGAGATAGAAAGTCTTAATGTTTACAAACCATTTAAAGCAAAGAGACTTTTTGGGAAATCAGCAAAAAATGGCTGTATAGTTATTACCACAAAAAAGGGTAACTACAGAGTAGAGAATCAAGATTCATATGCTTCAATTCATGAGAATCAGTTTGAGCATGCGTTTGCATCACCTTTATCTACTTTTTCAATTGATGTTGATAAAGCTTCTTATAGTAATATTAGAAGAATGATTAATAATGGACAGGAAATAGCTGCTGATGCTGTTAAAATTGAAGAAATGATTAATTATTTCGATTATAATTATCCACAACCACAAGGAGAGCATCCTTTTTCAATCAATACAGAATTAGTAAAAACACCTTGGAACAATACTACAAAGCTTGTCAAAATTGGTTTGCAAGGAAAAACGTATGAGAATCAAGATTTACCACCATCGAATCTAACTTTTTTAATTGATGTTTCAGGTTCTATGGGTTCGAGTAATAAATTACCATTACTAAAAAAAGCGTTTAAATTATTAGTTAACCAACTAAGAAAAGAAGATAGAGTTTCTATTGTTGTTTATGCTGGTGCAGCGGGAGTTGTTTTAGAACCGACTTCGGGAAATAAGAAAGAAAAAATATTAAAAGCTTTAGACAATCTAGAATCTGGAGGTTCAACTGCTGGAGGAGAAGGAATAGAATTGGCTTACAAATTAGCTGAAAAGAACTTTAAGAAGAAGGGAAATAATAGAGTTATTTTAGCTACAGATGGTGATTTTAATGTAGGAAGAAGTTCTAATAAGGAAATGGAAAAGTTAATTGAAGAAAAGCGAAAATCAGGCGTGTTTTTATCGGTTTTAGGTTTTGGCTATGGAAACTATAAAGATGATAAGTTAGAAGTTCTTGCAGATAAAGGAAATGGAAATCACGCATATATCGACACAATGCAAGAAGCTCAAAAAGTGTTCGGGAAAGAGTTTGGAGGAACTTTATATACTATTGCAAAAGATGTAAAAATTCAAGTGGAGTTTAACCCAAATAAAGTAAAAGCATATCGTTTAATTGGTTACGAAAACAGGATGTTAAATGACGAGGATTTTATAGATGATACCAAAGATGCTGGAGAGTTAGGAAGTGGACACAAAGTAACGGCTTTGTATGAAATAATTCCAGTAGGAGTAGAGAGTAAGTTTTTAAATAAAATTCATGATTTAAAGTACACAAAGAATTCAAATGATTCTTTTCAAGATGAGTTATTAACCGTAAAGTTTAGATATAAAAAACCGGACGGTAAGAAAAGCATTGAAATGCAAAGAGTGGTAAAGGATGAATTAACAATACCAAGTGCTGATATGAATTTTGCTTCGTCCGTGGCACTATTCGGAATGTGTTTACGAAAATCTAAATTTAATAATGAAGCGAATTTTGAGGACGTAATAAGATTAGCTAAAGAAGGAAAAGGAATTGATAAAGATGGTTATAGAAGCGAATTTATTCGATTAGTAAAAACTCAAAGCAATATTAATTAGCAAAAGAAAAGCACCATTTAAATGGTGCTTTTTTAATATTCGTTTATTATTCTTTTATCTCCTTTGGCATTTATATCAATTTCATACGCATGCGATACAATGTTATATCCTTCATCACTAGAGTACATTACAAAGAGCCTATTATCATCAATTTTAAATTCTTTCCATTCAGTTATCGATTTTTCGTCAAAATCACAAGGCCATTCGAGTGAAGGAAAAAAATAAGGGTCTTCATTTAACCAATATTTCAGATGAGTCTTTTCAATTTTTTCAAAAGCTTTTTTATAACCTATTTTTTGTTCATTAAACTCTTTGTTAATTTCCAATTTTTCTTTGTGAAATTTTTTTATTAACGCTGTGTTTTCAGAAATTTCTTGTTCAATAGTGTGTTTTTTTGGTTCTAGAAATTGTATTTGATCACCGTCTTTGAATATTTTTATGTCTAAAAGTGAATAGTATATAATTACATCATCTTGACGTTGATAATCATATCCGTTTGCATTTAACTCATAACTAAAAAGAGCCAATAAATTTTCATTCAATTCAATAGAAGATTTAAACTTATTCTTATGATATTTTTTTGGTAGACTATTTCTAAAAGTATCTATTTTGCCACTTAATAATTTGTTGATTGAGGAGTTCTTGTCGGCCCATAAAAAGGTCTTGTCGTTTAGATTAAAAGTTCCTAAAACTTTAGGTATTGCAATTACTTCTAAATCTTTATCGGTTATAAAATATGTTACTTCTCCCTTTGTTTGATCAAAAGAATATCGGTTTGTCGGTTGCATATCCCAGATTATTCTCTGATACATATTTCTTAAATTCATCTCAGAGTTGGCTTCTGAGAACTTAGTTTTCAGGTCAGATTGACCTCTAGAAAAAAATGAAAACATAATAAATACTATTGTTATGGTTGATTTGTGCATTAGGTTTAATGAATAGCTTATTGAATTTGGACAAATATAATTTTTATGACTTGTTTTAATTTTAAATACCCTCAAAAATTATTTTACGGGGAATTCTATAATCAGAGTATTAATCGAAAGAACTTATCACGAATAGCAAGGCTTCAACTAATTTGATAACCAGCTAGTAAAATAATTTGTATTTAAAACAATTATCAATATATTTGAGACATACCCCGAAAAATATTTCACTAAAGATCACTTCTTAAAAATAATAACATTGTTCTTGTTATCCGATAAACATATTGGATAATGAGTTAATTGATGATGTTGGAACAGTTGAGCATAATTAAAATTAAAAAATGCAAATAATTAAAAGTATTAGAATAAAATATTTCCGCTCAATTCTTAATACAACAAGGGGAAATATAAAATATCTTCCAACAAAAGATTTGAATATTATTGTTGGAAGTAATGATGCAGGTAAATCAAATTATTTGCGTGCATTAAATTTATTTTTTAACAATGAGAGTTAGCCTGGAATTGAATTTGAATTTTGGAAAAATTTTTCTAATCAAAGACATGGTATTAGAAGAGAAGAAAATAGAATTGAGGTTGAACTAGTAATATCGCCTCCTAAAAAGCAATATTTTAAAAATGAAGGAGATGTAATATGGACTAAAATATGGAGAGAACATTCTACATTACCAATTGAAAATATAGTCTATGTTAATGGTAAAGAATTCACAAGTAATTATAAGAGTTCATACTATAAGTGGCTTAAAAAACTTAGGTTCAAATATGTTCCGGCAATAAAAAGTCAAGAATACTTTAATCAATTGATGTTTGATTTATATGATGTTCTTCAAAAAGATACAAATTCTTTAGAGATAGAATTTAACAAACAAATTGGAAGTAAAACTGCTCAAATTAGTCGTCAAATTAGTGAACGACTTAACCTTGAAAGTATTTTACAGTTCAAAGGAACCTTTAGGGATTTGTTTAATACTCTTGAGTTTGGTTCCACAGATGGGAAAATAATGCTAAACCAAAGAGGAGATGGAATTAAGGTCAGACATATTCCAGTTATTCTCCAAAATATGGCGGAAGCAGAACTCAGAGAGGAAAGAAAGCGTGAACCCATAGCAAATACAATATGGGGTTTTGAAGAGCCTGAAAATAATTTAGAATTTGACTCAGCTAAAAAACTTGCAGACCAGTTTATTGAATATTTGGATAGAATTTATTTTCAAGATGAAAATTTTGCGAAATACGATGAAGGTGTTCAGATTTTTATATCTACCCATTCTCCAATATTTTACACACTAGGTAATACTACAAGTGAAAGAGTATCAACTTTTTTTGTTAATAAATCAAAAGATGAAAGTTCCACAATTCGATTGATAGATTATAATAATAGCATTCAACTGGAAAAGGAAATGAAACTTCTTCCATTGATAGAGTTGTCCAAGTACTGGAAAGACATTAACAATGAAATTGAAACTTTAAAGATAGAAAAGGAAGAATTAGAAAAAGTTAAATCACAATTTACTGATTCCAAAAAATGTATAGTACTAACAGAAGATAAAAAACAAGGCCTTGTTGAAATTTTACTTTTAGCAAATGGTTTTAAACCTGATGAGTATGAAATTCAGTCTTATAATGGTTGTTCAAAAATTAATTCTGCTGAAGTTCTTCATAGTTATTTAAAAGATAAATTTATCGATACTTGTCCACCAATATTGATTCATCGAGATAAAGATTATATGAATCCAAGAGATATAGAAGAAGAGAAAAGAAAGTATAATAAAAAAGGTCTGGAAATATTTATAACTAAAGGAACTGATATAGAGTCTTATTTTACAAACATTCGTCACATTAAACATTGTCATCCTGAACTTTCAGAAGAAGATATCGATAACATTAGAAAACTAGCAATCAAAGATAATAAAGAATACGCAATAGAAGCCATGAAGAAAAATGAATATGGTGAAAAACATGCAAATAAAAATTCTTTCCTAATGGATAAAATACCTGAATATTATAATACGCACGAAGAAACTCTATTTCATGGAAAAAAGGTATTAAAAAATATTAAAGCTCAAATACAAGCAAAAACTGGGAGTAACAGTAAGCTTGAATGTCAATCTGAATATTTAACTGATGATTTTTTAAAAGAATTTTCAAAACAAATATGGAAATAAGAACTATGTCTAACACGGTATAAGTTTAATGCGGGAGAAAGTTATAAAATCAAAGTAAGTGAATAAAAACGAATATATCAGTAAAGTTAGAAATATAGGCATTTTAACCCCGCACTGCACTTATACTTTTCCGTTAGCAACAATTAAAAAACGTAAATATTAAGTTGAAACCTAAAAACCATTTGTTCTTTATTTGTTCTCTTTTAATTCAAACACAAATAAAAATAAACGATTGTAAATAAATAAACCCGCTAGTTAACTAGCGGGTTTGTCTTGTAGATACTATGTTTTTTTCGATTACATCTCCATCGAGTGGTAAACCTGATTAATATCATTTATGTTTATTTAAATTTTAGTAAATCAGTATTTTATCTTTTAGTTCTTCTTAATTTGTTCATTATTTGTTCACTTTTTTACCTGTTTTTTAACTAAAAAGTTTTTTTTCTTAATCAAATGATTTGTCGCTAGAATTTACTTCTTAATATGCTTTATATCTAGTTATACTACAAAATAGGGATATGCAAATTTAAAATTTCAGGGTTTCGTGTACAAATTAGGTTATTTCTTACCGATATATTTGTTTCGTGATTTAAAATTTACGGCTTATTGATTTTTATAAGCTAAAAAGAAAAGAAAATGAAAATTTATTTAGTTGATGACCATGATATAATATTTGCCTCGTATGAGGCGATGCTAAAGCAAGAAGGTCATGAGGTTGTTGGAACCTCTATTACTGGACAAGATTTCATTGATTTTTTAGAAAATAATTTCTGTGATATTGTCTTTCTTGATTTGTCCATGCCTGACATGGATGGTATAGAAGTCCTCAAAAAAATATATGGGAAAGACAATATGCCGAGAGTAATAATTGTATCAGGTTACTATCATTATAATCATATACAAGAAGCATTTCTCTTGGGAGCATTAGGATTTATTGATAAAACCGAAATCCACCATTGTATTTATGAAGCAATTCGAAAAGTAGCTAATGGAAAAAAGTATGTTTCGGATAAGGTTTTAGAAAACGGAATTTTAGTGCAAGAAAACTCAGGAGATATTGTAAGTGTAATCGATTTACTCGCTGAACGAGAATCTGAAGCACTTTCAATGATGATGGAAAATCTATCAAATCAAGAAATATGTTCAGAAATGGATATTGAACCAGGAACATTACGAAAAATGTTTCAAAGAATACGAGAGAAATTAGGAGTGAAAACTAACATTCAGTTGGCAAAACTTACCTATAAACAAAAACATAAACTCAAAAAGTAAAGCATAAAAACCATTCTTTAAATATTGTACCTTTAGTGGTTTATTTTAAATCACATTATAATGAAAAACTTATTTAAAGTTATAGCCTTAGTAGCGGTTTTAGGTTTTATTTCTTGTACTGAAAACGAAGAAATTGTAACCAATGAAAACACGATTGTTCAAACAGACGAATTCGGGACCAACAAAGACGATATTACCAACCCAAATAATAACGGAGGAGAGGAGCCTGATAACGGCGAAGAGTAACAAAAAACTTTTCTTTAAAGATTTATTAATAGCAACTGTAATTGCTAGTCTATTTTATTGTTTTGAGTTTATTCCTAACTTTAGCGAAGAGTATCTTGGTAAAATTCAAGAGCATAAAGAAGCTAAAGCCAAGAGAACTGATGCCTTAAATGAACTTAAAAGTTATGTCAAAACAAACAACTTTGACCTGTATTCAAAATACTCAATAGAAAAGAAAAATACCGACAAAAAATTTTCTGAATTTAAGGAAATACAAGAAAAGGAAAGAGTTTTTGGGTTTAAGTCCTTGCAGTTATTTGCAACGGCCTTGTTTCCTGTAATTGCAATATTTTTTTATGTGCTGTACAATCTAATCAGGAGTTATAAAGTTGAGGAAAAAAATATAGGAATTCGAGTTATTCATTATGTTGTAATGATGTTCTGTTTTTTCCAATTTTTCTGGATTTTTAAAACTATTCAAGATTATCCTAAGTATGTATATTATTTATGTACTTTACTGTCTACCTATTTTGTTGGATTAGCAGTTTATATAATCCATAAACAAGAGAATAAATTAATTCAAAAGCTAAGAAATAAATTATTCAGAGTATCGTTGTATAGTTTACGCTATGCAGATGAGAATAAAAAGGAAGAAATGGCTAAAATAGTTGAAGAGCCACTTTAAAAGCTATAATCCTCTACATTATGTAACCTATAAAATCTATTAATTTTTTGATAGGCTAAAATTCTATTGTGTAATGTTAACTAAAAGTAGCGCTTATTTATTTCTAGAAACACTACTGTTTAAACTTAAAAGTAAAGTTTCCAACTTTATAAAATCTCTTGATGTAACTATTGAAAAAGAAACCCTTTCCGATGAGCAAATTCAATCATCTATAATTGAAGAAGAGTTAAAAACCATAATCTTAAAGGAGAATTTAGATATAATCCTTAAGAAAGTTAGGTCAAAAAAATCTGAGATTTAAAAATATTTTGGAGATTAAAATGATTGTATCTTTAGACATTTATTTCTTATTAAGATTACTTTTTCTAGGATTTTATTTAAATCGAGTATTTCTCCTTTAAGAATTAGAGTATTATTAAAAGTGTTGTAACCTCTATGGCAAAGACTTAACGAAGTTGAACTTAAAGACGGGTTCATTACTAAATCCACGTAATGGTAACTTGTTAAATCCTCGAAATATTCACTAATAAAATCATCATAATGTTCTAGCTTATTCCTGAATTTTCTACTTTTTAGATCACAATTGTCAGGGATTTGAAGAAGGTTTCTTAAATGATTACCTCGATTTTCATATTTCTTTTTAGGCCAAAATATTTTAGAAATATTACTGGTTGAGATTAAAAAAGATTGAATTGAAGACCATATACCCATATGATCAGAATTATCAGCGCATTCATTTATACGATCCATTGCATATAGGACTTGATTTGATTGAAATAAAATCTCTGATATAAATACACTCTCTTGAATTAGTTTCATGTTTTTTTGACAAATTTAATTCAGTACTACGCAATCAATTTACGTAACTTTAAAATTAAAAGGTGTTTTTCCTGTTTTTATAAATTAAAATTAGTTTAGATTCGAAGCCAAACTAAAAAATAAATTGTGTTTTCTTTTTTAAAGCAACTTTTTAACCATAATCAAACTTTACCTTTCATAAATGTTTTCGTTACTATCTTCGGAGGAATTGTTTTGTATGCAACTATTAATAAACCTAAATCTGATAACGGTATATCTTTAGATAGAACAAAGTTGATAAACCAAATTGTTGAGAAGTACGATGATAACCCTAAAAAGTTAATTTTTCGATTAAAAGTGATAAAGCAAACATGGCTGGGCCCTACAGATTGGATTGATAACGTTATTTCCATAAGTAATATAGAATATAAGTTAAAAACAGTCTCAGATGATTTTCAATCACTGGATTTTAAAGATATTGATAAAACATCTGAAAATTATTTAAAGGCTTCTGCTATTTTAGATTCTCTAAAAGAATATTATAGCTTTAAAACTGACTGGATTGTTGCAAGTATGGGTAACGATTCAATTAATAAAGCAAATTATAAGCTTTATGTTCCGAGAGGTTTAAGTCAATTGATACGTCCGATACAAGGAGATAGTAAAGAGGAAATTAACAAAAGTTTGGATGCAGCAATAGTTAATAAAGAATCTACGTTTTACAACCTTTTGAATGAAATTAAAAAAGAGTAGATAGCATGTTCAACAAAGTAGAATTTTCTGATTTATATAAGTTTCAAACTTCAGTTGGATTATTAATAATTGCATCAGCTTTTTTAATACCATGGCTATTTATGAAGCAAGATATTGGTCTATTAATATCAAGAGCAGAGTATAATTCACTAATTCCTGATAGTAAGGATTTAGTAGATGATAAAATTGTTTTTGGAACAATTATTATCAAAACTTTACCATGGATTTCAGGATTTCTCTTTCTAGTTGGTTCTATTATTACTGGAAGAGGAATTGTGAAATGGAAAGAGAAACAGAGAAAGATTGATAAATCGGATAATATTAAAGTTGCTAAAGAAGAATTGGAGTTTAAGCAACTATCACCTGAAGAAGTTAAAGAAAAGGCAGTTGATGAAGTCAAAAAAGGAATGCAATATGATGTAAAAGAAAATAAATCAAATGATTATAATATTACAAATGAACCTGAGGAAGAATATATAGGTGAAATGGCTAATAATTTGATTAATGTTGAAAAAATTATTTTTGATAAATTTTCTAACATTAAATCTCGAAAATTTGATGTAATCTCAAATGTGTTGTTGGATTATGGTGTTAAAATTGATATTTATTTAAAATCAATCAATCCTGAGAAGTTTAACGATGCCGTAGTTGAAATTACTTATCTTCAGAAAAATCTCGATAAATTACCGGTCTACGAGAGTTTTTTTAATTTATCTGATATTTATAATCAGTTAAATTCCTATTTTGATAATAGAGCTATAAATACATATTTAATTGTAGTTTTTAAGGAAGGGATTACAAGTAACTACTTAGTTAATTTATTTAAAGAACAAGTATATAAGCTTGAAGGAAGAGGAATTATGCCTTTTATGCCTATTGTAATATCAGATAAAGAAATAAAAGATCTTGATGTTCAAAGATTGTTAAACTTGTAAATTTAATATCTAATCATTATGGATGAAAAATATGTCTTTTTTGATATACCTATTTACAGATTAACTGATTCAGAAATTGACTCAGAAAATGAAAAAATAATTGATGAGTTAAAAGAGTTTGCAAAAGGGAATAAGGTATTTGGTGAAGATGTTTATAATAGAGTATTTAATGATTTGGTTTCTATTGAATTATATCCTTTTAAGTATAATGAAATAATAGGTTATCTCGAGCTTTATTGTATTGGGAGTCAAATAAGGATTGATTATTGGTATGCTTGTCATCCGCATTCACGCAATATTAAAAAAGTATTTAGAAGAGGACTTCCTAAAAAACAGTTCAATTGGTTTGGTGAAGTAGATCAAATAAATATTAGAAATAATCTATCTAATGAAGAAATTCTAAATCTCATTTTAAAAAGAATAAAAATGCTAAAAAGAAAACCTTTATTCAAAAGAAGATTTTTTTATACTAATTACCTAGAGAAGATTGGAAAACATATAAATTGGAAATCAGTATTAAATGATAAAGAGTTAAACGTTTTTAGAAAATAAAAAAAAATTAAACCCCATTCTTCTTCTTCAACTCTTCAATAAGCTTATTAACTTCGGCAGCTTTATCATAAGCTTCTTGTAAAACTCTTTGCTGTTCGAAGTTAGAGAATAGAGCAACTACTGCATCAACTTTTGGCTCATTTCTGAATCTTTCCTTGTTCACAATAATATAATCAAGAATGTCCTCAGCATCTATTTGAGAAAGAACGCTTTTTGGTTTAGTAGTAATAACATCTTTATTGGCCAAATCAAATCCATTCAAGTTTCCATTTAGCTCAATATAAGCTGCAATTTTTATTAAAGCTTCTTGCGTTTTTCTTTGAGGTCGAGATACTTCTTTATTCAATACTCTTCTTAAACCAGATTCATTTAAACCAGTCTTTTTATAGATTTCATAGGCTGTTATACCGTTACTATTGATAATATGTATTGCTTTATCCAATTCCATAAATAAAAAGTATCGTAATAAATACTGTAAAAATACTGCTTATATTGTATTGTACTGTATATTTGTATCGTTGACACAAACAAAGAACGTATAAATACAGTCAATTTCCAAACAAAACAATACAAATACTAATCTTTTAGTATGTCTGCAAGTATTAGTTATTCTAGTTTTTGTTTGGAATTAAACCAAAAGAAAAAAGAAAAGAAAGATGAAATTAACCAAAACAGAATTCAACATTTCTGCATTAATCACAGCAGGATTTGAAGTAAAAGAAGTCGCCAGAAAAGTAAACAGATCAATCTTTACTGTTCAAACGCATGTTAAAAACATTCGTAAGAAGAATAAGCTTAAAAACTTAGCAGAAATCTCCCGAGAGTTTACATTAAATCATGGAGATCCAACTACTTATATAAGTAGCTGTTAATTTAAAAAGAAAATGAGGAAATATGGTTAGAGTAATAGACAATGTAGAAAAATTGAGAGATCAATTAACAGCAGTTGCTAATGTTGTAAAATGTCATGAAGAAGTGGCAAAAAAGCATCACATAAGCACATCTTTTTTAAGACAAATTAGAAAGGGTGATAATGCAAAATTAGATAATCAGTCTAATCGAGAGCTTTTATCTAGAATTATTTCCTCATACCGTAGTATCGGAATTAAGCAATTAGAAGTATTGGAAAATACTTTAGGAATTAATGACACAATCGAAAACACAAAAGATGAATAATACACCTCTTAACGTAACAGGAAAAGTTTTTTGTGAGCGAATTGGAATCGCGTATAACTCACAAATATTACAATCTTTAAGAGATCTACAGCTAATCAGTTTTTTTAAAGTAGGAAAAAAGTATTTGTACCCTTTTGAAGAAACGGAAAAAATTAATCACCAACTTCGAAAAGGTGAAATATCGATTAAAGTAAATAAGGGTTATTACGTAACACTTAACAATTAGATTTTGATTTATTTATGACACAGTTTGGTTAGTTGATTTACCTCTCCCTTTTTTCGTATAAATTTTAATGGGAGGGGTTTCAACTGCCTAAAATTTCCCTTTAAAATGAATACACTAATATTTAAAATAGTTGAAAAATCAGTTTCTAACGCTACAGGTATTCCTGACATTAAAATTAAGAATCAAAAGGAGGAGTTTGTGAATGCCAAACGAGTGTTTATTCAACTTTTACTAGACAATGATTTCTTCCCTACAGCAACTTCAGTAGCTAAATATTTAGAGTTAACTCATTCTACTGTTCTCCACCACAAAAAAACAAATCAATGGTTGTTGCAATCTCAACAAAGGTTGAAATCTACTTACCATAAAAGTAAAAAGGATTTTAAGAAAATAATGATTGATTTACAATTGATAGCGTATCCAAATAATGAAGAGTTGTTAGCAAGGATTAAGTATCATAAAGAGATTGCGGATTTATTATCTAATCAATTAATGGTAAACCTGGGTTAGTATGAATACATTTGAACTAAGTAGAAACTGGTTTAATTTCTCTTTTGAAAATCCTGAGAAAATAAAACCTATACATACAGCCATATACTTTTTTGCCATAGAAAGATGTAACAGATTAGGGTGGAAAGAGAAGTTTTCTTTACCTACAGATATGACTATGGAGGCGAATGGAATTAAGTCCTATAAAACGTATAAAAAAGCATTAAACGAGATTATCAATTTTGGTTTTATAATCATGTATCAGGAAAGTAAAAACCAATGGACTGCAAATATTGTTGCTTTGGTAAAAAATACCATAGCACCACCCGAAGCAGACACCAAAGCATTAGCTAAAGCAATGCCGAAGCACTTACCAGAGCAAGACCAAAGCACTAACGAAAGCACTATCAAAAGCACTGACCACCTCAATGCTAGTATAATAAAACAAGTAAACTATATAACTAGTAAACATATAAACAAGGAAACACATATTTATCCAACTTTTGAAAATTTTAAAAATTTTGCTTTTGATCAAACAAAAAATGTAAACGTTCAAAAATTAAAACTGAAATATGAGGCTTGGAAGCAAAATGGATGGAAAGATGGTAACAACAAACCGATAAAAAATTGGAAAACGAAACTCTTGCACACACTTCCGTATTTGGTTGAAGAAAGTGCAAGGCAAAACGAGGCAAATAAAAATTCAAAATATGATTAATATTTCTCTAAACGACATAGTTCAAAAAACTACGATTGAAAAAACGGATACGAAATTATTTTGGAAGTATTTCGTAAAACATGCAAATGAAGTTATCAATACACCTGAGATAGAATTTTGTGAAGTAACCGGATGTGCATTTGAAATCAAGGAAGAGAACCGAAAAATTGTGAGAACGTTAATCGATTATTTCTGCGGTATTGAAGATTTCAACAAGTACGAAGTGGTAAGAAACAATCCATCTTTAGAAAAAGGTTTATTGGTATTTGGTGATTGTGGAGTGGGGAAGACCGTGCTTTTTGAAATTATCAGAAGGGTAGGAAGAGATATTTATTCAGCAACAGGAGTCAAAAGAATGCTGTTTAAAAAAATAAGCTGTGGGTCTTTTGTTTCAGCATACATGATGGCTACAAAAAGTAAGAACATGTCATTCGATTTGAAGGAGTTTCAAAAGGGGAGATTGTTTATTGATGATTTGGGATTTGAAAAATTAGCTTTTAATCAATACGAGTTAATGGAGCAGATTCTTTTTGAACGATACAGTAAAAATGCGCTTACATTTTTAACCACTAATCTAACACCATCAGAAATTGAAAATCGTTACGGAAAACGAATAGGAGATAGGTTACAAGAGATGTTTAACTATATCAAGTGGGAAGGAAACAGCTTTAGAGATAATTTATAATTCGAGGAAAAAAAATGAAGTGTTGTTCAAATCCAAGTCCAACAATTGTTGTTGTTGATTGCTTCGATATTTTCGAAGAAATCATAATTAAATGTACTAACTGCAATCAAATTATTCAATAAACCAATGGAAAACTTAAACTCCTTAGCCAAAAATACACCAATGCAATTGGAAAATATACTTACCAGTTTACGATTGGTTACAATTTTAGTTTGCTGTTATATTTTCGGATATGCATTTAAAATAGGCTTCATGTTTTATGAGGTTTTACAGGGTAGTATTTCAAATCCATTTTTTAGAAGTATTGCATCAGTTTTTAGTGCTACTATTATTTCAGCTGGACTTTTAGTCGCTTCTATCCACGTTAAAAATAAAGTGTTTCCATTGGTCTTATTTCTATTCGATGTAATAATGATGTTAATCATACTTCATGCATTTAATAATAGCGGATTTGAGATGCTGAAGTCGGTATTTATCAGTACTCTTTTTGCTTTGATAGGTTATTTGCTAATCAGTGTTTTTGTTACGAAATACAACGAAGAGGCAGCAAATATTGAGCGATTGCGAGCGAAGCAAGAGCAATTGGAAGCGGAAGCTAAGCAAAGAGAAGCGCATAAATGCGTTTGTGAAAGAGGTTTTTCAACTGTACAAGCCTTAAGTGGGCATCAAAGAAGTTGCAAAATTTACCACGAAACTAAAAACAATTTATAAGAAACTATTACAAATTATTATTAATTGACAATAGGTTTTAATGATTTGAATACCAATATAAAAACCGTTCGAGATGTAATGGTTTTTTGATTTTAATTAATGTTTAGGTCAGTTATAAAAACTGTAGAAATTATGAATCACAAGGATAGTTTTTGTTCAAGTTCTAGTAATTGGAATGAATTTGGATTCCCTAATGGGATTCCTAAAGTGTATATAAATGCTTGTAATTTTGCGTCAACAAAATCTTTAGATAGACTAAAGGCGGTATCAAAATATCCGTTTGACTCTAGAGCGCATATAAAACTTGCTGCTAGAACTTGGGCATCGTTTTTATTATTTACTTCTTTTAATTCACTTAAAATATCAATTAAATCTTGTTTGTATTTCATATCAATTTGGGAGTTAATTTATAGTAAAAATAATCAATTCCAGACTAGTTAAAAAATATGTCACAAAAATACATGTAATCAAAAAAATATAAGACTGTGGTTAGAATAAGTGTTCATCATCATTACCATGGTTAGAACTAAAATTACCATTAAGAATTAGATAAAGAATTATGAAAATTAAAACTAACAATGTAATACCTACCCAAATAGGAATTTCTTTTTCTTCAGAATACATGAAGTAAAACTAGTAAAAACAAAATAAATAAAAAGAGTAGTTAAGTGAGTAATGCATTAAAACATAAAAACGATTTTCAAACACCAACAGATGTAGCAAAGTACATGGTTAACATGTTGCCTTCAGATATTGTTGATGTTTTAGAACCTACTGCAGGACTTGGTAGAATAAAAACAGAGTTAGAGTTGAAAGGTTACAATGTAACAGCTCCAGAAGATTACTTTTTACTGGAGAAGAAAAAATTTGATGCTGTTGTTATGAATCCACCATTTTCTGGAAAATCGTTAATCGTTGATAATGCACCATTAAAATTTCACGGTAAAGGTATGCAAGCAGGCTATATGATTCTTTGGGAGTGCATGCAAATGGCTGATACAGTAATTGCGCTTATGCCTTGGTTTACAATTTCTGATTCTGATCCAAGAATGAGAAGTATAAAACGATATGGTTTAAAATCAATTACAGTTTTACCAAGAAAAACATTTGACTACACAAAAATTCAAACTTGTGTACTGGAGTTAAAAAAAGGTTGGACTGCAGACACAATATTTTATGCTTATGAATTTATGCATGAAGGAAAAGAGTATCAACCTTTATCATTAAATCTGTAGTTATGAAAGTAAGTCTTTAATCTCTTCATCAGAAATACGAGGCGTTAAGAGACCTGGAGGTTTTTGTTCAATTCCAAAATAGTAATAGTAAAGTTTTTTTCTAGATGAATTGGTCTTAGTTTTCTCCTGAATCTTTTTTAAGAGTTGCTTTTTCTCCTGTTCGCTAAGATGTTTAAATAAGGGCATAGAACAAAAATAATTATTTAAAATGAGTCTACTAATGATGACAACGAACGTAGTAAAAGATTATTTGATAATCCAAGCAGAGTTTTCAGAGGAGGATTTTCAAAGAACTAATGAAGAAGATTTCGAGCACGACGTTTTAGAAAAAAGGAAAAAAGTTAATTCCTTCAGGTTCGAGACAACCGTAAATATAATAATCATAAATATTATGGATGTATTTGAAATCAGGAAGAATTTCTACCAAAGTAATCAAAGCTATAGTTAAAGATAATCCAGCTGAAACCAGTCTAGTAAAAAGAGAAACTTTTCTTGGTTCAACAAATTCGAAATTAAGTTGTTCATAGCTCTGATACATAAATTAAAAATAGTAAAAACAAAATAAATTAAAAAGAGTAAATAACCAACAATTCAACAACAAACCAACAACTGTTGTTGCTTTACAATTTTAATAGTAACCAAATGAAATCAGAAGAAAAATCTTATGTATCCACCAAAAAAGACCTATTTAGATTGTATCATAAACTTCCTGATGTTTTTATGAGGGAAACAATCAATGACATAATTTCTAAATGTAGAAAGATGGATTTAGATAAAGTGAAGTATGTAAAAACGATAACACCTGTTGAATTTAAGTTATTTGTACAAGAAGTTGGTGAAATGTAAACTCTTGTAACTTCACGAATCTTCATGTAAACTCTTGTAACTTCACGAATCCTCTTGAATCCTCTCGAATCCTAATTCGTGCTTTAAAATCTGCTTCATATTTGTCTCGTAGTTCAAATTCAACAAATGAGTTTAGAGGCAATAAATAGATTATTATACAGACCAATTAACAAGAGTAGAAAGTATGACAGTTACTTTCCAAAAGTATCATGCCAATCTACTTTTTTAAAAGAAACAACCACAACTGGTGGATTGGAACTTATTAAACAATGGTCTAAAAAATATGCTTCTCAAACTGAAAAAATTGCCAAAGAATTACAAGGAAAATCACTTCCAGAAACAATAAACAACATATACACTTGGCTCTATAATTATTTGCAGTATGATGCCGATGGTTACGAACAGAAATTAAAATCTCCAGCTTGTAGTTATTTCATGAGATTTGACGGTATAGATTGTAAGTCATATTCATTATTTGCTTCTTCAATCTTATCAAACTTAGGAATAGTTCACAAGTTGCGCAAAGTCGTCCAACCTTCCGACCCTACCAGATGGAGTCACGTATATGTTGTTGTTCCATACAAAAATCAAGAATTGATTATCGACGCCACCAAGTCAATCAACACAGAAGTAACAAAATTAAAAGAATTTGACATGGAAATAAAAGACGTCGGTTTACCCTATTATGGTATGAACGCTGCGACAACAGTTGTTGGTAGAGATATTAATCCAGCTGTAAAGAATTTTGTCGCTTTTTTAGGAAAGTTAAATGAAAGAGGCGTTTCAATGCTTGTCACGAATGCAATAAAAAAGGATGTTCGTTATTTTATTAATCGTGGAATTGAGCCAAAAATTACTATTACTGAAGAATTCTTTCAAGTAAATCAAAATAGACACTACTTTAATTTGACTAAGCCTTTAGGTCTAGGGAATACCTCTGATGATGAAGGTGATGGAATTGGTTCATTATTGAGTGTTTTTTCATTAATTGAAAATATTGATTTAGGCCGAATTATTGATCGAGGCTTCGGACAAGTATTTGATAATGGTTTTGATTTAAGTTGTTGGGGTGCTTCTTTTCCTCCTTCAATTGCAGAGCCTCAAACTGGTGAAAAAGTAAAGGAAATCTTCACTACTTACGATGTTTTAAACGTAGTTAAATCGAAAAATTTAACTCGAATAAAACAAACCATAAATGAAGTTTTAGCCCAACTAACTTTTGGAATGAAAGATAGAGAAGCAAATATTTCACGCACCGAAGATTGTACTCAGAAGGGAGAAAAATCATCGTATGATATATTCAAAAAAGCTTTAGAGGATTTGTACACAGCTTTGAATAATGATTTCAATGTTACTTATGTACAAAGATCTAGGCAAATCAGTTTTCAATTCAGAGGTGGTAGTTGGACTAGAACCTATACCGTTAAAGAAATTGACACTATAAATTTCAAAAATATAATTAGTGTTCCAGGTGATGGAACTAACCCAACTACAGGTCCTGTAGATGATCCGAATGCACCACCAACAGAAAAGAGTAATAAAGGAGTATTAGCAATTCTTGGAACATTAGTAGCGGGAGGAGCTATGCTATTTGGTTAATTAATAAATAATAAGAATCAGAAATATGAAATTTAAATTCAATAAGAATGGTATGCAGGATGCTGCTACTTTTGGAGTGGGAACAATTGCGGGAACTTATGGTTCACGTGCTTTAATGGCTATTGCTCCAAGTGAGCTAAAAGAACCATTAATTAAAGGGGTTTTAGGAGTTGGAGGTTTTGCGTTAGGTGGTGCTTTACAGGGTAAAGGGGTTGGAGTAAATCTTCTTAAAGGTTTTTTAATGGGTGTTGGATTGGAAAACACAGTTGGTGCTGTAAACGAGCTTGTAGCTCCTTCTTTGCCAGCAGATGCAACTACTCAAAGTCAAAAAGTAATGAATGCAATGTTTGGTTTGAATTCAGCAAATGAAATCAAGTACACACCAACATTAATGATTCCAGATGCTTCTTCTTGGGGAGAGCAAGCAAGAGTAAATAATGAATTAGGTTTTAAAATTAACCCGATTTAAAAAAGGAGATAAATAAAAAGTAAAAAATAATAAATCAAAAAAAATACAAAATGAAAGATTTAAGTTCAGATGCAGTTGTAATCAGTCTTTTAACACATAATGCAAGTAGATTGTCACAGCAAGCTAAAGCTACTGCTAATTCAGGTAACATTAGAGTGATAGATAATTTTCACTATGTAAGGAAACAAGTCGATGTTGGAGGTACAATTCACCTTGTAGATACGGAAACTAAGGCGACATTGGGTGTGTCAACAATTTCAGAAAACAAATTATCATTTGATAAAGTTGCAATTATTGACAGAATCAAATTAGGCTATGACGTAAACGCTAATCCAAATATGGAGGGGGCGCTTAAATATGATAAAGCTTTACCTGCTGCTTTTAGGAATGCATTTTTAAGAATCAGTCAAGGAGATTATAAGTTTGCTGATTTGCCTTTATCAGAATTAGCTAATAGATACACTGGAAACTCTATTAAAGATGATTATTTATTCTTAAAAAATCCACTTGTATTAGTTGGAGGAACTGAGTTTTCCTTCGAGCTAGTTTTCCCTAAAGGAGCTGCTAAAACAGGAACAGATTTAGATTATATCGAAGTAATGTTCGGAGGTGTTGATGTTATTAGAAATAACAAATAATACAGGTATTTTTTAATAAAAAAGCTCATAGGCTTCTTATGAGCTTTTATAAACTATAAGATCATGAAACACAAAGTTATAAACCTTACAATCCCTTCTGGTAGTGATTATATAAGTGGAAAGGTAAATCTAGAAGAAGGTAGAGTTGTTGCATGTGCATTACTTACTGATAGCACACCTAATATTCCAGTGAATATAAAACTAGAAGACTCAGGAAATGACATCTTACACCCTTATGTTTCATATAAGGAATTCCAACCAACAAATGGAAATCATTTTGATAGCAGAAAAAAACTTGATTTTGATGGCAACCAAGATGTCCTAGTATTTGCTAAGTCTAATACTCCACTTGATACAGATTTTACATTTCAATTACTTTTTTACATAGAGAAATAGTTATATGGAATTGGAAGGAACACTAATTGAAAAAATTATTTTAAATGATCAAGTTATCAACTTAGATGAACTAAGAGATGTCTATTTCAGGAATTTAGGAAGCACATCTGTATCAGTCGGTGAAAATGTATTACGTCCTTATGAAGATACACCTACTTTTAGTAGTTCAACTACACTTTCAAATAAAGAAATAACAATCACTTTTAATAATAAAGCTTCCAGTATAAATAAGCTTTATATGAGAGCCATTAAAGTTACAGGCTGTATTTGTAGAGAATAAAAATAAAACCACCACCTAACTTATGAATATGCAAGATATAGAAAGCATAAAATACTTTTTAAAGAGCAATCCAAAACATTCAATTGATATTATAGATTATTCAGCTCATAAAACTTTAAAGAAAAAGATGAAGTATGATGAGTTAGTATCTAAGTATGGTTCTTTGGAAAGTTTAATATCTGTATATAAATCTCAAGGAATTACAAGATTACTAATACAAAAGTATAAACCTAATGGAACTTCAAACTTAAGGGTTGACAACCCAAAAGAAGTTGCTCTACAAGACAGTGAAAATTTGGTGGTTCATGAAACAGCAAGTAAAAGTGCAGCAGTTCAACCAACTGTTGCACCAGCTGTTTCTACTTATCAAACAACTGTTGCATCAAATCAACAACAAATGTTTGGATTAAATGGAGGGTTTGGAATGAATGCAGTAGAAGCTATTTCATTACATACCAAAGCGCAACGATATGATGAGCTAAAAGAAACAAACCAGGAGTTAAAAGATAAAATCAAGGACTTAAATAGGGAGATTGATAGACTTACCAACGATAACAGAAAGCTCCAAACTGAACAAATGTTTGCTCAGAGGAGCAACGAATTAGAAATTAAATCCTTAAAACTTGAGGACAAACCTGCTTTAGATCCAGAAACATCAAAAGCATTATTAGAAGTTGCTAAAAATCTAATACCAGCTTTAATGCAGAAACAATCACCACAAGTTGCTGTTAGCCCTGGTATGAATGCAGCACAAGAAAACTTATCTGAAATAAAGCACAGTTTAGTTACTCTGGTAAGATCTCCTCAGTTTACTGATCAACAAGCTAATGATTTAGTGTTATTGGCAATAGGACAGCAAAACGTAACTGAATTCGCGAAAGAAGTAAGTGAATTGGTTACAAAGTATAATTTAAAACAAATGATATAATGACTTTTCAAGTAGCAATAAATGGTAAAAACATAGCAGACAAACAAGCAAGAAAGAATGCAATAGAGACTATTCTTTCTAAATCTGATACACAAGGATTACAAATGCTCGCTGAATTTTTGGAGAATCCAAAAGCAATAAATGCTTTTAAAGAAAACTTCAGTCTCTTAAAAACATTTGTAAAGTAACTATGAAAAAGAATCAGGGTTTAAAAGGACTACCAGCTGCAATGATAGCTAATGAAGTAATTGGTTCGGATGAAGGAAAAAAAGCGATTGGCCAATCTGTCAATGCTGCAAAATTCATGCTAGTTGCCTTAGGTTCTTTAGCTGTTGTT
This sequence comes from Tenacibaculum sp. MEBiC06402, assembly GCF_049239625.1. NCBI lineage: Bacteria > Pseudomonadati > Bacteroidota > Flavobacteriia > Flavobacteriales > Flavobacteriaceae > Tenacibaculum > Tenacibaculum sp. MEBiC06402. The sequence goes on from NZ_JBMKKT010000097.1 coordinate 251,872, forward strand.
CGTTACGGATATTCTAAGTTTAAAAAATTACGAGCAGATCGTTTTGCTCGTGAGAATGTTGGAAATCCAAACCTTACTGCAGCAGCTATCATTTATGAGTCATTTACAAGAGTAGGTTTCCCTGATTCTAGTTTATTAAGCTACTTAATACCCTCGATAAACATCTCAACTGATGAATCTGCTTTGTATAGCATAGCAAGTCAAGTAACGAATGTAAAAGCTGTTTCGGAGGCGTATTCTATTCTGTTTGATAGAAACTTGTTTGATGATATTAGAAAAGGATTAGATACCTCAGAATTAAAAACGTTCTGGAACATAATTAATTCTCCTAATGATAATCAAAACCAACAAACGCTTTATCCAATTGGAACAAATTTGTATTCAGCTTCTAAAAATATGATTACAGTGAATAAAGCTGTAAAAGATGAAAATGGAAACTGGAAAGGTACTGGAGAGTTATATGGAAATTTTGAGTTTAGAGAAGATGTAGGTGAAGTAATTGCTCATGGTGTTTTTACCAAAGAAAATGGATCAGAAGAAAACTATTATATCATCGAAAAAGGATGGATTTTTAAGGATCAAGGAGTTGTATTACAACATCAAATAACTAATAAGAAAATTTAGACTATGGCTATAAAAACAGCAAGAATTATTGACGATTTAGGAGTGCCAATTCCTGATGTAAATGTTGTGAATACAACGACAAATCAAGGAACATTTTCAAATTTTGATGGTTGGATAAAAATTGAAGCTGCTGACTCAGATAAAATTAAAATCTCACATGTTGGCCAGTCTGGAAAGCAGTTAAAAGGAATTGAACTACAAGGAGATATCGTCCTATTACCTTCAGATGAATTTTTGGATGAAGTAGTAATCAGTTCAAATAAAAAGAAAGGCTTTTTAGCTTTAGGTATTATAGCATTGATAGCCGGAGGAATTTATATGGCTAATAGGGAATATGTAGAACAAGTTACTTTATAATGGCAGACTTTTATTTATACAAAGAAACAGCCTTAAAGTTTGAAGGTGGCTATCAAAAGATTTCTTCTGATCCTGGCAATTATAATTCCAAAGGAGAATTAGTCGGTACAAATTTAGGGATCTCGGCAAAAGTTTATGAGAGTTGGATTGGTAGACCACCAACTGAAGAAGATATGCTCGCTATTACTAAAGAAATTGCGACGAGTATTTTCAAAACATGGTACTGGGATGCTGTTAGAGCTTCCGAAATAAACTCACAAGCAGTTGCAGAAAATATCGTAGATCATGCTATTAATGCAGGGCCAAAATCAATTGGTAAAATAGTTCAAGTGGTTCTCAACAAATATTTCAATAAGAGTTTGATTGTTGATGGAGCAATTGGTCATAAAACAGTTGTTTCAATCAATGAGGTTAATCCAACAAAACTATTCCAGAGAATTAGTCAGTACAGATTGAATTACTATGAATCTATTAACAATAATGAATGGATTGACATTTGGAGAAACAGAGTTGCTTCACTAGCAAAGAAATTTAGTATCTCTATCGAAAAAAAAAAGTGCTTGTAGCATTATTCACTTTTTCAATAGGGTCATTAATTTATTTAAAACTAAGAAGTCCCGATAAAAATGAAACAATACCTAATTGATAATATTGATCATGTATTCGCATATCTATTTGGAGCTGGGGGTATATTTTCCGTTTGGTTAGAAAGAAAGAAAAAGAAAACTGATGCCCTTTCAGGAATGCAACTAGCCTACGATAAGTATGTAGAAGATTCAGATAAAAAATTTGAAGAAATGAGATCTGAAGTTTCAACATTAAGAACAAAGTTAGAGGAAGTTGAAACTCAATGGAGACAAAAATATAACTCCCTTAAAAGAGAATTTGACACCTATAAAAAAACACATCCATAACAACTATTACCTTAATTAAATGGAAGAAAAGAAAAACAATAAAGTAGAAGAGTCAGGAAATTATGGAGGTCTATTTTTATTCGGAGCTCTGGTGACTATAAAAACTATTTTCAAAAGAAAGAAGTTTATTGAATTCATTGATGCTGTAAAATTCAAACTAAGAATCAAAAGTCTGGATAAAGGGAAAGCTATTTTGCATATCATGCCTTTAACCTCGCTTAATGTTCCCTACAACATTAGGTCAATTGATGTTTTATACAACAAAGAAAATTTAGCAGCGACAAATTCTAGTTGTGATCTCAACAGCCGAATTGTAGCAAATTCAAATATTGATATTGTTTTCAATGTGCTTTCTCCTGATGTTACGGAAAACATTTTAGAGAATTCTGAATTAGCTATTACCTACAGCTTTTTAGGATTTAGCTACAAACGATTATATAAACCGCTTAAAATAGTAAGCAACAATTCAACAACAGTTGTTGGAAATTCAACAGCATGTGGTTGTACTAAAAAATAGATATGGGAAGAAAAATAACTATAGAATTAATAAAAAATGTAACTGTAGTCACTTTCCAAAAAGATGGAAAAACATCTGTTCAATCAACTTCTAAATCAAGAGAGTTAATTGATATTCCTGGAGGCGTTCAAATTCTTCCGGATAAAGATGAAACTACATTTAGTAATGAGAAAATTTTACTCAGCGAATTAACTGATGATTTTGGTGCCGCCAACGGCGTAGAACTTGTCAAGAAATTTGCTGAACTAGGTTTTTTTAAAAATGGAGGTGGTGGGGTAAGTGAAATAGATGGTGTATGTATTCATTTAAAAGATAATACACTAAAAATGTGCAATCTTGGAACTGTTTTTAATAGTTCTGCATTAGGAATTTCAGATGGATTTACACCTAATAGAGTAATTGCTTTTATTGAGTTACCAGACTTCCCAATTTCTAACATCAGATGTAAGTTAAATGTTGGGTTTACCAAATTATATCAGAATAAGGCTAGGACTACATTACCTCCTTTTACGGCTGAGATAAATACTACAATTATTAACAAAGCTCAATGGTTAGCCTACACAGGAGAAACTGATGATTATGATTTCGATAAAGTAACTTTTAGTGAAGTTAGTTCTGATCTAGAAAACAGTCCTCTGAATTTTGTTGAGAAGCTTAAAAAAGGTGATTTATTGGATTCCCCAGAAACTTTGCTGAGTCAACTTGAAACGCTTTATAAGAATTCTGAGCCTATCGAAGTAAAAACGGTATTCTTTCCAGATGGTAAAAAAGGAATTTTAATGTATTTCCCAAAAACCGTTTCAATAGGAATTGTTAACTCAGCCTTTGTGAATCTCTCTGAATTAGAAATCACCTTTGATAATATCGCTGACTTTAATGAAGAATTGTACAGAAACTTTCCTGAAATAACTCTATTTGAAGAAAGTACCATAGAAGAATTTGAGAACAGGGAAATTAAATATTTCAACAGTTCTGTTATTATAGGTCCTCCACCAACGGGATTTTAAATTAAAGTTGAGCTAAATTCAAATAATAAAGTAAGAAATGAAAATCCATTTAGATTATAAGATTTTAAAATACCTACTTTCTTTAGGTAAAGTAGATTTGAGTTATAATGCTCAAACAAAAGAAGTGGAAAGCACTTCAGGTTCAAATGCTATTTTACCTTATCCAACAGCTACAACCGCAGGTCTACTACAAAGAAGTATTCGTAATTCTTTTAAACCAACTCTATTTGATGCTGGTGGAACTGCTTCATATACGTTTACCAATTCAGGTTCATTTTATGAAAGAATTGGAAACCTTGTTTATTTTCATGTAATTCTAACCAATATAAATCAAACAGGTACTCCCAGTAACACCTTATGTATTGGTAATTTTCCGTATTCGGTAACGAGTACAATTTCTCAACCCTATTTAATTGCAGCTTTTACTGGTTCTAACGTGAATTTTTACAATATCATAGCTCGTTCACGTGGTGGAAATACACCTGGTTTTGATAAAAAAGATATAGTGTTTGAATATTCAAACAGCTTATCGGGTTCTATTGGACAGGGAACAAATCAATTTATGCAAGCTGTCTCTTTTACTAACGGAATAATAAATGTATCAGGATGGTATCCAATAACTTTTGGAAGTGCTGATTATGTAAACGAAACAAATGAAACGAGTAATAATAACTAGTGTCGCTACAATCGCTTTGTTTGCGGTTAATAAAGCAAGAAAAACCAAAGAGATTATCAATAAACTTAAAGTAAAAATTACTGGTTTTAGAATAGGTAGTTTTAGTATAAACTTATTGAAAATTTCTCTGGATCTAACAATAACTAATGAAAGTTCTGAAGATTTAGGACTTACTTCTTTTAAGTTACTAAAGATTAAAGAAATTAGGTTTTTTAATAGAACTAACAATAGGTTTTTAGCAACTGCATTTGTGGATGTTCATGATTTGAAAATAAAGGCAAATGATTCTATTACGCTTAATAATATTCCCGTAGAACTTGAAACCAAAAGCTTACTTGAAAACTTATCGGTTTTTAAAGGTGATGTACAAAAGAACTTAAAAATTGTATTACTCTTAGATTCTATGGGAAAACAATATGAATTAAATACGGAAAACTTTATCTCATAATGGTAGAAGAATTTATCAATCAATATAATGCCCTAGATAAAACAACTGTTGATAGAAATAAGCTGGTCGCTCTAAATTCTAAAGCTGAGTTGTTAGCTGCTGTTTCACCTGAAATTAATGAGTTATATGTAAAGACTAAATCAATTCTTGATAATTCAAAGGCAGATAAATTTGAAATCAACATTGCATCTAAATTATCAAAAAGTTTAAAAGGACTAAGTAATGAGGAAATTCAAGGTCTTGGAATTCCTTTAGTTGATTTACCTGAAGATGTTGGTTTAAATGGGAAAGTATCTCAATCAGATATCTATCAAATGATCACCGATCAAATGATTGAAATGATTAATGAAGCTTCCGGAAAGAATTGGGAGAAAAGATGGAAAGCGCATCCATTTATAACTCCATATAATTTCATTACTAAAAAACCGTACAGAGGAATCAATCATAATCTATTAACGTTATTTGGTTTTCGTTCATTCACTAATCCTTATTTCCTAACCTTCAAGCAAATTGAAAAGTTAAAAGGAACGCTAAAGAAAGGAAGTAAAGGACATCCTGTAATTTATTATACCAGGTTATTCATTTATGAGTCCGATAAGGAAGGATTGAAAATTGCGACCTATGATGTAAAGAAATTTATTAAATACTTAAAGGCAAACAAAAGTAAAATTAGATTATTAAGTGAGTCGAAATTTACAATTGAAGAACTAGTTGCTCAATCCTATATACCGATTATTAAATACTATAAGATTTTCAATGGAAATGATATTGATGGTATAGATTTCAATTTGGAGGAACTTGAAAAAGATTTGGTTAGAAATGATGGTCAGAAATTACAAGCAGCTGAAGCCATTATTGAAAATTTTCCAGCTCCAATTCCAGAGCTAAGACATGGAGAAGATAGGGCTTTTTATTCTGTAAATGATGATTATGTAAAAACACCTAAAATTGAAAGGTTTGATTCAAAATTAGATTACTATAGAACGTTGTTCCATGAGTATATTCATGCAACTGGTCATCATAGTAGATTAGATAGAGTATTTTCAAAGGAAAAAGAATTGTATGCTAAAGAAGAATTAATTGCTGAGTTCGGAGCTGTTTTTTTAAGTGCTGAAGCTGGTATTATTTGGAGAACAGAAAAAAATCATGCTGAATATATAAAAGGTTGGAAAAGTGTAATTAAAGATATTAAAAAAGACAACCGATTAATTCTTAGAGCTTCTTCAGCAGCGCAAAAAGCAGCCGATTATATCTTACAGAGAGATAAAGACGGAAATCCGCTGTATTTAAAGAAACTGATAAAGAAACTATCCCAAAAAGAGTTTTATTTTGAATTTAAAAAGTTAATCTCTGAAAAGACTATCTTTTCTCATGTAAGCAAAGGATATAATTTAGAAAAGACCTCTGATGCTACTTTAGCCAAAGCTTATGGCTATGCATTGCTATCTAAACATATTCTTTCTAATGTTCGTTACTACCCAAACTATAAAAAATCATCGTTACTCTCTGAAGCTGGAAAAACATCTTTGATTAAAAAGATAAAATCCGAACTTGATAAAAGAGATTTGAAAGTATCAGTAAACTTCTCAATTCCAAAACAAAAAGGAAAACCAAAGCAATTAGAATTGGGTTTAAAAGGAGCTGGTGAAGTTGTATTAGATTTAACTGCCGAAAACCAAGAGCAACCAACAACTGTTGTTGATATTATTGAAACTAATGATATTACACATAAGGATATAACAATAAAAGGACACAATGTTCTACCTGAAAAGAAAATAGTTGTTGATGGTGATAAAAAAAGTAATCAGAATCATAAAGAAATTTCTTCTCCTTTACGAACGAAAACAATTGATAAACCAAAACCACTCAACCCATACAAGACATCCGAAGAAATTCTAAATGACATCAATAATCCAGAAGAAATATTCAATATTATTGATGATGACTGGAAAAAGTTCTTAGGTGAAATTGAGAAAAAACCAAAACAATCTTTAGCTATTACTTTAGATTCTCCTGAAGGTGGTGGGAAAACTCATACAACATATCAATTTGCTCAAGTAATGGCAAAATCGGGATACAATGTTATTATTTGGAGTTTAGAGGAACACAGAGATTCTTCAGTTGTTAAACAAAAAATCAATAAATATTTTGATGAATCTACGAAAGGAAAAATCTCAATTGAAAGTGATGATACTGAACTAACAAAACAACAAAACTTCGAAAGAATTTTAAACAGTGTTCAGTATTTCGATTTGATTTTAATTGATTCCTGGGCAAAAGTATTGGAGTTGAATTCTAAGGTTAACTTTGATCAAGATCTTAGAAAGAAATTCGATGGAAAATTGTTCTGGATTATCTTTCAAAGAACTTCAGACGGTAAAATGAGAGGTGGTTCAAAAGGTGGATTCGATGGAGATATTGTGCTAAAAGTTGAAAAAGACGTTGCAGATTTTAGAAACAATTATGTGTACAATCATAAGAATAGATACAATTCTCATACACCAATTTCAGAATTGAAGTATTCACCTTATTATCAAAAATTAATTGAGAGTGATAAAACTTTTCATATCCCAAATAAAAATAAAGATAATGTGATTATTGATTTGTAATACCGATTTTCAAAAGGTTTATCATTTTAATACCCTGCAAAATAATTTTGCAGGGTATTATTGTTCCTGAAAATAAGTGAAAAATCTTCGCTACTTACATAAATGTTTTCTTATCTGATAATTATATTTTAAAATAATTTTTATTTAAACCTATTTTCAATATATTTGGAAATACCCCGAAAAAGATTTCACTAAAGATCACTTTTTAAAAATTACAACATTGTTCCTGTTATCCGGTAAATTATATTGGATAAAGTAACAATTATTAATGTTATAATATGTTAGCCTCAATGCTGAAAAAACCATCCAACATTTATGAGAATTGAAAAACTGATTTTAGAAAATTTTAGAGGTTATCGAACTAAAACAGAAATTGATTTTAGTTCTTTCAATGTGATTGTCGGTCGCAATGATATAGGAAAATCAACTGTTTTAGAAGCAATCGATATTTTCATCAATGACAAATCTGCTATTAGTAAATATGGCAAAGCGGATATCAATATGAATGGAGGTAATGAGTGCAAGATAAGTTTAGTTTTTTCTGATTTACCCAAAAAATTGATAGTTGACAGTACAGTTGAGACGAGCCTAGAAAACGAACTTTTGTTGAATGAAAACAACCTTTTAGAAATTCAAAAGACTTATGGGGCTACAGGAGTTAAAAAAATTGACCTTGTTGCTGTACACCCGAGTCATACTAAAGCCAAAGATTTATTAAGTCTAAAAATAGATGAATTAAAAAAAAGAGCCGAGGATTTAGAAGTTCCGAGTGAAAACTATAATGGGACAATTTCATCTTCTATAAGAGAAGCCATAAGAAATCATTTGGGAGAAAATTTAAAGAGTAAGTTAAGACCTGTTACGGTATTCAAAAGCTCTGACAAAACTCAAAATGTAGGAAAAGAAATATGGAACCAGTTAGAATCATATTTTCCAGTTTATTCTTTATTTCAATCGGACAGAAAAAATGAGGAAAAGGATTCGGAAGTTCAGAATCCAATGAAAACGGTCATAAAACATATTTTAAAGGATAGTACTTTACAAAGTCAGTTAAAAATTATTAAAGAAGCTGTTGAGAAAGCTTCTTCCGAAGTTGCAAAATTGACTATCGAAAAATTGAAGGAGATGAATACAGAAATAGCTGATTCCCTCGACCCTGTTTTCTCTGAACCAACTTGGGATAGTGCTTTTAAGTTTAATCTACTAAGTGACGAAAATATACCTCTTGACAAGAGAGGTAGTGGAGTTAGAAGACTAATCTTATTAAATTTTTTCCGTGCAGAAGCAGAAAAACAGAGAAAGGAAAAAAATGTGCCTCATATCATTTATGCATTAGAAGAACCCGAGACTTCTCAACATCCTCATCATCAATTACTTTTGATTGAAGCGTTTAAAACGCTTGCAAAAAGTTCGAATAACCAGGTCATTCTAACAACACACAGTCCAGGAATTGCTAAGCAGATTGAGCCTAATTGTTTGATATTTTTAGAAAAGATTGAAAAAGAGATTATAGTTTCAAGAGAAGAAGATGACATTTTCAGAAAAGTCGCAGACGAGTTGGGTGTACTTCCTTCAATTGAGTTAGAAGATATATCAAAAGTTAAATTAGCAATATGCGTAGAAGGCAAAAATGATATTGCCTTTTTAAAAAAAATGAGTCAAAGTATACCTGAACTAAATTCAATTTGCGATATCGAAAATGAAGAATCAATCATTTTATTACCATTAGGAGGCAGTTCATTGCAATTTTGGGTAAATCAAGATTATTTAGGAAAACTAAATCTAAATCAGATTCATATCTATGATAGTGATATAGGCTCTGATGAACCTAATAAATATCAAAAATATGTTGACGCAATTAATGCAAAAGGAAATGGAAACATTGCATTCACCACAAGTCATCGTGAAATGGAAAATTTATTTCCACCGTCATTGATAACAGAAATCTATGGAGTTGTAATTCCAAATGGGACAGATTGGACTACAGCAGACGTATCAGATATTATTGGTAAACATAATTTAGAAAATTCCGAAAGCACGAAATTATGGAACGATTTGGAAAAAGAAGAGAAAAAGAAGAGAACGAGTAAAATTAAGAACCAACTTAATAATACTCACGCTGACAAGATTACAAAGACACATTTAGATGAAATAAACTGCTTCGATGAAGTAAAATTGTGGTTTGATTCATTCAACGAATTGAAATAAGCACAAAGGCTAACAACGTATATAAAAAATAGCGGTTAATTCTCTTAAACGAAACAAAATGAATAAATTAGAGGTTATTGTTGAACTGAAAAGTTAGTACTTAAAATCCGCTGCTTTTCATATACGAGACCGTTGTGAATAATTGAAAAACATAATTGCTAATGACAAAGCTTTCCATAAAATTAAACCAGAAATACAAATCTTTTGAAAATGGATTTAGTTATTCATTTGAAGGAAATTTAGTTCTGCTTTCCGGCATTAATGGAACAGGGAAATCCCAACTATTGAACATTATTCTAGGGCAAGAAGGTAAGAATAGTCAAAATAAGATTAGTTCAATTATTACATTGAACAACGCTCTAATAAAAATTCAAGATATTGATTTTAGGTCATTCAAGGAGAATATTGCAATTAGAGAAATTACAGCCTCTTCTTCTCAAAGTTTTATTCAATCAGCGCAGAACGCCTGGAACAACTATAACAAAACTAGATTAAACCCAAATAATAAAGATAATTTTCCGCATTTAGAATCTATAATTACCGCAAAAAATATACTTCTTGAAAATTTTGAAGAACAAGAGTTTAATACTGGCAAAATTTCTCAAGAAGATTTGAAAAAATGTCTAAAATCAAATAATTTCATTTGGAAAGCAGGTGATGTTTTTACGAATTCCATAGGAGAGATTTTCTTTAATCACGCTCTGAAAGTCAGTGAAAAAATGAAAGATGTTGGAAGAGCAAACTTTGATACTTCCAAATTTGAAATATCACCTTGGGCGAAATTGAATAACTTATTTGAAGAATTAGGATTACAATACAGATTTAAGGATAACTATGAAATTATTGGAGTAGAGATTAACGAACAACCTAAACTTTTCGCACTCAAGCCTGATGGTAGTTTGGATGAAAATGACACAAGACTACTATCTGATTTATCTGATGGTGAGAAAACAATAATTTCATTATGTTTCGCATCACTCGGTGAAAGTAGTTTATCAACAAAAAAGCTCTTACTACTTGATGAGTTAGATGCTGTATTAAATCCTTCATTAATTCAAATTTTCTTTTCTGTAATAAAGAGATACTTTATTGACCAAGGCATTATGGTAATTATGACAACTCATTCACCTGCTACGATAGGATTATCAACTACTGATGCCAAATACTATGAAGTCTTTAAACCAAATACTTCGGGAAACAGAATATTAGAAGTAAGTAGAGACTCTTATTCTGAATTACAAATAGTTAATGAAGAATTTTATTCTAAAATATATGACCAAGAAAATAGAATAAGGATTCTTGAAGGTAAAATAATTTCTTCAAAAGATTTTCTGATAATAACCGAAGGTAAAACAGATTGGAAATACTTTATTAAGGCATTGGAGTATTTTCATTCAAAAGGTGAATTTGAGAATATAACTCAAGAGATGTTTTACAGATTTGGTTCTGAAACCGATGTCGAATCTAGTGTTTGTGGAACTGAAATAGTTAATGAACTATCTGATTCCAAATTAAACAATTATCTCAAGGGCATTGTAAATACAAGGGATATCGACAAAACAGATATTGGAAAAATTAGAGTTGGCATATATGACTCAGATACTAATACAAAAGTCACAAATGAATCCACTCTTGGTGTTTATTCTTTCAAGATTGAGCCGAGTGGAATATCCACAGAATTTTTATTCTCAGATAATGAAATTAAAACAGAGGTCAATGGGAGAAGATTATTTATTGGAGATGAGTTTGAAAAAAGAAGTAAAATAAATTTAAATAATAATAATCTCACATTAGGTGGGGATTCATCAAACACAAATAAAGCTGGAAAAAGAGTGATTATTGACACAGATGTGTACAATCGTGAAAGAACAAATATTGCTTTGACCAAAGAACTTTTTGCCCAAGCAGTATTTGAAAATACTATTACTATATCGGAAGCTAGTTACGAAAACTTTAGACACGTATTTGTGAAAATAAACGAGTTTTTACCTGAATCATCGAAAGAAACTGATAGTTAAAAAACAACTATGCACAACAATGGCTATAAGTAATTGCTTGTTTTATTTTTAAATTCTTCATCATTTTTAATCATTTCTGGAATTTTACTTAACAGTTCATTTATAAAGTTAAATAAATCATTTATCTCTAGTTTAATAGTACTTGAAATTTCTTTTAATCGTTCATTCAATAAATTAATTTTCTCATCTATCTCTTGTACAGTATAAACAGAATGTGCATTTTAAAGAATTCCCTTTTGGTCTAACCCCTCCCTTTTAGCATACGACACCTTTCTTAGAGCCAATAGTCTAACTTCTCAAAATTGGGGTTTCTAATACCTAGACCTGGTGTTAACTTAATTCTTGTACCACTGAAATCGCTTAATGAAATTACTTTAATCATCTGTTATTTTGACATTAAATGTTTAACCAATTCTAAATTTTCTCCGATAATTTCTTCATTCTGATAGTCAAGAATTACATCTATAACTTTATCCTTAAGATAATGCAGCTTTTCCATTTCATACCTATAACTTAATTTTCCATTATCATACTCTTTATAATCCATCAATTTTAAATAAATCTCATCACCATCTTTATCTTTAGGTAATGCGATATACCATCCTTCTTTAAACTTTTTATTTTCAGTAATATAAGTTAAGCCAGTTGATAACTTTTTATGATTAAACATACGACGAAGCAAATTATTCTCTAAATCTGTAATTGCAAGTGCAAAGTTATATTGAAGTTGATTTGTATTTGATTTGTGCAACTCCTTATCAAGCATATATTTGACAAAGTTTTTTCTAAAAATCTCATTCTTCAATAACTCTATTACACCGTCATATTTCTCCGAAGTCGCTGGATCCTCACTAAATGACTCATAAAGTGTTTTATAAGTTAATTCAAGCATTATATCACCTGTCAGAATATTTTCTTGAATAATTGCTAAATTAAATAAATGCTCAATCTCTATTAGTATATTTAGTCCTATTGAAGAATAAATTTCAAGATTATACAGTTCATCCCATGTATATAATTTTCTATCAGTTTTTTGTAGTATAAAAAAGTCCTGTGTTCTCATAACTAATTCTGATACTGCTTCCAAATGATGAATAGAAATTAAACTACTAACAGCACTCCATCTATAAATATTATTTCTATTAGGGTTAAGGTTAGACTTCTTTATATTTAAATCTTTCAAACTTGCAGTTGCTAGTAATGCCGAATTCGTTATTTGATCAATTTTATCAGAATGAAACTTGTTAATAAAGTATAAAAAACTTTCAAAAGCTTTTAAAGTTAAATTTAGCTTAGTAAACTCACCTCTTGTAACATAGGTCTCTAACTTAAGGTAAGTTCTTATTCTTCTTGAATTTAGAAAATGTAATAAATCATCGTAAGCGGCTTTAAAAATCCATCCATAATCAAACCAAAGCTTTATACGATCCTTATTATTTACTAATTTCCCATCAACTTGTTTAAAGTTATCATAGTAATATACAAATTGTTCGAAATTACCTAGATCTTTATAAGCGTTATCCATTAAAACTTCTCGATTATAAATAATATCTCTATGTATATAATCTAATTTCTGCATCTGTTGAGAATACTTTTCATCGATATCTTCAGCAAGTCGACCAAGAGTTTTTATAGTATCTATCTGAAGATTAATTATCTTCTGTTGATTTTCCATTATTAATTGTTGATTATCGAGGACATGATTTAACTTAGTATCTATAATCTCAAGCCTCTTCATTATCTGTTCGTGTCTTTGAGCAGCAACATCTTTTTTACTACCAAACAATCCAGAAATTTGACTAACGGCTCCTAATACATTACCGCTAGTATAATTTAAATATGCATTGGCCACCACTGAACCAGCATTTACCAATTCGTTTGCCGATTTTAAAAATTCAGAATCAATTCCTAATTTCTCTCCAATATTATTTGCTATATTCATAATAGTCTGTGCACCATTCACATAACTATTAATTTCCTTAGACAAATCTTCTTTTGCTTTAAAAGCCTTTAATTGTAATTTTAACTTCTTATTCTCGGGTTTATTGGGGTCCCCTCTCATACCTGATTCAATAGCTTTTATTTGTTGTTCAACATCAAGATTGTTGAACATAAAATCTTTAAGAATACTAATATCTTCTTTATTAATATTCACATCATTCCGCAACTCCTTAACATTTTCCTTTAAAGCGAATAAATTTTTGGATATTTTAGAGATTTTAATTTCATTCTCTTTTTGAAAATGAACTAACGCCCTACCCAACGTTTGTAATTTTCCAACACTTTCTTTTAAATTTTCGATTTCTGCATCTTGAGCTCTATCAGCTAATTCATTTAATACCAATGCTTTTGTAAACCTACTTTCCATAAGTTTAGCCATATGAAAAATCATATTAGGCTTGTCTTCATCTTCTATATATTTAATACTGTTATCAAAAATTCCTTTATCACTTTGAAAAAGTAATTTAAAAGCATCTTCTTGACTCATACCAGAAATTTCTTCAAATTTCACATTATCCTTATCTCTTAATATCTGAAGGTGTTTACCAATAATTTTTTCGGTCTCAATTTTTGACTGTTCATCATAGAGTTCTATAGTTTGATCCAGTAAAATATCCATACCCTTTTTTATTCCATTTGTTAATAAGTAACCTACTCCTGTAGATTTAGCTGGTATGGAAACAAATTCAAAAGCTCCTTTTACAATTGCAGCATTTAATTCTAATGCTGTCTTACCTATTAGTCTATTAAGTTTATGGTCCTTGTACCTATTTGATAAACCAGTAAAAGTCTCATTCAATGATGAATCTACTTTTAAATCAATGTTACTAGAATAATCTGATAAGGCGCCACCTGTTTCGATATCATAATTATTACAGAAATTATTATGAATACTAATGGGTAGATTTAGTTCATTTTTATAAATTTTTTCAACTGACATAAAACTAACTATTGGTTATTATTGATTTTGCATCCTATTTGATACTTCCTGTACTATTTTGAGCATTAATTCTTCATTTTGTAAAATCATTTCTGGTAACTTAGAAAACATTTTATTTATATTTTCTAAAGAGTTATCTATTTTGATTTTCAACTCTTCATCAACTGAGTCTAATGAATCTTTCATTCCTTGTACAGTAAAATTCACTTCATTTCTCAAATTTGAAATCAAAGTATTCGTCTCATGTGTAGTATATATACTAGGCGCTTTATTTTCTTGTTGTCGTCTCCAACTTTCATCAGAATCGTTCCAGTCATATTGCGTACGGAACTTTTGAGGAATATTACAATGTGATTTTATCGGCATAATTATTTTTTTTTTTTAAATTTTCTCAATTTTAACTCTAAAACTTAGTCTTCAGACCTTAAAGCTTCACTGACCTTTGAAGTAATCTTAATAATTAAATCTTCATTGTGCAATAATTATTAGGAATTTCGTCAATCTTACTAAAGATTCTTCCTAGGGATGACTCAATTTTTTAATCTAATTTAATCTGTCTCTGTTTTAAATAATTAACCTCAGTTTTAATTTCATCTTTTAAGGTTTTGATAAATGAATGCATTTTAGAGATTTTGCAAACTTCAAAAAGACTATTATCATACCTAATTCCAGTCATCCCAAGATCCAAAATTTCTTGATGATTTGGTACTTTTATTTTACTCATAATTACTTATTTAATATCTTACTAACTTTTAGAGCTAATAAATTTAATAGTTTATCATTTGATAATATCATCTCTGGAATTTCATCAATTTTGTCTAGTACATTTCCTAATGATGACTCGATTTTCTCATTTAGATTACTATCACTTTGTTTTAAAAACTTGACCTCTGAGATAATTTCAGTTTTGATCTCTTTTTTTAAGTTTTGTATAATCGAGTTAACTTTTGCATCTGTATAAACAGAATATAACTGTAACCCATTATGTTGAATACTACTACCATAGGCAGAATGTTTAGCGGAATGATCTGATACCTTGATTTTTCCCATGTCTTGTTATTTTATGATATTATTTATTTGTTTTTTAATCATTGAAAATATATACTTCGAAAACATTCAACTGAAATAATCGAGTAAAATATATACGGGATAAAAGGATTAAAATGAAACCTACAAAGTCATTATAAATGAAAATAATAATTTTACTATTTTCCATACCTATTACCCCCAGCGGAAATAGGAAAAAAACTATTAAAGGGACTTTATATGATATACAAGAAGCATTGTAAATCTACCTTTCTTTTTCATACGTAAATATATATAATTTTTAATCAAAAAATTTAAAATTGAATAAAAAATGTATAGTTATAGTTAATAATCCAGGAATTTTAGAGAGATGTTTATTCATTTTAAACAGTAGTACTCAATGATTTTTTTAATTCTAATAATTTGAACACTTAGTAAGATAAAATAAACCATCTTCAAAATTGATTACCTCCATTGGAATTAGGAAAGAAAATCATTAAAAGGCATTTTAAATGATATGTGAAAAGTCTGATGGTTCTATTTTTCTTTTTCATGTTTAAATATAAAAATATTTTTTCAGATTGAGAGTTCAATCATCTCCTGGAGTAAATCTTCTGGAGACAAACCTTTAGTCAATCTTTTTAAATTTTTCTCGGAATTATTTAATACTCTAAATAAGGAATGCGAAATACCCATACTCCTTATTTTTTGAATAAAATATTCCAAAGCAATTATATTCTGATAACGAATAAACTGATCAGTACTTAAATGCGGCACACCTTGACTTTTAACGATACTTGAAAAATATTGTGAATACATATTGCAAATTTCGCTATTATTTGTAGTTATGATTGCTTAAAAATGTAGCATTCTAACTGTTTACTTTTTTGTACTTTGTAAGAAGTTAAATATCAAAAAATTGTGCTACCATATATCAAATACCAAAAAAGATTATAGAAAGCTAGAAGATAGGTTTCAAGCTACTTTTGAATATCCTGAAGTATATGAACCATATTTTCATTTTAATGGCTGGGAAACTAAAAATCTTTACATCATAAGACAAGAAGATCCGGAAACAATCGATGTTGCTTCGTGGGGTTTATTACCCACAAATTATGATCTGTATGGTAGAAGTGAGTTTTTACGAAAAACAAACACCTTAAACGCTACTAGGGAACGATTATTTGAAAGTTATTTGTTCAATCAATTTATTAGTTGGCAACGCTGCTTAATTATTGCTGATGGTTTATATGAACCTCATAAAGATGACAGAGTTAAAGGATCGATACCGTTTTACTTTAAAATGAATGATCATAAGCTGTTTGCTTTTGCTGGAATTTATAGTGTCATTGAAGATGGAAACACGCCTTTGTTTTCTGCAAGTATAATTACAACTGAAGCTAATCCTTTATTTAAGAAAATACACAACTCACCGAATACGAAAGGAAGTTATAGAATGCCATTAATTTTGGATCCAACTGATGAGTATGATTGGTTGAATTGTAATGATAATGAAGATACTATTAAAACATTACTGAACACTTTTACCAAAGAAGAAATAGATGCCTATTCAGTTTCACAAGATATTTTTAAAAGAGTTGATAGTAACCGTGAGGATATAATAAATGAATATCATTATCAGGAGTTGAATTCTTTATTTTAGATATAATGGCTATTGAACATATTTATAATTTTGGAAATGCTATTGAATTATTCCAGAGAAATTACAAAGATGAGTTTATTCAAATTCAAGAATCTTTTGAATTTGCGTTTAAAAGAAATGCTAATTCAATTTGGGATACTAGTGATTTTAAAACATTGCTCTCAGATGCCTTTCATCAGAAAGGTTGGAGCTTAAGTAAAATATTAGATTTTTCGCCTGTAACTTATAAAAAAATTGATTTTCATAAGGGTAATTTATCATTGAATCATACAAGCTTATTATTTGCAGTAGAGGCTTTGAAAACTTGGTTAAAGGATTTTAGTGTAATGCATGAATTTAATCAGTCCACTGAGATAGTAATCTTTACTATTAGATTAAATGCAGATAGCGAAATTAATTCTACAGTAAATGATTTAAAAAAAATAGAAATAAAGAAAATTCATGACTTATTGATTTCATCATCTCCTTTTGATTTTCAGATTCCATTTGCTGTAATTCTTTTTAACTCGGATGAAGAATTCAATCAGTTTGAAGTCACGAATCTCGGAGAGTTAAAAGTTCTAAAAGAAGAAGAAAAGATTGCGAGGAATTTTAAAGAAATTATGAAGCTTCATTCTAAGGCTAATGAAGAGAGGGTAATTGTCAATAACTCAATAGAATTTCCAGAAGAACTTTATTTAGCAGGATTAGGGATATTAAATTATTTTGGAACGTATATTCAACAAAAATATCCAAAAGAAAAAATAAAAGTAAAAATAGAGCAAGAGAATTATCTAGTTAGGTTAATTATTGAAGGTGAAGAGGGTGCAAGAGAAGTAGTTGAAAAGGCATTACAAGAATACCAATTAATTGTTACTGGAGAGAGAAACCCTGAGCAATTAACCGATGACCCCAAGATAATACTTGGTTTAAAAAGTGAATTAAGAATAGCTAAAGTAAGAATTGAAAACCAAAGAGACATAATAGCTATTAAAGATCAAAGCATTAATGCTCTCAACGAGTTTTTACTTGCTGCCTTAAATAATAAAAGTGAAGTTAATATTGATTTTAAACCCAGTATTTTACTTGCAAATAATAACGTTTTATTGCCAGTGGTAAATAACTTTATCGAGGAATTAAGAAATGCGAAAGAAACCCTTAATTTAGATTCTAGTGAATACATCGAATTTGAGGAAATTAGTTCGGAACTTGAATTAATAAATAACATTGAGACTTTAAAAAAATCGGGAAGGCTTAAAAACTTTAAAGCTATACTCGAAAAACATTTAAAGAGAATAAGAAACGCCGGCAAAGTATTAGAATCGACAAATAAAAATATAGAGACAATACAAAAACTTGCAGGGAAATATAATAAAATTGCTGAGTTGTGTGGTTTGCCAACCGTACCCTCTTTTTTAACCAAATAATTTATTAATAGTATCAGATTCCTCTTTATGATAAAAGTCTTTTAAATAATGCTGAGTAGTTTCTAATCTAGTATGTCCTAATAGCTTTGAAATCATTAATAAACTAACTTCACTTTTTACAGCATAATCAGCAAAAGAGTGTTTGCCCATGTGCATAGAAACTCTCTTGTCAATATCACAATGGTCTGCCACAATTTTTAAAGCTCTATTAAGGTTATTGTTTTTGATGTAAATAATATATTCAATTTGTTCTTGATCTTTAAATTCAGCTTTGTATAGAGGAGGAAAGACGAAGGTATTGTTTAATCCTTTATATTTTTCTAAGATAGCTTTAGATTTAGGGTTTAGAGGAATTGTCCTGGTTGAACCAACTCTGTCTTTAACTTTATTCATTGTGTAAACAATGTTGTCCTCTTTTATGTTTTTCCATTTTAGTAAACACATGTCTGTAAAACGCATTCCAGCAGAATAGAAACAGAAAAGGAACATATCCCTAGCAACATTCATCGCCTTATGTCTTTTAGGTATTTCTAATTCATCAATCTTTTGAATTTCATCTAAATTTAAGGTTTGTTTTACTGTGTTTTCCTTTTCAATTTTATATCCTCTAGCTAAATTTTCTTTTATCAAACCATTTCTGACTGCAACATTTAAAACTGTAATGATGCTTCTAAGGTTAGAGGCAATTGTGTTTTTTCTATTGTCTCTTTTTAACATCCAAATTTCATAATCTTTCAAGAATTTATGGTTGATGTCTGAAAAAGCAACGTAACTTGAAAACATTTTTAATTTATCTAAGTAATGTTGCTTTGTTTTAGCTGTTCTAAATTTTTTTTTTAACTTATCTTCATCTATAATTGATTGGTAGAAATCAGTAAAGGACTCAGTATCATAATGAACGTTTGCTTTATAAATTTGTAATAACCTTTTAGCGGAAATTCCTTTGTTTTCGTAGTATAATTTTTGAACTCTTGTTTTTAGTGTGTTTAGTTTAGCATTAAGTTGCTCTTCTAAAGCATGTTTTTTAACAAGTTCTTTTTTTGAATCCCATTGTGAGTTTTTAACAGAGACTCCAGCGTCTATATATTGAGAATCTCTAGAAGAAGTAAAAATTCGAAGTCTTATTGCTTGCGTTCCATTTTTCTTTTTGTAGGTATTTAATTGAAGGGTGAAATTCATTTGTTCATTATTTGTTCACTATTTGTTCATGTTTTACTCAAATATAATTAAAAATAAACGATTGTAAATAAATAAACCCGCTATTAAAATAGCGGGCTTGTCTTGAAAATACTATGTTTTCTGAGTTTACATCTCCATCGAGTGGTAAACCTGATTCACATCATCATCTTCCTCTAAACGTTCTAAAAGCTTTTCTACTTCTTCCTGTTGTTCTGGTTCAAGTTTAGTTGTAGTAGTTGGAATTCGTTCAAATTCCGAAGAAACGATTTCTATATTATTTTCTTCTAAATAACCTTGAATTGCACCAAATTGTTCAAATGGAGCGTATAGCATTATGCTGTTGTCTTCGTCATCGGTAAAAACTTCTTCAACTTCAAAATCAATCATCTCCATTTCGAATTCTTCTAAGTCCATTCCTAGAGATTCTTCTTTCACTTTAAAGTTTACTACATGATCAAACATAAATACTACAGAGCCAGAAGTTCCTAAGTTTCCGTTACATTTATTAAATGCAGCTCTTACGTTAGCAACTGTTCTGTTATTATTATTTGTTGCAGTTTCTACAATGACTGCAATTCCATGAGGAGCATATCCTTCAAACAAAACTTCCTTATAGTTTGCGGTATCTTTATCTGATGCTTTTTTAATTGCACGCGCTACGTTATCCTTAGGCATGTTTGCAGCCTTTGCATTTTGGATAACTACACGTAAACGAGAATTGGTTTCAGGATTCGGTCCGCCTTCTTTTACAGCCATAACTATGTCTTTACCAATTCTGGTAAAGGTTTTAGCCATTGCAGACCAACGTTTCATCTTTCTTGCTTTCCTAAATTCAAATGCTCTTCCCATTTCTATCTGTAATTAATTAATCGAAAGCAAATGTAAAAAAATCAATGTATTTATAAAAAAGAAACACCATTAAGAATAATGGTGTTTCCTTATGAAATTATCTTGATCGTTTATTATTTTTTAATGAATTCTACTCTTCGATTATTTGTTTTTTCTAATTCGTTTGAGTTTTTATTAAGAGGCTCAGTTTCTCCTTTTCCTGAAACTGTTAAACGATCTTTAGAAATACCTTTTTCTATAATTGCTTCTTTTACAGATTGAGCTCTTTTAATTGAAAGTTCGAGATTACTTTTTTCATCACCGTCAGAATCTGTATGCCCTATAATTTCAAATTTCCAATCTGATTTTTCTTTCATAATAGAAGCTATTTTATTGATAACTCCCATAGATTGAGGTTTGATTGTTGCTTTTCCAGAATCAAATAAAATTCCATTAGTGCTATATTTTCCTTTGGAAAGAATGCGTTTATACATTTGTCCTCCACCGTACGCAATTCTGATGTTTTTTATAGCGACTTTATGGTTTTTATCATGAGTATACATTTGAATAGCAAACTTTTCAATGGGTAATTTAAAGTTTGGAAGATTTGATATGCGCTGTCCGTCATAATATATCTTCATTTTCTTTTTATAATATGAAAGAGAAATACGGTGCCAGTCATTCTCTTCTCCTGAAGGAACAGTTTCAAAATTAAAATCCCTTTTATTGTCCTTTACCAATCCAGTTACACCTTTTTTCCCAATATTAATTTGTACATCACAGATACCAACATAGAAGCTTTCCTTTCTAAAGGAAATGTCATATTGTGTTTCTGGACCATATTTTGGGTAAGAGTTAACATAAATATCAAATTCGATGGTAAATTCATCTGAGAGATAATTTTCAGAGTTAAAAAGGGGAGTGATTCGATTATAGTCATCGCTAGTACCATAAATCACCTTATCCTTTCCTAGAGTCGCTACTTCTACACCGCCTCTTAGTAAATCCCATTTAGATGGAAACTCACCAACTTCTTCGAATTCTAAATCATCCGAAAAAATGACTTTCTCACCAGGTATGTATTTGAAGTTTCTGTATAACTCGGCAGTATTTTTATTTCCTGACTGATTATCAACTTTCTTGTTTTTCTCTCCCGAAGGTTTGTCATTTTTGTTAGTTTCGGAGTCAGAATCGGTTTTCTTTTTTTCTTTTTTAGTTAAAACATCATCAATCTTTTCGTCTGCTTTCTTTGAAACTACTTCTTCTGCTTTTTTCTTTATTTTTTTCCAGAATTGAGCGTTCATTTCAGAGTTGATAGATGATATCAACACCATCGTAAGAAAAAATAAAAGTTTTCTTTTAATTGGTTTCATAATAATTTAATTGGTTAATGCGTCTAAAATTAACTAATTAAACTTGAATAACTCCCAAATTAAATGGCTTTTCAATTGGAGCATGGTTTGCTGCTTCAATTCCCATCGAAATCCATTTTCTTGTGTCTAACGGATTAATAACTGCGTCTGTCCAAATTCGAGCAGCAGCGTAATACGGAGAAATTTGTTCGTCGTATCGAGATTTAATTTTATTAAATAATTCTTCTTCCTTCTCTTTAGTAATCTCTTCACCTTTTTTCTTTAAGGCAGCCGTTTCTATTTGTAATAAAACTTTAGCAGCAGAAGCACCACTCATAACCGCTAATTCAGCACTTGGCCAAGCAGCAATTAATCTTGGATCGTACGCTTTTCCGCACATAGCGTAATTTCCAGCTCCGTATGAATTTCCAACTACAATAGTAAATTTAGGTACTACTGAATTACTAACGGCATTTACCATTTTAGCACCGTCTTTAATAATTCCTCCGTGTTCAGATTTACTTCCTACCATAAATCCAGTAACATCTTGTAAGAATACTAAAGGAATTTTTTTCTGATTACAGTTTGCAATAAAACGAGTGGCTTTATCAGCAGAATCAGAATAAATTACACCACCAAATTGCATTTCGCTAGGCTTAGTTTTTGCACCTTTCGATTTTACAATTTTTCTTTGGTTCGCTACAATACCAACTGCCCAACCATCAATTCTTGCATAACCTGTAATAATGGTTTGTCCGTATCCAGCTTTATATTCATCAAATTCAGAATTATCAACCAAGCGCTCTATAATTTCCATCATGTCATATTGTTCATGACGTGCTTTTGGTAAAATTCCAAAAATTTCGTTTTCATCTTTTGCAGGAGCTTTACTTTCTGATCTATTGTAACCAGCTTTTTCAAAGTCTCCAATTTTATCCATTACATTTTTAATACGATCTAAAGCATCTTTATCATCTTTAGCTTTATAATCGGTAACCCCAGAAATTTCACAATGTGTTGTTGCTCCACCTAAAGTTTCGTTGTCAATAGATTCACCAATTGCGGCTTTTACTAAATAACTTCCAGCTAAAAATATACTTCCAGTTTTATCTACAATTAAAGCTTCATCACTCATAATTGGTAAATACGCTCCACCAGCAACACAACTTCCCATTACAGCAGCAATTTGTGTAATTCCCATACTACTCATTACGGCATTATTTCTAAAAATTCGTCCGAAATGTTCTTTGTCTGGGAAAATTTCATCTTGCATTGGTAAGTACACTCCAGCAGAATCCACTAAATAAATTATTGGTAATCTATTTTCGATTGCAATTTCTTGAGCTCTTAAATTCTTTTTTCCTGTGATAGGAAACCAAGCTCCGGCTTTTACAGTAGCGTCATTTGCTACTACAATACATTGCTTGCCTTTTACATAACCGATTTTGATAACTACACCACCAGAAGGACATCCACCATGTTCTTTATACATTCCTTCACCAGCAAAAGCTCCAATTTCAATAGAGTCAGAATCGTTATCAAGTAAATAGTCAATTCGCTCTCTTGCAGTTAGTTTGCCTTTTTCATGATGTTTTTGAATTCTTTTTTCTCCTCCTCCTAATTTTATTTTGGCTAAACGCTGTTTTAAATCCGAAGCTAACAACTTATTGTGGTCTTCGTTTTTATTGAAGTTAATGTCCATAGATCTTTGTTTGTTTGCGAGTGCTAAAATAAGAAAATACCAGCACACTTCAAGGTGATTACTCGTACGATTCGATGATGTTTTTTACGGTGTTTTCAATTTCTTTGTAACGTGCTTTTTTATCTAGTATCCAAGGTTCTGATACACGCTCTTTACAGTCTTTTACAGAACAAGATTCGCAGGTTACGCCAACTACATTTTTCTCAAAAGTATCTTCTTTGAAAAATTTCACTTTTCGTTTTAAGTGTGGAGATAAAAGCATTCCAATACTAATACTTCTGTAAATATCTTTTTTAAATGGATCTTTATTGGCTGAAGACAATACTAAATATTCATTAGTTGAATTTTCATAAGACGAAATCTGAATTCCTGATGAAGACTTTTTTTGGTCTGAGTTTTCAAAATCTTGAATGGTTTTGATGGAAACCCACCTTCTACAGTAATGTTCCTGGTTACGATTGGCGTGAGGAGCTTGCTGCTGAGTAATATGTAATTCTTTACTTAAGCGATATTTCGGAGAGTCTTTTTTATGCGTAAAACGCAAAAAGAATAAGTTCTTAATATTAAAAGCCGTCGGTAAAATATTCGTTAATCGTTGATAAAAAGTTTCATCAGAACAATTATAGCTTGTCAGTATTTTATGCAGTCTAAGCGGATTCCAATCTTCTTTATTGAATAAATCTTTTAGTTGATTTATTAATTGTTGTTTCGGTATAATTAAAGCACCAGCGAAATAAGAAGCGATAAAATTATTTAATACTTGATCAAAACTTTCAAATTTAATCCAAGGGAACGTATACAATCGATCCTCTATTTTTAAGAAATTGTAAGCTATTTCTTTGGCGTAAATAAACGTTTTTTGTGGTTCCGAAATTTCTTTACTTAATAAAAGCGTGTTCTTTTTCGGAATGTAAATATTTCTTAAGTCCGTTAATTTGGTGTGTTTTGATAATTCTTCAGTATCTACATTGTAACCGAATTCTTCAATTAGGATTTCTTTTAAATCTTCTGAAGTGATTTTTTTATTAAGATTGATGTGATAAGCCTTGGCGAATTTTTCAACACTTTCTTCAATATCTTCAAAATAATTATTGTGTGCTTCTTGATAAGAACGTAAAGAAGCTAAGAAGAAACTCTCTCTCGTAAGATTGTAATTCTGAGAAATTTTAATAATGGTACTAATGAAAGCATTTACTTTAGCAGGTGCATTAGCGATAATATCAATTAAGTTGTTTTCCTGAATCCCGAAAAGGTCAAGCGGAATTTCCTTTAAAATCTTTGATTGTAAAATCTCACCAATAGGAGCGAGGTTTTTATCTAATTTTAAAGAGACTAAATGATCGTATGGTACTTCAAGACTCTCTGCAAGAATCGCAATTTTATCTGTTTTGGGATATTTCTTTCCCTTTTCTATCTCATTTAAATAAGATTTTGATAAGCCTGTAAGTTTTCCTAAACCAAACAGAGATAGGTTTTTTTCCGTTCTAATTTGCTTTAGTTTCAGCCCAAAAATAAGGCGAATGTATTGTTCTTCTAATAACATAAAATCAAATTTATGAATAATAGCGAACTTATAAAAATTAACTTTTTTTAAAATTTAGCGAACGTTCGCTTGGAGAGTTCAAAAATATTTTATAACATTGTGGTGTAATTATTTAAAAAAGAATAAAAATGGAAACTAAAGCAATTCTAAATGAGATTCAGTTCAGTGGATTTGAAGCGAAGTCTTACCAGTCAATTTTAACGCCAGAGGCGAAGGCTTTTTTAATAGAGTTACATGTCAAGTTTAATAATAAACGACTAGAGTTGCTAGAGGAAAGAGTCAAGATGCAACAGTATTTTGATGAAGGTAATTATCCTTCTTTTCCAAAAGAAACGGAGTCTATTAGAAATTCAGATTGGGTGTGTAAACCATTACCACAAGATTTATTAGATAGACGAGTGGAGATTACAGGTCCTGTGGATAGAAAGATGGTAATTAATGCATTGAATTCAGGAGCTAAAACCTTTATGGCAGATTTTGAGGATAGTAATTCTCCAACAATTTCTAATATATTAAACGGTCAACAAAATTTACTTGACGCAAACACGAAAACGATTTCGTTCTACAACGAAAAGAAGGATAAGACTTATAGTTTAAATGATGAAACAGCTGTTTTGTTAGTAAGACCAAGAGGTTTGCATTTAAATGAAAGGCATTTTGTATTAGATGGAGAAGAAATGTCGGGGTCATTAGTTGATTTTGGGTTGTACTTCTTCCATAACATTAAAGTGTTATTAGAACAAGGAACAGCAACATATTTTTATTTGCCAAAATTAGAGCATTACTTAGAAGCAAGATGGTGGAACGAGGTTTTTGTTTTTGCTCAAGAATATTTAGGTGTTGCTCAAGATACAATTAAAGCTACTGTGCTTATTGAAACAATTACAGCTAGTTTTCAATTAGATGAAATTATATACGAATTAAAAGACCATATGGCGGGTCTTAATTGTGGAAGATGGGATTACATTTTCTCGTACATAAAAAAGTTTAGAAATCATGAAGGGTTTTTAGTACCAAACCGTGCACAAGTAACAATGAGCTCGCCATTTATGAAAGCATATTCTCAAAGAGTAGTTCAACGTTGTCATGTTCGTCGTGTTCATGCAATGGGAGGAATGGCCGCTCAAATTCCAGTTAAAAATGACGAAGCAGCAAATAAAGCGGCGTATGCTAAAGTAGAAGGTGATAAGTTACAGGAAGTAAAAAATGGTCACGACGGAACTTGGGTTGCACATCCAGGACTGGTTAAAGTGGCAATGGATGTTTTTAATGAACACATGCCGACTGCAAATCAAATCGATAATAAACGTGAAGATTTAACAGTTACCGAAGAAGAATTGGTTGAAATGCCAGTTGGAACTGTTACAGAAACTGGAATTCGTGAAAACATTAATGTCGGTATTCTTTACATAGAAAGTTGGTTAGCAGGAAATGGTGCTGCTGCTCTATATAATCTAATGGAAGATGCAGCTACAGCAGAAATTTCTAGAACTCAAATTTGGCAATGGTTACACAAAGGTGTTCGATTAGAAAGTGAAGAGCAATTTGATGTTGAAATGTATCAAGATTTAAAAGCTCAAGAGATAGAAAAAATTAAAGAGTTGGTTGGAGAAGAATCATTCAAAAACAGAAGATTTGATTTAGCGATTCAGTTGTTTGATGATTTAGTCTTGTCAGAGGATTTCGAAGAGTTTTTAACACTTCCAGCTTATCAATATATTTAAAAATTAAAACAAAAAAAAGCCCCAAAAATGCGGCAACATTTAAAGGGCAAGTCATTATTATAAACAACTTATTTAGAAATACAATATTATGAAAAATTTACCACAAGGAAGTTACAGTTCTGCATTAGAAACGGTAAGAAACTTAAAAGAAAAGTTCGGTAAATCTTGGAACGCAATTAGTCCAGAAAATGCTGCAAGAATGGCAACACAAAACCGTTTTAGAACTGGTTTAGATATTGCTAAATATACAGCTTCAATCATGAGAAAAGATATGGCAGATTATGATGCTGATTCTTCTCAATATACTCAGTCTTTAGGATGCTGGCATGGATTTGTTGCTCAACAAAAGATGATTGCGGTTAAAAAACATAATAAAACTACAGATAAAAAATATTTATACTTATCAGGTTGGATGGTAGCAGCATTGCGTTCTGAATTCGGACCATTACCAGATCAGTCTATGCACGAGAAAACTGCTGTTGCTGGATTAATCGAAGAGATTTATGATTTCTTACGTCAAGCAGATGCGATTGAGTTGAATGATTTATTCAGAAGATTAGAAGCTGGTGAAGATGTGCAAGATCAAATCGATAATTTCGAAACACACATTGTTCCAATTATTGCTGACATCGATGCTGGATTTGGTAATGAAGAAGCTACTTATTTATTAGCTAAAAAAATGATTCAGGCTGGTGCTTGTGCAATTCAAATTGAAAATCAAGTATCAGATGCAAAACAATGTGGACACCAAGATGGTAAAGTAACTGTTCCACACGAAGATTTTATTGCAAAGTTAAATGCTGTTCGTTATGCATTCTTAGAATTAGGAGTTGAAGACGGAGTTATTGTTGCAAGAACGGATTCAGAAGGAGCTGGATTAACTCAAAAATTACCTGTAAGTCAAGAGCCAGGAGATTTAGCTTCTCAGTATTTAGATTTCGTTGAGTGTGAAGAGGTTTCTTTAGATCAAGTAACTAATAACGAAGTATTATTAAAAAGAGATGGAAAGTTAGTTCGCCCGGTAAGATTAGCTAATGGATTATATAAATTCAGAGAAGGAACAAATATCGATAGAGTTGTTTTAGATTGTGTAACGAGTTTACAAAACGGAGCTGATTTATTATGGATTGAAACGCCAACGCCACACGTAGGTCAAATTGCAGCAATGGTAAACAGAGTAAAAGAAGTTGTTCCAAACGCAAAATTAGTTTACAACAATTCACCATCATTTAACTGGACTTTAAATTTCCGTACACAAGTGTATGACGCAATGGTTGAGGCTGGAGAAGATGTATCTGGTTATGACAGAGCAAACTTAATGGATGCGAAATACGATGGTTCTGAATTATGTAACAGAGCGGATGAGAAAATTAGAACTTTCCAAATGGATGGTGCTCGAGAAGCTGGAATTTTCCACCACTTAATTACATTACCAACATATCACACAACTGCACTTCATATGAATGATTTAGCAGAAGGATATTTCGGAGAAAAAGGAATGTTAGCTTACGTTAAAGGAGTGCAACGTCAGGAAATTAGAAAAGGAGTTTCTTGTGTAAAACACCAAAGAATGGCAGGATCTGATTTAGGAGATGATCACAAAACATTCTTCTCGGGAGAAAATGCGTTAAAAGCAGGTGGTTCTAAAAACACCTCTAATCAGTTTGATGCGAAAACGTCAGAAGAAAAGGTTGCGGTAGCAACTGTTTAAAAGAAACGCTAAAACTTTTAGGTTTTAGTTAGTTGTTTGTTTACATATATTTCTAGTTTGAAGTAAAAACCGCTTTTGTGCAAAAGCGGTTTTCTTTTTTGTTTTAAAGGTGTAACATTTTTGGAAAAAGTGCTACATATTATTTGTTGAATAATTATTTTAAATAATTTTTTTTAACGAAATTGCTAACTTTAAAAATTGTACAACTATAAAAAACGCACACAAGATGTCTGATGATTTTGATTTATTAGAAACGAATTCTAACGATAAAACGGAAAAAGTTGATGTTAATTGGGGAAAAGCTATTGATAGCATGAAATCTAAATTAGCTCAAGAAGATGATCCTCAGGTTAGACAAAAAATATTAAACGCAACATTAGACGATGTTGTGAATATGGCTGAAAAAGATAGAACTACTCTTTTAGATGCTATTAAAGATTTAACGGATTACCAGGATGAAGTAGGAATCATTTTTGAAAAGTTTTCTTCGTTAAATGCTGATGAGCAAAAAATCATAGATGATGCACAAAAAGCTTTAGAAAGAGCCAGGATAGAATTAGAAGATGCTCAAAATAAACCTGATACTTGGTGGAACAACCTTTGGGGAAGAAAGAGTAAAATTGCGAAAGCCGAGCAAGAATTAAAAGAAGCGGAGAAGGTTCGTGCTGGTGCAGATAATAGGGCTAAAGCGATGTTTCAAGAGCGTATTGAAAGTGCAGATGTTCAAACGTTACTTTCTGAATTATCATTCAAATCTCAAGCTGCAGTTACACGTTTAAAAGAACGTGAAGTTGAAATAAAAGAAGTAGAAGATAAGTTGCAAGTTGCAATTGTAGAAGCTACGAAAAACCATACAAAGGCATTAGAGAAAAAGAAGGAAGTTGAAACTCAGTTAGAAGAGCAATATGCGTTGTTAAAACAAGCTCGTCAAGAGTTAGAAGAAATTGCTGATAAGCAGTCTGCTGAATATGCACAAGCTATTGGTAAGGTAACTAAATTAGAGCAAAAAGTTGAAGAACTAGAAGGTTTGAAAAATGCCTACACTACTTTGGCAGCTAGTAAAGATAGCTTCGTTCATAAACATAACTTAACAATTAAAGTACTTACATCTTTACGTAGTAATTTACAAACACATAGAGCAAAATTAAAATCAGATACTGAAGAGCGTTTGAAGTATTACGATGGTTATATCGTAGCGTTAAAAGCAAGAACAGATCAGGAATTTGCTGCTATTTTAGAGCACTTAGGAGTTAAAACAGATGAGCATATCGGTGAGACTTTAGCAGCAATGCATACAGCTAGCGCAAAAGCACGTCAGGAAATGATGGATAATATTCCAGTTCATGAAAAAGTAATGCAAGGTGTTTACGGGTCATATGCTGAGGCATTACAGGAAATCCGTGAGAAAGACTCTGAGATTCAAAAGAATTTTGCCGATCGTTATGGAATTGATATGAAAGAATTGTTCGAAGATTATTATAAGGCAGATGCAAACGCTCCTTCAGGAGGTGATGATAAGCCTACCAATGATCCAGAACCAGAGTCAAACGATGATGATTTATTATCATAGCAAATAGAAAAATATTAAAGAGACGGTAATTTTACCGTCTTTTTAATCTATAGAAATAAGAACCTTTAGTACGAATAATTCAATATGATTGTAACTCCTTTAGATTCTGCTGTATTAGATTCAAAAGAGCAATATGTATTTTATCATAAGATGGTAGATTTTGTTCTTAAAGAGCTAATTGTGAATATTCAAAGACAAAACTTATGCAGTAGTCAAGAGCTTGTTATTTTTAAACAGTATACCGATTTATTATTGTATTCAATAGAGGCAATGCGTGTAAAATACATGTATGACGAAGACGATAATATGAAAATCGATTTAACTGAATCTGGATTTCCAAATTATTTAGAGTTTAGGTATTTGTATAATGATTTAGAACTCAAAAAAGAGTATATCAGTAAACTTGAGAATATTGAAGATTTGAAAGAGGAGTTTTTAGATTCTCTATTACGAAAAAAGCAAAAAATAAAACAGCGTAGATTATTTCAAGCGGCTTCAGTGGTTTATTATAATTCAGTAAATCAGAAATATATTTTTAATCGATTTGTTCAAGGTAAAATTTTAGAAGCACCTGAGAATAGTCCAGCAGATTTGTTAACAAGTTGGAGTTTTTACGATGTTTCAGATAATAGACCTTACATCTGTTTCATGTATTTCAATTACGACGGAAAACGAATTGAAGATTATAAAGAGAAATTGTATGCAATTCTTCGTGAAAGTGGAGATCGAAATATGGCTTTAGATACGTTGGCGTATAATATTGATA
The DNA here is from genome assembly GCF_049239625.1 of Tenacibaculum sp. MEBiC06402. Lineage (NCBI taxonomy): Bacteria > Pseudomonadati > Bacteroidota > Flavobacteriia > Flavobacteriales > Flavobacteriaceae > Tenacibaculum > Tenacibaculum sp. MEBiC06402. Next base: position 282,661 of record NZ_JBMKKT010000097.1, read on the forward strand.
GAAAATTACCAGATGTAAATCCTAAGTATATCAAGAGAATCGATTTAGGTCCTTTGCATAATGTTTTTGCTAAAGATGAAAACTTAATTACACATGCAATTCTAGAAGGAATAGCAAAGAAAGAAATTCCGTTAGAATCGTATGCATTGTCTTTTAAAACAGATGAAGTTTTCTCTGGAGGAACATTCAAAGAAGGTGGTTTCTTTTCAAAGCAAATTTTACAAAAGTGGAACGATGTAGAACATAGAAAATATGTGTTTGCGCCACATAGAATTATTCAAATGTTATATAACAAAACACCAGAAGTTTTAAATAAATTGGCAAAAGAACCAATTCAAATTTCAGATTTAAAAATTGATATAACTTAAGTACTCAGTCTACAGTTTGTAGTATTCAGTTCAGTTAAATATTGCAATTAAGAAAAAAAATAAAAAAGAAAAAGAGATGAGTTTTAAAACATTATTGGCCTATCAAAAGGGGTTTGATGTTGCGATGGATATTTTTAGTCTTACTAAAGAATTTCCAAAATCAGAGATGTATGGTTTGTCTTCTCAAATAATTCGTTCTAGCAGAGCCGTATGTTCGGCTATTGCTGAAGGTTATAGGAAAAGACAATATGTAAAACACTTTAAAAGTAAACTTTCTGATGCTGATAGTGAGAATTCAGAAACTCAGCTTTGGTTAGAATTTGCTTTAGCTTGTAATTATATAACCAAAGAAAAGAAAGAGTTATTAGAGAATAAAAGTATAGAAATTGGGAAACTCATCAATTATATGATGATTCACCCAGAAAAATTCGGAGTTTAAAAAGAAATAAAAAATATCAGTTAAGAAAGTGAGTAGCATTAAACTGGTTACTGCTTACTAAAAACTGTAAACTAAAGAATATGGAACACAATTCAACCTTTCCAATTAAGAAAAATGAATTAGATATGCTTCGTGATGAAGCTAGTGGATATTTAAAAAGTATTCAGTGGGAGCAGGGGCAGCGAGCAAAAAATAAAGATAAAAACGAAAAAGATGAATCTATTCTATTGTTTTTATCAAGAGCAAATGGCGGAGGAGCTTCTGAGTTAACTTCAGTTTCAAAGACAATTTTAGCATTAAAAAAACGATTGTTACCTGATTCAGTTGCTATTCCTATTTTCTTGAATCAAACACTATATGCAGTTCAAGAAGGTTTAACTTTAGGAATTTGGATTAAAGATAGTTATACCGATGCTTCTGGATTATCAGGTTTAGCTGAAAAAAGAGCAGCTTTAGATGCAAATGGTAAAAGAGAGTTTGAAAGTAAAATGCAAACAGCAACAGCTTTTCAGTTGTTTGCTACAGCTTATAAAATTCTACATGATTTAAAGCCTTATGCTTCTGATGATTTATCTGTAATGAAACAGAAGTTTGCGGGAATTCCTGAGGTGTCGTTATTTTCTCCGTTGAAAGGAATTTCTTGTTGCTTATTTTATTATGATAAATATTTGTCTCATCCAGATATTATTGGTTCGGATAAAGATGTAATTGACTTTACAGTTGTGTATTTTGAAGCTTTAATTGATGAAATTAATCTTAGAAAAAGTAGCCTAGAATACACTGAAACAATTACCGATAGAACTTACAAGCTTGAAAATTCAGATTTTGCGGTTTCAGGTTGGGAAAATACTTTTAGTGGAACAGCAAAGAGTGTCGAGTTTAATAAAATTCAGTTTGAGCAAATTGTAGGAAATAAGGATGCAAAACACTTTGCGCGTCGTTTAACGGAGCGTATGTTAAGCTATGATTTCGATGCTCAGAAAAACCCTTTCCAAGAGTTAGGTGGATTCATGCCAGTATTTATGGGATATGGTATTCCAGGTACAGGAAAAAGTATGTTGATTGCGGCAATTGCAACTCGATTAAAGGAACATTCGGATAATTTAGATATTCCGTTCTTATTTCATCCAATGCCAGATACTTTAATTTCTACGTTTCAAGGAGGATCAGCAGAAAAAATGGTTGAATGGATGAAACCAATGCAAGACCCAACAAAGTTAATTTTTGCACCAATTGACGATGCAGAAAACAATTTACAGGAGAGAACAGCTCAAGGAGTTTCTGCTGGTGTAAAAGAGGTTATTGGAGTTTTCTTGCGATATACAGAAGGAGCGTATGCAGTTAATTACGGAAATAGTTCAATCGGATTGTTTACAAACCTTCCTGAAATGTTAGATAAAGCGGTTATTTCACGTGTACAAGGTCGTTTTAAAATCGATGGAGCAAGAACTGAAAATGACTTTTTAGATCAAGATTATATTTGGTGGAAGAAGTTTCATAAAACGATGCCTGACTTCGTAAACATGTCAGATCCTTCTAGTTATAATTATTTAGCAGATCAAGGATTTGTAAAAAGTATGGGTGATGTTCTTAGCAGTATTGAAAAGCCAACTGAAGAGCGTGTTCATGAGGTGTATGATAGAGTAGAGCAGCAGTATAAAACCAACGAACATATGTTTTTTGCGGGTTTGTATAAAGAAATTCAAAAGATATTTCCATTCTTTTCTTCAAGAGATGTTCGTAATATTCAATCAGCAATTTCATTACGTTTAACAGATTTTGATTTAGAACAAGATTGGTTCGAAAACCCGGAAATATATTTCAAGAAAGATTATGAAACCAAATTCAATATGCTTCAAGAATTAATGAAGACTAACATGAAAGGCTTGGATTTTTCAGAAATTAGAAGACAAGAAGTTGTTCGTTATTTAGACAATGTTGCTACAATTGCTGATACTGACTTCAAACGTAAAGTAGATGCTCGTATCAATCAAATGAACATTGAATTGGAAGCGAGAGAGCAATTCGAGAAGAAGTAATGGAAAAGATTCATATTGAAAAAGCATTAAATAATCTTGAAAATTATAGTGAGGAAGAGGCTTATTTTAGTATAATCTCCGATATGGATGATAATATCCATATAGAGGCAAATAAGTTAGGAGTAATTCAATATGCAAAAGAGTTATTATTGAACTCCAGACAGTTTGATTACCTTGAAAGTCAACCAGAGTCTGAAAGATTTATACGTATAGAAAATAAAGATTGGTTATTTATTGAGGACTATAATTATTTTCCAGTTATAAAAGCTGTTTATGGTTCTAGGAATGAATTAACCATTGACAAAAAAACTGAAGAATATAAAGAAACATTTACTGAAAAGTTGTTTAAGTACGGATGTGTATTAATATTCGTTTTTCTTTTAATTTCAATTTTGATAGGTATATATCAAATAGTATCTTGGATAGTAAACTAAAAGAATTAAAAAATAAAATTTCAGCACAATATTTAAAAAAATGAAAAAAATCATAACTACTACTTTAATACTTTCATCAATTTTCTTGTTTGGGCAAGAAAAAATAGACGAGATTAATTTATATCCAGATATCGTAGTTGAAAGTGAAAAGTATAATGCTAATGGTGAATCTGTTTTAATAGATAATATTCAAGTAGTAGATGTTAAAACTGGAAAAATTACCACGAAAGATGTTCTTGTTACGAATAAAAAAATTGCAAAAATATCAAAAAGCATCAAACCTGAAACTAGCTATAAAGTAATAGATGCAAGCGGTAAGTGGATGATTCCAGGTTTAATAGACAGTCATATTCATCTTTTCCAATCAGGTGGTTTATACACTAGACCAGATGTAGCAAATTTGAAACAATTTAAAGATTATGAAGATGAAAGAACTTGGTTGAAAAGATATACGACTGACTTCTTAAAACGTTATTTAAGATGTGGTATTACAACTGTAATTGATGTTGGTGGTCCTATATATAATTTTGATTTAAGAGATAAATATGCTGATATAAGTGAGTACCCAAATATATTTATTACTGGACCTTTAGTTTCAACATATCAACCAAAAGCATTTGAAATAGAAAATGCTCCAATTATTAAAGCCAATACTCCAGAAGAAGCAAGAGAGTTGGTTAGAAAACAAATTCCGTTAAAACCAGATTTTATAAAGATTTGGTATATCGCAAGATCAAAGAAAGATGAAGAAAAGAATTATCAAATTGTAAAAGCAACAATAGATGAAGCTCATAAAAATAATTTAAAAGTTGCGGTTCATGCTACTGAACTAAGTACGGCTAAAAAAGCTATTAAAGCAGGCGCTAATTTTTTAGTTCATAGTGTTGAAGATGAAAAAATTGATGATGAGTTTATAAAAATGGTTAAGGATAATAATGTTAGTTATATACCAACATTAATTGTCATGAAAAATTATATTAAATCATTTTCACAAAATATAGCACCGTCAAAGGAAGATTTCAATATTTCTAACCCAACTGTACTGGGAAGTTTATATGATTCTAAAAAATTGGAGATGAAATCTCTTAAGCATTGGGAGAGATGGAAATCATATGCAAATAATAATAAAGTCAAGCTTGAGAATGATGAAAAGTTAATGGCATATAATCTGAAGAAAGCAATAGATAATGGATTCAACGTAGCCACAGGAACTGATGCTGGGAATATAGGAACTTTACATGCAACTTCGCTTTTTGATGAAATGATAGCGATGAAAAAAGCAGGTTTAACAAACCTTCAAGTATTACAAACTTCAACAATAAATGGGGCTAAAATATTAGACAAACAGAAAGAGTTAGGTTCTATTGAGGAGGGAAAACTTGCCGATTTGGTTATCTTAAATGAAAATCCCTTAGAAAACCTAGAAGCAGTAAAAGCAATTGATTTTGTCATTAAAGGAGGAACAGCTTTTCCAGTTTATGGTATTATTAAAGATACTCCAGAGCAGTTAGTACAACGTCAGGTTAATGGATATAACGCTGGTGATATTGATGCTTTTTTAGAACCATATAGTGATGATTTTGAAATCTATGATTATCCTAATAAATTAAAAGGCAAAGGAAAAGCAAATTTTAAAGGAGGATATGCAAAGCTTTTTAAAACCTATCCAAATTTACATTGTGAAATAGTTAAAAGAATGGTTTTAGGAAATAAAGTAATCGATTATGAAAGAATAACTGGAATTTCTGATAAACCAATTGAAGCTATTGCTATTTATGAAATTAAAAACGGAAAAATAAGTAAAGTAACTTTTGTAAACTAATGCAAAAACTTAAAGAAGCAGATTTATATAAAGGAGAGTTAATACCAATTAATGGTAAATTGGTTGAGCGTTATAACAAGTGTTTGGTGAAGCTTGGTTTTGCCGAAACTAAGTTAAATTCTTTTTTTATTGATGGTATAGGTTGGAGCCCGGAAATCGCTGAGGAAAAAGGTGAAACACATTATTTAAATCACGGTGATGCTAATCCACATTGTATCATTATTACACCTTTACAAAAAGGGTTGCCAATTTATAATCCGTTTCATTCATTTGATAAAGAACTAATGAAATTGGTGTTTAAAAAACATCAAAAACGAATTGAAAACATTACCAGGGATTCTGCTATTTGTGTTGATTTCGATCAGGATATCGATGTGTTTTACGAACCTTTAGATGTTTTAAAATACAAGAATATTACCGTTAAGTTCAGGTTAATTGATGATTTGGATAAAGCAAAAGAAGAGCAATTACAATTGATTGAGCTATTCAGAAGTGATAATAATTTTATTGATGAAGCTGTTCACCAAAAACTACTTGATTCCGCAAATACTTATGGAGATTTAAGAGAACGAGAGATCAGTTTGGAGAACATTACATATAACACCGAATCTTTTTATACAGAGGCGTTTGGTGGTATATATGTATTAAAAAGCTTTTTGTCTCCGATTTTAGTTTTTGAAGATATGGAATCCTACAAGGAGGCTATAAAAGATACAAATCACGATGTATTAATGTATCATATTTCTCATGATGAATTAATTGAGAAGTTAACATCTCATTTAATGATAGAGTGTGATGTTAGTTCAAACATTACATTAAAAAGATATGAGCGTATCAAAAAGTTTTTACTTTCTGAATACATAACAGAGGACACACAATCAGTAAAAAACATACTAGATGACCCAATGCTTTTTAAAGGATATTTAAATAAGATTGATATTTCTGCACGTAAAAGAATTATGGGATTAGACCGATATTTAGAGAAGAAGAAATCTGATCCTCGAACGAAAGTTGCAGATTTTGTTGATAGAGATATATACATTGCCTTGCATAGTCCACATTCATCGTTAAAACCGAACGAACAAGATTTAGTTTGGAAATTATTAGTGAGTATTTCACCAAAAGATGTTTTATTTTTATACTGGTACGATAAAGAAATATTTTACAATTTGTATCAAGATTGGAGCGGCTCATTAAAAGATTGGGTGATAGAAACAATTAAGAAAAACATATAACCATGACATTAGAATTAATACTTTTCGTAGCAGCAATATTATTTGGAATCGTATTGTATTGGAGAGAATCCAATGGAAATAAATTGTACCGTATTTTTAATAAGTTAATGTACTCAAAGGAGCTACAAATGAAAGAAACGGATACCAAAGGTTTTGTATATCAACAAACATTTATTTTAAGATTAGTATTTGTTAGCGCCTTATTTTTAATGGGGATTATAGTTGCTCAATTCATGCTACCTATAAGTGTAACAACTGTTTCATTATTTATGTCAATGATTGTAGGAACTATAGTTGGAACGTATGTAGCTGGGTTTATTTTTAAATCTAGTGAAGTGATTGATGAACATTCAGAATCAATAGGTGATATTGTGAAAGAAACAATTGATAAAGGAAAAGATTTTATAGAGGATTTGAAGTCTGAAAAGAAGGAAGAAATTGTAGAGGAAGTAAAAAAGGAAGAAGCTCCTAAAGAAGATCAAAAAAGCGCAAGAGAACGTTTAAAAGACAAAGGATTACTTTAGTAAATTGATGATGTCATTCCCACGGAGGTGGGAATCTCAATTTTAAGATTATTTCATTACCATTCATAATGACAACCAAAAACTAAAAAAATGATTAAAAACTATTGGAATAAAGGAGGTAAACAAAAGTTTATCGTGATCTTTTGGATAATTGTATTGCTCTTACTGCTTTTTATTTTAAGAGACGATTATCAACCTGCATTACTGTTTGTTAGAAAATATATCTTCATCATTTTACTATGTTTTAGTGTGTTGTTTTTTGGTTTGCGAAAATTTAGAAGAACAGCAAGTACAGGAGGTCGTTTACTTACGCTTCTTGGTATTCTTGTTTTTTTAGGTGGATTGTATTTTATCGGATGGCATTTAAAAATGTACGATTACGTAAAAACGTACAACGTATTTAATAGCTTAAATCGTGTAGAAATTAATGAGTTGCCTTTAACTCGTAACGAACGTATTCAACCATTAATGAATATCTTTTCAATGGCAAATGAATCTGTCGGAGAAACGAAAGATGTTTCATTACCGCATTTAGTTCGAATCGATTCTATTAATAAATGGACCATGGCTATTCAGCCAACAGAAAAATATGCTTGGCAGGGTATGACAGATAATACAGAAGAGGTTTTTGCAGTGTCAAGTACAACTCCGTTTCCAAGGTTTTCAAGTGAAAACAGAATTCCGGTTACATTCTCCATAGGTGAATCTTTAAAATTTAGTAGAAATACTTACAATGCAGTTGTACAGCGTTTCAATATTTTTCAATTGTTTAATTTGGAACCAAGTGATACCTATTACATGAAAAATGATAAAGGAGCTTGGGTTCAAGTGGTGAGTTTGATTAAATGGAAAGGTTTCTTTTTCCCTTATCCAAGTTTCGGAGGTGTAATGGTTATTGAAAATGGAGCGCACGATTTTAACGATTATATCGAGCGTATTTTAATTGGAAAAGGGACGTATATTTCTCCTGAAGAAATGCGCAATTTTCCGTATTTAACACGTCAAAATACCTTAGCTGAAAAAGTTTCTCGCTTACAAGCAGAATCGTTAAAATTTATAGGTGGTTTCAGTGATCCGTTACCTTGGAATATGGAAACTGCGGTTAAAATCCCAGATCTACCAGATGATCAAAATCAACAACCTTTTGTTACCGATTTTGATTTTTCTGATACCAAATCGGATGCTTACACAGGATTGTACCATTGGTTTGGTTTAGAGCCAGTAGGAGAGGAAAGAACAAGTTTAACTTTTAGTGTTTTTATACCAGCTGATGGAACGGATAAGTTATATTATTACGATCATGCGTCTAAAAAGCAAGGATATGCTGGAGTTTCGGCAATGCCTTTAAAAGTAATCGAGTCTCGAAAAGAGTTTGATTGGTCGGTTAATAAGCCAGTTGAATTTAGACCTTATATTAAAGAAATTGCTGGGAGAAAGCGTATGTTTTTCTTAAGTACGATTTCTGCAATTCGAGATGAATCAAGTAAGTTTGATGGTTCTGCAACACCAGATTTAGCTTTAATAGATAGTGAGTATCGTGATGTTGTTTGGATTGATGCAAAGCATCCGAGTGAGTGGAATGTAAAGGTTTTTGAACAGTTGGGAGAAGCTTGGAAAGAAAGTGAAACTACCAACGATTACTTTAAAATCAATTCTAATGTGTTTAAAGACCAACAAAAAGCAGTTTTAGATTCAATAAATTTAAAATTGAGTGAAAATAAAAATGAAAAAGTAATAGAAGAACTTCAAAAGAAAATTGACTCTATTAAGGCGTTGGAAGAGAATAAAAATTAATAATAAATATAATTGTCTATGACCTGGGCATTACTATTATTTGTTTTGATAGGATTGTTTACTTCAATTTATTCAAAAATACAATTTCTTAAAAATAGAAAAGGATGTGAAAAAATAGAAGCAGAAGTTGTAAGCTATAAAAAGGAAAGAGGCGGAATGAGAAATGATTACACAACTTTTCATTATCCCTATGTAAAAATAGAATATGAGCCAGGTGAATATATTCTTGTCAAATTAAGGTATGCCAATAATATAACTAAACCGTTTTCTATTGGAGAAAAAGTGAATGTGTTTTGGTATTACGATGATTTATTATATAGGGATACTTATGAGAAAGGGATTTATAAATATTTGCCAAATTCATGGAATATTTTTTAAGAATATAAAATCAACGCTACACCAATCATAATTCCGGCTAACGGTACTAATTTCTTTCGCTTGTTTTTCTCTTTAAATAAAATTCCACCAAGAATAACAGCAATAATTAATTGACTTCGTTTAATCGCAGATAATAACATAATTAACGCTTCTGGATCTTGTAATGCTTTAAAGTAAAAGTAATCTGCTAATTGTAGTAAAATTCCAACTGCAGGAATAGACCATCGCCATTTAAAAGCTTTACGTTTTTCAATTTTTGGAAACCAAATAATACTTAGAATAACTAATAAAATAAGAATACAATAAAAGCAAAACCAAAATTGTAAGGTTTGCGGATTCAAACTAATTTTCTGAATCAGAAACTTATCGTATAAACCACTCGAAGCTCCTAAAAAAGTAGCACCTATAATGGCATAAATCCACTTATTGCTTTTAAAGACTATTCCCTCTTTTTTTCCAACTTGAGAATATAAATACACAGAGAAAATAATTAGAAAGAAACCAATCCATTGATACAAACTAGGTCTTTCTTGATAAATAAACATCGCTCCTAGAAATGTAAAAAAGGGTCCGCCAGAACGAATTGGAGCAACAATAGTTAACGGTAAATGTTTTAAAGCTTGGTATGCTAAAATCCAAGAAGCACACATAATCATCGATTTTATAAAAATAAAACCATGTTTTTTTAATGGAATATCCTGAATGATAAACCCTGCTTTTTGGGTTGTCTCAGGAAAAAAGTGAGAACCGATATAAAAAGGCAATAAAAGTAAAAGTCCACTAATTAGTGTACCTAAAAGTACTGGATATACTTCATTGTCTTTTACAGCATGCTTTTTGCATAAGTTGTGTAAACCTAAAAATAATGCAGCCAAAAGGCCTAAATACATCCACATAAGTATTGCTTTTTTGTTTTAAAAGCTGCAAAACTAATTAATACAAATGATTTAGACCTTGTTGTTTAATGATTGTCTTTAATATGAAAGTAATAAACATCAACCTGAACTTATTTCAGGTTCTCATTTACGTAGCTTACAATCCTTTATAAACCATTTTAATATCACTGCGTTTATATGGTGAGTTTTCTTCCAATTTCATTTCTACAAAACCAAATTTTCTATAGATATAAATGGCGTTTTCTAATTTAGTGTTTGAGTAGAGTAGTAGTTTGTTGAACTGATTTTTTTTGGCAAAATCAATACACTTGGTCATTAATTGTTGACCAATTTTATAACCACGATGTTCTGGAGAAACGGCCATCTTTGTCAGTTCAAAAGTTCCATTATCATCTAAAGGCATTAAGGCAAAAGTTCCGACCACTTGGTCATTTAATTTTGCGAAAAATATATATCCTCCTTTGTCAATAATATACTTTTTAGGTTTACTTAAAACTTCTTCATCAAAAGGTTCTACGTAAAAGTATGTTTTCAACCATTCAATATTTAATTCATAAAAATATTGAGCATATTCAGGATTAAATCCTGTAACCTCTAGCTGTTTTTTGTTATTTACTGTATAATGTTCCATAATAGCATCACTAAAATTCTGTTGAGTAAATTTTTTTTCTAGTTTATTGATGTGTTCGATTAATGAATCCGATTTAATTTGTGTGTAATTTTTGATGGTATGTTCTATACTTTCCCAAAGAGGTTGAATGTCTTCAACTAGCTGAATACCTTTTTTGGAAAGAGAAATGAGTTTTTTACGCTTGTCTTCTTTGTCTGATTTTAAACGAATCAACCCTTTTTTAGCTAATTTGTTAATAGCCTGAGTAGTCGCTGGCTGTGATGTTTGTAAACTCTGATTGATTTCTGTATTCGTAACTTCTTTTTTATGTAGTATAACTTTCAATGTAGGAAATAGATATGGATCAAAATCAAATCCAAGAGTATCATATACTATCTGAGTTTCTTTCATCATATATTCACTTAATCTTTTAAGACGAGATCCTATTCCAACTTCTCCAATTCCTTGTAAAGCATCCATATTTAAATTATTATTTATATAAGCACTTATGCAAATTTATAAATTTAATTTGAATAAATATAAATTAAATTATATTCCATAAATTTATATTCCTTGGAAAATAAATTTATTCTTTGTAACTTTGTATAACAATTAAATAACCTAATCATGAAGAAAAATAAAATCATCTATTATGTTGCTACTGGATTGTTAACTGCTCTTATGCTGTTTTCGGTGAGTATGTACATATTTAATAACGCTGAAATTGTAAAAGCTTTTGAAGCAATGGGGTATTCAACTTATTTGGTTTATCCGTTAGCTACCGCAAAAATTTTGGGTTTAATCGCTATCTGGTTTATAGCGAACAAATCATTAAAAGAATGGGCGTATGCTGGTTTCTTTTTTAATACATTACTTGCCTTTTTCGCTCATGTAATGATTGGCGACGGACAACAAATGGGAGCATTGATAGGTTTCATTTTAGTTATAGTATCATATATTTTTAGTAAAAGAACAAATGAATAAAGCATCGGTAAAACTATCGTCAAGAGATTATTTGGCTGAATCGAGAATGAGACATCATTTCGCTGTAATAGATGAACCTGTTACTGTTGGAGGTGATGATAACGCCCCAACTCCTGTAGAGTATTTATTAACAGCTTTAGGAAGTTGTCTTGCAATAACCTTAAGAATGTATTCACAACGTAAAGGTTGGGATTTAGGTAAAATATCTGTAGATATTACTCAAAAGAATATTCAAACGGGAAATGGAGTTTCTCAAGTTTTTGTAGAAGATATTTCTTTTGAAAAAGAACCAACAGACGAACAAAAAAAGAGACTTAAAGAAATAGCAGGAAAATGTCCTGTTGCCAAAATAATAAAAGGAGAAAATTTAATAGAAAGTAATATAATATGAAAAAAATAGCAGCATTCGCAGGAAGTACAAGTAGTACTTCAATAAATAAACAATTAGCAACTCATGCAGCATCAAAGCTAAATAACTTAGCATATGATGTTTTGGACTTAAATGATTATAAAGTTCCAATTTATAGTGAAGATGTAGAAAAAAACAATGAATATCCAGAAGGAGCCTCTCAGTTCAACTCAGCTTTAGATTCATATGATGGCTTTATCATTTCTTTAGCAGAGCATAATGGTTCTTATACTGCGGCATTTAAAAATTTATTTGATTGGGTTTCTCGAAAAAATAAAGAAGTATTTAGAAATAAACCGGTACTAGTGATGGCAACTTCTCCTGGAGCTAGAGGTGGAGCTTCCGTTTTAACAAGTGCTAAAGCAACTTTCCCACACATGGGAGCAAATGTTGTAGCAAGTTTCTCATTACCTCAGTTTTATGAAAACTTTAAAGAGCAGGATATACAGCATGAAGAGTTAAAATCGCAGCTAAAGGAAGCGGTTATCGAATTCGAAAAATCAATATAAGATGGGAGACATAGCTAAGGATATTAATACAACATTTGAGAGTAACAAGCTAAAAGCTTTTTTAAATATTAAATACACAGCAAGCTGGATTAATACAAAAGAAGTTGAGTTTTTTAAACCTTATGGTATTTCTCCTCAGCAATATAATATACTCCGAATTTTAAGAGGAGCTGGCGAGAAAACTAAAGTACAAATTGTCAAAGATCGAATGGTTGATAGAGCTCCGAATGTTACTCGTTTAATGGATAAATTATTGGAGAAACATTTAATCGCTCGAACGCGATGTGAGCATGATCGAAGAGTAGTGTATGTGAGTATTACCGATGAAGGATTACTCTTATTATCGGAATTAGACAAGTCTATGACTGATTTCGATGTAGTAAAAAATTTGACGGAAGACGAAGCAGAAATATTAAGTAATTTATTAGATAAAATTAGATAATCATGAAACTAGAAAAGTTTCCTGCAGAAACAAGAGGATTTGCAAATCATGGTTGGTTGCAGGCTAACCATTCTTTTAGCTTTGCAAATTTTTATGATCCAAACAGACTTCATTATGGAGCATTACGTGTTTTAAATGATGACTTGATAGCTCCTGGAACAGGTTTTAGCACGCATCCTCACCAAAACATGGAAATTATAACAATTCCCTTAAGCGGTGTTTTAAAACATAAAGATAGCATGTCGAATGAATGGTTGTATGTTAAACCAAATGAGGTTCAGGTAATGTCGGCAGGAAAAGGTATTTATCATTCTGAAATGAATGGCTCAATCGAGGAGCATTTGAGTTTATTTCAAATTTGGATTATACCAAATAAAGATGGTGTTGAACCAAGATATAATCAAGAATCTTTTAATCCAGAGGATAGAAAAAACAAGCTTCAAGTATTAGTTAGCTCATTAGATGATTCAGATAATACTGAATTGAAAATTCATCAAGATGCTAAACTATCCCGAATCGATTTAGAGGAGGGAAAAACTTTTAATTACGATTTAAAATCTGAAAGACATGGAGTGTACATTATGAATATAAGCGGTAATTTGGTGGTAGATAATCAGGAATTGTTAAATCGCGACGCTCTTGGGGTTTCACAAACGAATACTTTTAATATTCAAGCAAACACAAATTCTGAACTTTTGTTTATTGAAATTCCTATGAACTAGTTTTTAGTAAAATAGATTTTTAAAGGAAGAACACTTCAAAAAAGAAGTGTTCTTTTTATTTTTTAATCACTTTTATAACTTGATTTTCACCCTGATCATTTTGAATTCTTACGTGATATAAACCACTTGCAAAAGAATCAATATTTAGGCGAACTTTAGATGACGAAATTTTGGTAGATAAAACTGATATTCCTACTGAATTAAAAATAGTAATTGAGTAATTGTTAAATTCTTTAAATTGAAGGTTTAAGTCTCCAAAAGTCGGATTTGGAAAAGCACTATTTTCGAGTAATACAACATCTGGGTTACTAAGTGTTCTATTTACTGAAAAATCTGTTACAACAGGAAAATGATCAGATGCTATGCTAGTATCAAACTGTTGTAATCCATATAAATTTAAACGATCTGTAGGCATAATTTCCGTTTGAATCACAAAAGATTTTTCAGAAGTTAATACATAATCAGAAAAAATCATGAAGTCCAATTTACCAGGAGGAAAGGAAGAATTATCAGATCTCCAAGTATAGCTCATTCTTTTTTCACTTTGCAACGCATTTTCTTCTTTTAAGTCTGTGTTATCCCAGTCTAACGGGCCGCCAGCTCCATAAGAAAAAGTGTCCTGAATATCTCCTGTTAACAAGGTTGTTAATTGCTGTGATAATCCAACTAAATTTAAATCCCCAGAATATACAATAGCAGTATTTTCAGGTAAAGTAATTATTCCATCTTCATTTTTTGCGTCTAGAATAAAAGCTGCGTATTGATCCGCTTGGTCTTGACGTGCATCATCTGCACCACAACAATTTAAATGGGCATTGGTATATAGTAAATCAGTTCCATAGCTATCAGGTAAATCAATTAATACAGGAAATTGTCTTGTTAAATCCCACTCCTGTATAATTTCCCATCGAGAAACAGTAACTTCACCACCATGTTTTCTAACATGCCAACCATCTGTAGTTCCTAGAGGAAGCCAATCGTCAAATAATGATTTGATATAACTCGTGCTTGTATCATAACTCTCAACGAAACCAACAATATCTGGTTGAACTGCTTTCATGATACGTTCGTATTCATCGAGTTTGCTGTTATCGAGCAACGAATTTAATTTAGTGTTGTATGCAACTATTCTTATAAAAGAATCATCAGTTTTGTTAAAATCTACAGGTGTATATGGTGCTACAGGAGTTTCATCAAAAGTATAAGTGAAAACATTATTTAGATTTGGTAACCAATCAAAATTTTCTCTATTTCTCAATAAAATCTTCACGTTAGAAGAAGGAAATAAAGCGTTAGTTCCATCAGGAATTGAATTTCGCCCAATGGCAATTTCAAACTCATCGGAGGTAACCGTTGGGGCAGATCTAAATTCAATATCAGCAAAACGTACCTGTGGATCTGAGGTTCCTGTGAAATTGTTATAAACGATTCGATTTGCAAATTCAATTCCTAATTCAGCACCATAATCATCTCTAACTTTAAAACCAGTTTCAGAATTGTTATCTGTATCTAAATAAATGAAAAAGTTATGTAAAATTGGACTACCTTCCGTCAAATCAAATTCTCGATCTGCCTTTATTCTGATGTATAAATAATTCTCATCATTCGTAACTTGAAATTCTAATAAATCTACACCATCAATAGTTTCGTTAGTGTCTGTATAAGTGGTTAAGTTCGATGTCCAATCATCAAAAAAACCATCAATAGCTATGGGAGCAGATTGAGCAAGTAAAACAAAATTAAATGTCGATAAGGTAAGTAGTAGTAAGACTTTTATATTTTTCATTTTGATAAAATATGGGAGGTGCAAATTTACGGCGAATTCGTAATAAATGCCTGAAAAATTTGCTTATAAATAACATTTATGATTTTTATTTTAAGAAAATAGAATTATCTTGCAGTTATTATGCATGCATAATAAAATTAAAAACAACAAACTAGATGACTAAGTATAAACATATTTTCGAACCATTAGATTTGGGATTTACAACGCTGAAAAATAGAATTTTAATGGGTTCTATGCATACAGGATTAGAGGAAGAAAAAAATGGTTATGAAAAGATTGCTGCATTTTATGCCGAAAGAGCAAAGGGAGGTGTAGGATTAATTGTTACAGGTGGAATTGCGCCTAATATTCAAGGTTGGACAGGTCCTTTTTCTGCAAGAATGAGTACTAAGAAGCACGCGAAACACCACAAAGTAATTACTGACGCCGTTCATAAAGAAGGAGGAAAAATATGCATGCAAATATTACATGCCGGAAGATATGGTTATCATCCATTAAATGTTGCTCCTTCAGCTATCAAAGCCCCTATTAATCAATTTAAACCTTTTAAGCTTAGAGAGTCTGGAATCAAAAGAACAATCAAAGATTTTGTTCGTTCAGCATCTCTTGCCAAAGAGGCTGGTTATGATGGAATCGAAATTATGGGTTCAGAAGGATATTTGATTAATCAGTTTATTGCGAAAAGAACGAATAAAAGAAATGATGATTGGGGAGGTAGTTATGAAAATAGGATGCGTTTACCTATTGAAATAGTAAAGCAAACTAGAGAAAAAGTAGGTAAAGAATTCATCATAATTTACCGACTGTCAATGCTTGATTTAGTAGAAAACGGAAGTTCTTGGGATGAAATCGTAACATTGGCAAAAGAGATTGAAAAAGCAGGAGCAACGATTATCAATACTGGAATAGGTTGGCATGAAGCAAGAATTCCTACCATTGCAACTTCAGTTCCTAGAGCGGCTTTTACTTGGGTTACTAAAAAAATGAAAGAAGAAGTTTCTATTCCATTAGTAACTTCAAATAGAATTAATATGCCGGAAACGGCAGAGAAAGTACTTTCTGAAGGAGATGCAGATATGATTTCGATGGCGCGTCCGTTTTTAGCTGATCCAGAATGGGTGAATAAAGCTGAAGAGGAAAAAGATGATGAAATCAACACATGTATTGCCTGTAATCAAGCTTGTTTAGATCATGTTTTTGAGCAAAAAGTTGCAAGTTGTTTGGTTAATCCAAGAGCTTGCCATGAAACAGAATTAAACTATACGCCAACAGATAAAAAGAAAAAAATAGCTGTAGTAGGAGCAGGGCCTGCTGGATTGGCTGCATCTACTGTGGCGGCGCAACGAGGCCATGATGTTACTTTATTTGATGGTGAATCTGAAATAGGAGGGCAGTTTAATATTGCTAAGCAAATTCCGGGTAAAGAAGAATTTTATGAAACGATTCGTTATTTCGGTAAACAAATCGAGTTGCACAATGTAAATCTTAAGCTTAATACAAGAGTTTCCGCAGAAGATTTAACGCAAGAAGATTTTGATGAAATTATATTAGCCACAGGAATCTCACCTCGTGTTCCTAGAATTAATGGTATAGAACATGAAAAAGTATTAAATTATATAGATGTTTTAAAGCTTAAAAAGCCAGTTGGAAAGAGAGTAGCGGTCATTGGAGCTGGAGGAATAGGTTTTGACCTTTCTGAATATTTAACGCATGAAGGCGAAAGCACTTCGCAAAATATAGATGCTTGGCTAGAAGAATGGGGAATTGATAAGAGTTTAGAGGCTAGAAGTGGAATTGAAGGCGTCGAAAAGCATGTGCATCCCTCTTCAAGAGAAGTTTTTATGTTCAAAAGAAGTAAAGGCAAGTTTGGAGGAAACTTAGGAAAAACAACAGGTTGGATTCACAGAGCAAATCTTAAAAAGAAAAATGTTCAGTTTATTAACGAAGTGCAATACACTAAAATTGATGATGAAGGATTACATTACACACAAAACGAGGAGCAAAAAGTACTTCCAGTAGATAATGTTATCATTTGTGCAGGTCAATTACCTTTTAAAGAATTATTAGAACCATTACAAGCAAAAGGAGCAAATGTTCACGTAATTGGAGGAGCTGATGTTGCAGCTGAACTTGATGCCAAAAGAGCCATTGATCAAGGTAGTAGATTAGCAGCAGAGTTATAATTACTTGACCATTTTAACAGAATTTATATTACCATGTCCATCAAATTCTTTCACGGAGTTTGATGGATCTGTTATCCACTCTCCATCTACAACAAACTTATAATGATGTTTTCCATATGGTAAACGAGTAGAAAAAGTCCAACCATTTTCTAATTTTGTCATTTCATAAGAACTCTCGGACCAATCATTAAAGGATCCCGCTAAAATTACTTTTTTAGCCTGCGTATAACCTTCTAAGAAAAACTGAACTCTTTGATTAATATCTATAACCGAATTGTATTCGCCGTATTCATTAGGAGTTTTGTTAGGATTGTCAGGATCTTCAATCCAGTATCCATCAATGATGAAACGGTATTCATAACTATTAGGCTTCAATTGCAATGAAATTTCCCAGCCTTCAGTTGTTTTATGCATGATAAAAAGCTCTTCATTCCATTTATTGAAAGAGCCAGCTAAAACCACTTTTCGTGCATTTCTATATCCTTTTAGAAAAAATTTCGCGTTGCCATTTTTACTTGGATACCCCGAGTACATTTTTAGATTGTACGTATAGTAATTTTTGTTTCCTTCTTTAGCATAGGTAATATTACCCACAGTTTCATCAGGTTCGGCCCAAATTCTATTGTTAATCACAAACTTGAATTCCCAGTTAAAATCATCTTGAAAGTCCGCAAGTTTTTTGCGAAGCTCAAAGATGTTTTCACTAACACGATTCATTTTCCAACTATCTCTTGACCATGAATTAAAATTTCCTGCAACAACAACATTTTTAATATCAAAATCATCAAATTCTAGCTTTTGTTGAGTCTTTTCGTCAGTAGCTTGAGTATAGTCTCTTTTATCAAAAGTAAAAATGACATCATCACCTTCTATCCGATAACCCTTAATTGAATTATCTTGAGAGAAGGTTTTTAAGCTTACTAAACTTAAAAATATAACAGATATGTAAACCCAATATTTCATTTAATTATCGTATCAAAGGATATTTAATTATATACAGTTTTTCTTTTTTGTAATTTATAATGACTCGGCGTTGTGCGAAAAAGTCATGTCCCAAAATACCATCTAAATCTGTACCAAATGCTTTATTCATGTTATGCAAGTTGGTTAACATTGTTTTCATAGGACCAAAATAGGTTTTACCACTAAGTTGTACTCGAAACAAATTACCATATAGCACTTCAATCTCCTTTTTACTCGCTCCTATAAGTTTTATTCTTTTTTGAGGATAAAAATGTTTACGTGCTTTTCTAGAAATACTTTTATTTATCTGATTGAATTCAGCTCCCGAATCAAGACCAAATTTAACTTCTTCTTGACCAATATAGCCATTTATAACAATAGTATGCTTTATAAGTTTAAAGTTTATGGTGTCAGAAATCTCCTCCAGATAAACGTTATTGTTTAGTCTGTTTCCATTTGAATCGACCTTCGTTAGTGTAAGTTGGTTTAAATATAGATCAATAAAAACTTCGTAATCTTTCAATATCTCAAAACCAATAATACCTAAAAGCTTCATTTTTTTACTCTTTTCAATATGTGATAAATCGATAATATCAGATTGCTTATCTCGAAGAGTAAATTCTTTTAAGGATAACTTTTCTATATTTTTTTCGAAAAGCTTGTCAACATTTTTGAGGATTCCAGTTGTCTTTTTAGTAGCTTTTTGAAATGGATACGTTTTAAAATGAACCTGATTTAAAATCATTGTTTCAGAGCCAGTATCGATAATGAAATTTCCAGTTTGATTGTGAATTTTACCTTCAATGATTATTAATCTATCTACTATCTTAAAAGGAATTTGGGTTGTGTGCTCATTAATATTTACGGCATTTTTAAATTTGATAGGTATGGAATTGACTATTATTTCATTATATGAAGTTGCAAATGAGTTCGGACTCAATAGGAAAAAAGTCGCTAAGCAAAGAAGTTTGTGCATACTTAAGAGACTTTGTCAGTAAGATTGTGTTACAATATTTTAAGTTAATTAACAGAATATTTGCATATAACTTATGATCAATCTTTTAATCGATTCTTGAAGTTGGTATGGTTTTAAAAATTAGTGTTTTATTGCAAGCTATATTTCAATGTAAAAAGATCAATTTACGAAAAAAACAATAGGCTTCTCTCAGTTGTAAATCTTTAAATTTTTAAGAATAATTCAATAAATGTTGATTAATTATCGATATTTGTGATACTAAAATAGAAATTATGGCAATGAACAAAAATACGGTGTTGGGTTACGCAACATTAATTATGATTTTAATGGGGATTCTTTTAGTGGCTTTGGCAGTTTTTAAATATGATGAAATTGCTGGATATGGTTTCGGTGCAGTTGCTTTAGGATTCTTTGCAATTGCTTGGGTGTTCAATGCATTAAAAGGACGCGTATAACTCACTATTACTTTTTTAATTTAATAAACTAACTAATCAAAAATGTCTGACGATAAGAAGATCATTTTTTCCATGAATAGGGTTTCTAAAACCTATCAATCTACTGGAAAACAAGTTTTAAAAGATATTTATTTAAGCTTCTTTTATGGAGCGAAAATTGGAATCTTAGGTTTAAATGGTTCTGGTAAATCTACTTTATTAAAAATTATTGCTGGAGTTGAAAAAAACTACCAAGGAGATGTAGTGTTTTCACCAGGGTATAAAGTAGGATATTTAGAGCAAGAGCCGCAATTAGATGAAGAGAAAACAGTACTAGAAATAGTAAAAGAAGGTGTAGCTGATGTAGTAGCAGTGTTAGATGAATACAACAAAATCAACGATATGTTTGGTTTAGAAGAAGTGTATTCAGATGCTGATAAAATGCAAAAGTTGATGGATCGCCAAGCAGAACTTCAAGATAAAATTGATGCTTCAAATGCGTGGGAATTAGATACCAAATTAGAAATTGCAATGGATGCGTTACGTACTCCAGATCCAGATAAGAAAATTGGTGTATTGTCTGGAGGAGAAAGACGTAGAGTTGCTTTATGTAGATTATTATTACAAGAACCAGATATCTTATTATTAGATGAACCAACTAACCACTTAGATGCAGAATCTGTGCATTGGTTAGAGCATCATTTAGCACAATATAAAGGAACTGTAATTGCTGTAACGCACGACCGTTATTTCTTAGATAACGTTGCTGGATGGATTTTAGAATTAGATAGAGGAGAAGGTATTCCATGGAAAGGAAATTATTCTTCTTGGTTAGATCAAAAGGCAAAACGTTTAGAGCAAGAAAGTAAAACTGCTTCTAAGCGTCAGAAAACTTTAGAACGAGAATTAGAGTGGGTTCGTATGGCACCTAAAGGTCGTCAAGCGAAGTCAAAAGCTCGTTTAAAGAACTATGATAAATTAATGAATCAAGATCAAAAGCAAACTGAAGAGAAGCTTGAAATTTACATTCCAAACGGACCGCGTTTAGGAAATAATGTAATTGAAGCTTCTGGTGTTTCTAAAGCTTTTGGTGAAAAGTTATTATATGAGAATTTAGAGTTTAATCTTCCTCAAGCAGGAATTGTTGGAATTATTGGTCCGAATGGTGCGGGTAAAACAACTATCTTCAGAATGATTATGGGAGAAGAAACTCCAGATTCAGGAACATTCTCAGTAGGAGAAACTGCTAAGATTGCTTATGTTGACCAAAATCACGCAAATATTGATCCTAATAAATCGATTTGGGAGAATTTCTCAGATGGTCAAGATTTAGTAATGATGGGCGGAAAGCAAGTGAATTCACGTGCATATTTGAGTCGTTTTAATTTTTCAGGTAGTGAGCAAAACAAGAAAGTAAATACACTTTCTGGAGGAGAACGTAACCGATTGCATTTGGCAATGACGTTAAAAGAGGAAGGTAATGTTTTATTATTAGATGAGCCAACAAACGATTTAGATGTAAATACACTTCGAGCTTTAGAAGAAGGTTTAGAAAACTTCGCAGGTTGTGCCGTAGTAATTTCTCACGACCGTTGGTTCTTAGATAGAATTTGTACACACATTCTAGCTTTTGAAGGTGATTCTCAAGTATATTTCTTTGAAGGATCTTTCTCTGAATATGAGGAAAACAAGAAGAAACGTCTAGGCGGAGATATCATGCCAAAACGAATAAAATACAAGAAGTTAATTAGATAATATTATAAACTCACCGACAGGTGAGTTTTTTTTGGAGTAAGAAAACGTAGTGTAACTAATGTTTTATACTAATTGTAAGAAGTATGTTGCTCATAAATAGGTTTTTATTATTTTTTTGATGCTATGTTTTATAGAAGAGGATATAATTTTCAACCTTAGGTATTTATAATATCTCAATGGTTTTCGGTTTTGGTATATCTAAAAAAACATTGATTAAATTATCAATCTGCTAAAAATTAGAATTTTAGTCATTTAAATGTTTTTTCTCAAAAAAATAGATTGTAATTTTCAGGTTTCAATCGACAATCTAGTCTCATGAGTAAATACTACATTTTTGATTTCGATAGTACGCTAACTAAAGTAGAAGCGTTAGATGTGTTGGCGGAAATCACGCTAGCAAATAATCCTAAAAAGGAAGAAATCATCGAAGAAATTATTAAGATTACCAACTTAGGAATCGATGGTGAAATTTCTTTTACACAGTCTTTAGAGCGCAGGATTAAATTATTAAACGCTAAACGATCCGACTTAGATTTGTTAATTGATGAATTGAAGAAAAGAGTTTCTTCATCAATAGAAAGAAACAAAGAATTCTTTGAGACTTACTCTGATAATATTTACGTGATTTCAGCAGGTTTTAAGGAGTTTATAGTTCCGATTGTAGCAGAATATAATATTACTGCAGATAGAGTTTTTGCAAACACTTTCGAGTTCAGTAATGAAGGTGATATTATCGGGTTTGACAGAGACAATATTTTATCTGTTCATAATGGAAAAATTGAATGTCTTCAAAATCTTCGTTTGGATGGTGAAATCCAAATGATAGGAGATGGTTATAGTGATTATGTAACAAAAGAAGCGGGTGTTGCGGATAAATTTTTTGCCTATACAGAAAATGTGGAACGCGAGAAAACAATTCAAAATGCTGATTATATTACACCGAATTTAGACGAATTTTTATTTATAAACGATTTGCCAAGAAATATATCTTATCCAAAAAATCGTATCAAAATGTTATTATTAGAGAATATACATGCTGATGCGTATGAAAATTTTTCTACTGATGGATTCACAGTGGAAACAGTCTCAAAAAGTTTACCAGAAGAAGAACTCATTGAGAAGTTAAAAGATGTTCATGTATTAGGAATTCGTTCCAAAACACAGGTAACTAAAAATGTAATTGAAAATGCACCAAGATTATTAGCCGTTGGAGCTTTTTGTATTGGAACTAAACAAATCGATTTAGAAGCTTGTAAAGAAAACGGAATTGTAGTTTTCAACGCACCTTATAGTAATACACGTTCTGTTGTTGAATTAGCCATTGGTGAAATTATCATGTTAATGCGTAGTGTTTTTCAGCGCAGTACCGAAATTCATAATGGAGAATGGAATAAAACGGCACAAGGATCAAGAGAAGTTCGTGGAAAGAAGTTAGGAATCGTTGGATACGGTAATATTGGTAAACAACTTTCAGTCTTAGCAGAAGCTTTAGGAATGGATGTGTATTATTACGATGTTGAAGATAAACTAGCACTTGGTAATGCTACAAAAATGAATTCATTATCAGATTTATTGGCTATTTCAGATGTAGTTACGCTGCACGTAGATGATAATTCATTAAATAAGAATTACATAGGAGAAAAGGAAATATCTCAAATGAAAGATGGAGCGCATTTGGTGAATTTATCAAGAGGATTCGTGGTAGATATTCCAGCTTTAACTGCTGCATTAAAATCTGGTAAGCTTGCAGGAGCAGCTGTAGATGTTTATCCAGAAGAACCAAGAAAAAATGGAGAGTTTTATACAGAGCTAAAAGGATTACCTAATGTAATTTTAACTCCTCATGTTGGTGGTAGTACTGAAGAAGCTCAAAGAGATATTGCAGATTTTGTCCCAGGTAAAATCATGGCTTACATAAATTCTGGAAATACTGTTGATGCTGTTAATTTCCCGAACATTAGATTACCGAAACAACAGAATGCACATCGTTTTTTACATATTCATAAAAACGTTTCGGGTGTAATGGCAAATATTAATAAAGTTGTTGCAGAGTACGGATTAAATATTGTTGGTCAATATTTATCAACCGATTCAAAAGTTGGTTACGTAATTACTGATGTGGATAAAGATTACAATCAAGAAGTAATTCAAGAACTTAAAAATGTAGATGGTACAATTCGATTTAGAGTATTGTACTAGTTAAAATAAGCTTAGTTAAATAGAAAAACCTCGTTGATACTTATATCAGCGAGGTTTTTACATTACAAAAATATATAAAAAAGTCTGGTTAGCGATTTTTTTATTTTAAAGTATCGATATTACTTTGAATTGACCAAGCGAAATCAAGCATTAATCTATTTTGGAAAATTGAATCTTTATAACTTAGATAGGTGTCTCCAACATAAGGTGGTGAAGAGATATTTGAGCTAACACTGATAGCTGTATTTACAGCTGCCGACATATGACAACTCATACAGTTAGACATTGTTCCTAAGTTTGTTTCAATTTTAGTTCCATTATTATAAACGTAACTTGTCTTCGCATCAAATACATCCGTACCAAATCCAGATTCTAGGTAAGGATTAAATCCAACAACTAATTCCCCTTCGTTTTTTCCTCCTACATATGGTTGAGCAGGAATAACCATTGAATATGCAATATCCATTGCGTAATGTCTTGCCTGATTAGTTAATCCGATTCCACTTCTTGCTGAAGCGATATCATCAGAACTTGGTATAGAAGGAGTGTCCGGAGTTGGAGACCACCAGAAAGTTTGCCAAACCCAACGCTTAATTTCCTTTGTTCCGACATGCATTCCAACAAGAATAGCAGTATCTCCCTCAGATGTCTGTTGGTTTTTAAGTTGATAATCATATTCTTCTTGAGTAATCACCTTGTTAGTTAAATCAGATTTTAAATCAGAAATTATTTCTTGATTATACTCTTCAGATTGTTGCTTAGATATTTTAAAGTTGATAAAATCATCAATAAAAAATGTGTTTTCTTTCGTGATCGTCTTACAATCGTAATCAATTCGTCCGTTTGTATTGTTGCCAGTATTTTTTGTATCAACATGAATACAAGAAACCCAATCTTTTTCTGGATATCCGTCATCTTTATACTCTGGTCCATGCCATGCAGACATTGTGAAAATACCATTTTCATTTAATGAGTTCTGAGTAATAATTTTATAAACAGGTTTAATGGTAATTGCGTCATGAGGGAATTCAGGAACTTGACTGAAATCTCCAGTTTGCATTGCTTTCAATGTAGACAGGTAAAATATTTTATTATCAATAGCATATTTTTCGGCCGATGGATTATACGCAACAACTTCTACAATACTGGTATCATCAAAATCAGATTGTTTAGCCTTTGCATGACCAAATTGTTTAGGCTTGTTAAATTCAATTTCTGGTGCTACGTTAGCGTTAGGATTGTTTAATTTATGAAGAATTTGTTTTGGACTTGACCAAGTTTGATATTTTAATTTACCTCCTTCTACTGGTGCAGTCAAATGTTTCCATACATTCCAACTATGCTTGTACATTGCTTTAAAATTGTCATGAGCAATCCACTTATTTATAGTAGTAGAATCTGCTGGATATTCATAGCTTTCTTTAGGGGTATCAGCATGTGAATAGTGCTTGTCTTTGGTGTGATTATTACAAGATGTAACAATCGTTGCAACTGCTAGAACAGCAATTAGTCGATTAGTTTTCATGAAATAGTTTTTAATTGGTTAGTTAAAATTAGTTTTAAATTTAACATTTTTTAACTAAAATATCCTAAGTGTGTATAGAAAAAGCATCACTGTCTGAATTATGGTAATAAGTGTGTGTAATTTCTAGATTATTTAAAAAGATGAAGGAAGCTATTTTTTATATATTTGAGTCAAAATCAATCTTTGATGAACTACGAAAACTCGTTAGATTACGCGAAACAACTTGATAAAGAAGATTCGTTGTCGTATTTACGCAATGAATTTCATATTCCTAAAGACGAAAAAGGTAATGACTGGTTATATTTTACAGGAAACTCTTTAGGATTACAACCAAAACAAACACAGAAATATATTCAGCAGGAGTTAGATGATTGGGCAAAATACGGAGTAGAAGGACATTTCGAAGCTCAAAATCCTTGGATGCCTTATCATGAATTTCTAACTGATAATATGGCAAAAATAGTTGGAGCGAAACCAATTGAAGTTGTGGTGATGAACACATTGACTACAAACCTACATTTATTAATGGTTTCGTTTTATCAACCAACTAAAAAGAAGTATAAAATTGTTATTGAAAGCGATGCTTTTCCATCTGATCGATATGCGGTTCAATCTCAATTAATGTTTCATGGTTATGATATTGAAGAAGGTTTAGTTGAATGGAAACCTAGAGAAGGAGAAGAATTATTAAATATTGAGGATTTAGAACAAATTCTTACTGAACAAGGAGATGAGATTGCAATGCTTTTGATTGGTGGAGTGAATTACTATACGGGTCAATTTTTAGATATAAAAAAAATAGCTGAGCTTGGCCACGCAAAAAATTGTATTGTTGGAATTGATTTAGCACATGGAGCTGGTAATGTTCAACCTAATTTACATGAAAGTGGAGTAGATTTTGCTGCTTGGTGTACATACAAGTATTTAAATTCTGGACCAGGAAGTTTGTCCGGTTTATTTGTTCATGAGAAACATGCACGTAATAAAGAATTACCTCGTTTTGCTGGTTGGTGGAATCATAACAAAGAAACACGTTTTAATATGCGTCAACCATTTGATGTAATGCCTGGAGCTGAAGGATGGCAATTATCAAATCCACCAATTTTATCAATGGCAGCTATTCGTTCTTCTTTAGATTTATTCGATAAAGTTGGTATGAATGCTTTAAGAGAAAAATCTGAAAAGCTAACTGGTTATTTTGAATACTTAATAAATGAAATTGATACGGATAGAATTAAAATAATTACGCCATCTAATCCAAAGGAAAGAGGTTGCCAATTATCGATTCAGGTTCGAAATGCAGATAAAAGTTTACACAAAAAACTTACTGAAAATAACATTATAACGGATTGGAGAGAACCTGACGTAATTCGTTGCGCTCCTGTACCGATGTATAATAGTTTTGAAGATGTATATCGAATGGTTTCAATTTTAAAAACGTTGTTGTAGATGAACAAACAAGATAAAATACTAATTGTTGGAGCAGGATTATGTGGAAGTTTATTAGCCTTGCGTTTAGCCCAGCGTGGTTTTAGAGTCGAGTTGTATGAAAGCAGACCAGATTTAAGAAAGGTTGATATTTCAGCAGGACGCTCAATTAATTTGGCACTATCTGACCGTGGATTTAAAGCCTTGCGTTTAGCAGGAGTTGAGGAGAAGGCTCGTGAGATTTGTATTCCAATGTATGGAAGATTAATTCATGATATTGAAGGAAATACGTTTAATTCAAATTATTCAGGAAGAGAAGGTGAGTACATTAATTCAATTTCTCGTCAAGATTTAAATTCATTATTGTTAGATGAGGCAGAGAAACATGAAAATGTAAACATTCATTTTAATAGTAAATGTCTTTCTATAGATATTGAAAATACAGTCGCTTATTTTAAAAGCTACGATACACAAGAAGAGTTTTCGGTTGATGCTGATGTTATTTTTGGAACAGATGGAGCAGGTTCAATACTTCGTAAAAGTTACTATTTAGAACGTAAGTTTTTATTTAGTTATAGTCAGGATTATTTGACTCATGGTTATAAAGAATTAGAAATTCCTGCTGATAAAAATGGAAACCACTTAATAAGTAAAGATCATTTACATATCTGGCCAAGAGGAAAATATATGTTGATTGCCTTACCAAATTTAGATGGGAGTTTTACCGTTACATTGTTTTTGAGTTATGAGGAAGGTGAATATAATTTCAATAATTTAACAACTGAAGAAAAAGTAACAGAGTTCTTTAAAACACAATTTCCAGATGCTTTGGCTTTAATTCCAAGTATAAAAGATGAGTTTTTTAACAATCCAACTGGAGCTTTAGGAACCGTTAAATGTTCACCTTGGATGTTTGAAAATAAAACACTGCTAATGGGAGATGCAGCACATGCTATCGTTCCTTTTTATGGTCAAGGAATGAATGCTTCTTTTGAGGATGTGGTTGTTTTTGATGAGATTTTGAACGAGGTAGATGGAGATTGGGATACTGTGTTCAAAACTTATCAAAATGTAAGAAAGAAAGATACCGATGCTATTGCAGATTTAGCAATTGACAATTATTATGAAATGAGAGACCATGTTGCCAATCCATTATTTAAACAGAAGAGAACCATTGAGATGGATTTGGAAAAACATTTTCCAACGGAATATTACTCTAAGTACTCTTTAGTTACTTTTAATGAAGATATTGGTTATAACGAAGCATTGAAACGAGGAAGAGCGCAAGACAAAGCATTACTGAATTTAATCGCGGATGAAGCTGTTTCAACATCGGAAAATATGTCTGTAGAAGAATTGAAAATTGTACTTCAAAAAGTACAAGAAGAAACGAACGATATTTTAGAAGAAGATAGAGTAGCTGGCCTGAAATAAACAGAAATAAACAAGAGAATGTCATCTCGAGCGCAGTCGAGAGATTTTATGAAAAAGTATTACGTTTATATAGTTGAATGTTTTGATAAGTTGTTGTATGTTGGAATAACAAATAATTTATCAAGAAGATTTGAAGAACATGAAAAAGGTTTAAATAAAAAATGTTTTACTTACAAAAGAAGACCTTTGAATTTAGTTTTTAATAAAGAATTCGATGATGTGATTCAAGCAATACTTTTTGAGAAGAAAATTAAAAGATGGAGTTCAAAGAAAAAGAGAGCATTGATAAAGGGTGATTTTGATTTAATAAAAGTTTTATCTGAATGTAGAAATGCAACACATTTTAAATATAAACCTTAATAATTAGATTTATCTTTTGAGGAGTTGGGATTATGAATAAGGGTCTCGACTGCGCTCGACCTGACAAAACAATGAAAACATATATCGTATTACTGAGAGGAATCAATGTTTCTGGTAAAAATAAATTACCGATGAAAGAGTTGAGAGAAATGTTAGAGAAATTAAATTTCACAAACGTCTCAACTTATATTCAAAGCGGAAACATTATTCTACAGTCAGAAGCTACAAAAGAAGAGGTTTCTAAAAATATTCATGAAGCAATTCAATCAGAATTTGGTTATGATATTCCAGTTATCATTAGAACTCCAAATGAATGGAAAAAAGCGATTGAGAACTATCCATTTTCAAAAGAGAATGAAAAAATTGTAGCTTTTAGTTTTTTAAATAATTCAGTTCAGGAAAAAGAAATTGAAGTTAAAGGAATAAACGACGATCAATATAAAATAGATAATGATATTGTTTATTTATATTGTCCGTCTGGCTTCGGAAAAACGAAGCTAACAAACAATACATTAGAGAAAAAATTAAATGTTGTTGCAACTACTCGTAATTTAAAAACTACTGTAAAGTTGTGGGAACTTTTAAAAGAAATTAACTAAAATGGAAAAAAAGGTAACACCGAGAGGAGCATATCCTCATGTAAAAGTTGTTGGGGATTTTATATTTGTTTCTGGAACCAGTTCAAGACGACCTGATAATTCAATAGCTGGAGTGGAGTTGATTGATGAAATGAACACAAAAAAATTAGATATTGAAGTTCAAACTAGAGAAGTATTAAAAAACATTGATCGAAATTTACAAACTGTTGGAGCAAGTTTAAAAGATGTTGTTGATGTTACTACGTTTCTAGTGAATATGAATGATTTCGGAGGTTATAACAAAGCTTACGGAGAGTTTTTTGAGAAAGAAACCGGACCAACAAGAACTACAGTTGCAG
Organism: Tenacibaculum sp. MEBiC06402; assembly: GCF_049239625.1. Classification (NCBI taxonomy): domain Bacteria; kingdom Pseudomonadati; phylum Bacteroidota; class Flavobacteriia; order Flavobacteriales; family Flavobacteriaceae; genus Tenacibaculum; species Tenacibaculum sp. MEBiC06402. The sequence goes on from NZ_JBMKKT010000097.1 coordinate 312,246, forward strand.
TTCATCAATTACCACATCCGGACTTAGTAGTAGAGATTAAGGTTACGGCTTTTAAGAAAAATAGTAATAATTAAATAAATTAAAATGAAAAATAAATTAATCAACATGTTAGGCTATTCTTTAACCTTTTTAATCATAGCATCATGCAGTGGAGAAGGGAATGATATTTCAAATTCAATCGATGACTCTGAATATTTATGGTACTTTTCAGGAAAGTTAAATGGAGAACCATTTGTTTACGGTCAGAAAGCGAATGAATCAATAGCTACATATGAAATTAGCACATCAAACACGCAACCTTCTACTTGTGTGAATTCCTCTAACAATGGTTTTTCATATAATTCAGGTGTTTATCCAAGTTTTGATGATTCATTACCCTCTATGGATATTGAATTTAACAGAATGCATATTTGTTCAGAAGGATCACAGAATGATTTATTCGACGGTTTATTTGATGAAAAAAGTTATGATTTTGCCATGAATAATAATGATATAGATGAAAATGCAGGAAAGGTTGCATTATTCTATTATCCTAATGTTAACTCAATTTATGGTTATAAAACCTATAATGGAGATCAATCTGGGAGCTTTTTTAAGGTTACTAGCAGTACCCAATATCAAGGTTCATCTCTAAAAAGACTATTAAAAGGAGAGTTCAGTGCTACTTTTTATAAAGAAAACAATCTATCTGATAAAGTTGAAATAACAGATGGTCGTTTTAAAATTGTTTTTATTCCTTAAATTCTTCATGCTACAATTCGAATATTTAAATCAAAAGAAATTTGATTTATTTTTCTGGATTCTCACATCTATAATGAAATGAACATTAAAAACTACATAAACGGAGAATTCGTAAATCCAATTAAAAATCAATGGATAGACAATTATAATCCATCTATTGGTGAGGTTTACGGACAAATTCCGAATTCCAGTGAAGAAGATGTTGAAAAAGCATATCAAGCAGCAAAAAACGCTTTTACCTCATGGTCAAAAACTACTTTAGATGAAAGAAGTGCTATTCTATCTAAAATAGCACAACTGGTAAAAGATAAATTAGAATTTTTAGCAGAAGCAGAATCCAAAGACAATGGTAAACCGTTAACATTGGCAAAAGCTGTTGATATTCCTAGAGCATCTTCTAATTTTCAGTTTTTTGCAAATGCTATTACTCAGTTCGCTTCGGAAGCTCATGAAAGTGTTGGGTTGAATGCAATAAATTTAACATTACGTCAGCCAATTGGAGTTGTTGGATGTATTTCTCCATGGAATTTACCATTGTATTTATTTACTTGGAAAATAGCTCCAGCCATTGCTGCAGGGAACTGCGTTGTGGCAAAGCCAAGCGAAGTAACACCAATGACTGCCTATTTGTTAGGTGAAATTTGTAACGAAGCAGGATTGCCAAAAGGTGTTTTAAATATTGTTCATGGATTAGGCAATACTACTGGTCAGGCAATTGTTGCGCATCCTAACATTAAAGCGATTTCCTTCACAGGCGGAACATCAACTGGCGCACATATTGCTCGAACAGCTGCTCCAATGTTTAAAAAATTATCTTTAGAATTAGGAGGAAAAAACCCTAATATCATCTTTGCAGACTGTGACTATGATAAAATGTTGGAAACGACAGTAAAATCATCTTTTGCTAACCAAGGACAAATTTGCTTATGTGGAAGTAGGATATTTGTTGAAGAATCTATTTATGAAAAGTTTAAGGTAGATTTTATTAAAAAAGTAAGTCAATTAAAAATTGGCATTCCTTTTGATTCAGAGACCAATGTTGGAGCTTTGGTTTCTAAGCCACATCTTGAGAAAGTAAAATCATATATTGATATTGCAGAGGAAGAAGGTGGAAAAATTTTATTTGGAGGGAATGAGGTTAAAATTGAAGGAGCTGAAAATGGTTATTATTTACAACCAACAATTATTGAAGTGACGAGTAATAAGTGTAAATTAAACCAAGAGGAAATATTTGGACCGGTAGTAACAATTATGTCTTTTAAAACTGAAAATGAAGCATTAACTTTGGCCAATGATATTTCATATGGTTTGTCAGCAACACTTTGGACAAATAATTTGAATAGAACCATGAAAATGACTCAAGAGTTACAAACAGGAATTGTTTGGGTGAATACATGGTTAATGCGAGATTTGAGAACTCCATTTGGAGGGGTTAAGTCGAGTGGAGTAGGAAGAGAGGGAGGTTTTGAGGCGTTACGTTTTTTTACCGAAGCTAAGAATATATGTATACAATATTAAGAATTTATATAAGTGTAAAATGAAGTTGAAATTATCTTTATTAGTTGTTTTTATCTCACTTTGTAGTTTTAGCCAAAAAGATATTGACGTGTTTAAATCGGAGGATTATTTTATCGAATACCCTAAAAAATGGGATTTACAAAAGTCTGAAAGAAAAGATGTGGAGTTTATTTTGTTCTCTCCAAAGCAGAAGACAGATCCGTTTAGAGAAAATATTAGTTTGGTTATCCAAGAGTTAAAGGCAGAAATGACTATGGAGTCTTATATTGAACTCACCGAATCTCAATTGAGAAATATGATGACTGGGAGTTCTGTTATCGAAAATTTATACGATAAAATAAATGAAAGACACGTTTTAGTTTATGCTGTGAGTGTTTCTGGAGCACAATTAAAGGTAAAACAACATTTTTACAAAAAAGGTAAAAAAATGTATATTCTTACTTTTACCGCATTGAAGAAGAGCTACGATGATTATAAGAGAGTTGCAGATTCTATTTTGAATAAATTTAAATTTATACCAACTCCATAATGGATTTATATCTGAATAAGAAAAACGCCTTGGTTTGTGGAAGTACACAAGGAATAGGAAAAGCAGCAGCTATTGGTTTAGCGGAAGAAGGTGTTAATATTACATTAGTTGCTCGTAATGAGAATAAATTAAAGGCTGTTTTAAAAGAGCTTCCGACTAACAATCAGAAGCATTCCTACATTGTTGCCGATTTTACAAATCCGGAAGAATTAAAACAAAAAATTGAAGCTTCTGGAGCTAACTTTCATATTTTAATTAATAATACTGGTGGACCAGCTGGAGGCCCTGTTTTTAATGCTGAATTAGGCGAGTTTGAAAAGGCATTTACAATGCATCTAAAATGCAATCATGTTTTGGTTCAAGCCGTTGTTCCTTTTATGAAAAGAGAAGGATACGGAAGAATTATTAATGTGATATCTACTTCTGTAAAACAACCATTAGATGGTTTAGGAGTTTCTAATACAATTCGTGGAGCTGTAGCAAATTGGTCAAAGACCATGGCAAATGAACTAGGTGAATTTGGAATTACAGTAAATAATGTTTTACCAGGAGCCACAGCTACAGAGCGCTTAAATGAAATTATCAATAATAAAGCGAATAAAACAGGTAAATCTGTTGATGAAGTGATTGAAACCATGAAAAATGCAGCACCTGCAAAGCGTTTTGCTCAGCCTGAGGAGGTTGCAAATGCGATTGTGTTTTTATCAAGCGAAAGAGCGAGTTTTATTAATGGGATTAATGTTCCTGTTGATGGAGGAAGAACTAAATCTTTGTAATTAATTTTAGTTATTAGTTTTTATTATTTCGATAACTTTTTTTCTTATTTCTTTCATCTCTTTTTCTGATTTGATTGTTTTAAGACAAATGGTTATATGATTTTGTTTCATAGTTCTCAAAATAATGCTATTCTCTTCAGGATATACTTTTGTTATATCAGATAGCTTAATTTTTTGAATGTTCTCTGATTCTTTCGTTCGGAATTCTAGCGCATCCTTAGAGAGATTAATATAAAGACCTTTTCTTTGGTTTTTAAATCGCTTTGAACGAAAAACTAAGAAAATTCCTACTAAAATACCTAAAGGCTTATCCCAATCACCAGGAAATTCATAAATGAAATCATTAGCTTTAAGATGGATAAATAATTGATAACTAAAAGCAAGTATCAAAAATAAACCCGTAGCAATAAAAAGTATTGTAGCGTTAGATCTTCCTTTTTTAATTGTAAAATACATAGTTCATTTATTAAGTTGATATAAACTTATTGATGTAATTTAAGTAATATGTCTCACTTATTTTAATTAATTTTAATTAAGTATATAACTTATCTTTCCACTTTTATTAAATTTATATCGCATTAAAACTAGCATATGAATTTAGTACAGCCTCTTAATTTTAAAAAGTGGATAGATGAACATCGTCATCTTTTAAAGCCACCAGTAGGAAATAAACAAGTTTGGGACAATGGAGAATATATCGTAATGGTTGTTGGAGGTCCTAATAATAGAAAAGATTATCACTATAACGAAACTCCTGAGTTCTTTTATCAACTAGAAGGAGATATGATACTTAAAATCATAGATGATAAAGGAGAAATGATTGATGTTGAAATAAACGAAGGAGATATTTACTTGTTACCAGGAAAAGTTCCTCATTCACCTCAAAGAAAAGAAAATACAGTTGGTTTAGTCATCGAATATCCACGTTCTGAAGGAATGTTAGATGCTTTAGAGTGGTATTGCGAAAATTGTGGCACTCCATTATATCGTGAGGAATTCGCACTAGACAACATTGAAACAGATATGCCAAAAATTTTCGATAAGTACTATTCAGATAAGGAAAAGTGTACTTGTATTAATTGTGGTTCTGTTATGCAACCTCCAAATAAAGTAAACTAAAATACACTTTTGAAAAACTATAAACTTTAAAAACAAACCAAACATTGACAAAAAGAAAGTTAAGAATAAACGGTCATTCCCATTTATTACCATATCCCGAACAAATCCCGCAGTTCATGAAAGATAAGGGGATTTTTTGGGTGGATAAAGACAAGAAGTTTATGCTTCAAAAAAACTGGAGTAGACCAGTAACGGATTCTAGTTTTTTTCTAAATGAAAAATTAGAGTGGATGGATCATTTTAATATAGATCATGCAGTTGTTCTTAATTTGTCTCAATTGTACGGTAATGGACTTCGTTTAGAAGAAATGAAACAAGCTTTACGTTTTCAGAATGATTTTAACGCTCAGGTACAACAAGATCATCCGGATAAATTTACTTGTGGTTTTGTAGTGCATCCTGGATTTGTTAGAGGAGCTTGTTGGGAAATAGAGAGATGTGTTGAGCAATTAGGAATGAATTTGTTGTGTTTACCAACGCACTACATGGATACCATTGGAACTTGGCGTTGTATTTTTGATGAAGAAAATGAACCAATTTTCGAGTTGGCCAATAAATATAATTTAGCTGTAGAAGTGCATCCTTATGATGGTGAAAAGTTTATTAAACTAGAAAATACGAGTTGGCGATTTCATTTAATATGGATGTTGGCTCAATGCGCAGATGCTTATCATTTTTTAACTTTAAACGGTTATTACGAGAAGTATCCGAATATGCGCGTATGTTTTGCTCATGGTGGACAACTAGCTCAAATGAATCTTGGTAGAAGAATTCAAGGTTTTGATGGTAGACCAGATTTGTTTGAAGGAAAAATTCATCCAAGGAAGGCTGTTGGAAATAAAAATATTTTCTTTGATACATTAGTGCACGACACAGGATCTTTAGAACTATTGATTAAAAATCAAGGAACCAACCAAATTTTAATTGGTTTAGATGATCCTTATCCTCTAGGGGAAATGGAAAGTGATAAACAATCTTCTTACCCAGGAAAGATTTTAGACTTGGCAATTAGCAGGGATATTATTACAGAGGAACAAAAAGATCAAATGTGGGAGGATAATGTATTGAGGTGGTTGTTCGGTGATGATGAAGCTAAAAAGAAAAAATTAGTTGATAAAATTTTAAATTAACCATAAAAAAAAGCCTCAGAATTCTGAGGCTTTTTAATATTCTAAAATATTGGTATTCTATTTAAAAGTAGAAGTTGCGTTAATAGCAACGTCACTCCAAGTTTTAGAAACGCCGTCTTCTCCTTGATGTAAATCTTTACAAACTACATTTAAAGAATCAATAGCACTTTGAGCATTCCATTTTGCAATGTCCATAGTCGTATTCATACTAAAAACTTTACCGTTAATTGTATATTTAAATGGTAGCTTTTGAGTCATGTTATTCATGGTGAAATCAGCAATACCCGTACTATCAGAATCTATAGTTAGCTTTCCTTTTAAAGAGATTGTATTTTCCATAACTCCAAAGAAAAACTTTCTAATTTTCAGGTTTCTTCCGTTATCTTTTGTTTCTAAGCTACTAATTGGAATATTGAACTCAGTTCCATTAATTGCGTCCTTTACTGAGTCTCCGTCACCGCCATTAATAATCTCAACTTTTTCGAAAACTCCATTTACAGGAACTTTGTCTGTAGTTTTATAAGCAGTAAACCCAATTTTAGTATCTGCATTTTTTAATGAATATGGTGCTGTTTTTTCTACTGCAGTCGTTTCGGTTTCCTTATTAGTTGTTTCTTTTTTTGCTTCTGATTTACAAGAAATAATTAAGCTACTAAATATCAAAGCAAATAAAATTGTTGAAAATTTGTTCATTGTAATTGTTGATTTTTAAGATTGATAAGAAATATACTATAGTTTGTAAAAAGACTTAAACCTTTTTAATTGTTATATCTTATTTTATAATTGAATTAACCAATTCAATATAGTGTTTTTTAGCTTCCTCTTCATTCATTCCTTTCAACTGCGCCCATGCGTTAAATTTAAAAGCATTTTTTAAATCTTCTTCACTAGTGTTCGCATTGAATGAAAAATTATCTCCTCTTGTTGCTTGTTTGTAATAGGCATATAATCTCAATAAAACATCCGGTGCAAGTTTTTGTTTTGTAGTAGATGCTTTTTTAAATGCTTCATTAAATTGTTCGTCCAAATTAGAAATCATGCCTACATCAAATAATGTATATACAAATATACAAAGGGTGCAAGGAAAAACAAGCTGTCTAATCTATCTAAAAGTCCACCATGACCTGGCATTATCGTTCCGCTATCTTTTACGCTAGCTTGACGTTTAAATTTACTTTCAACTAAATCACCAAAAGTTCCTAAAATAGAGGTTAAAACAGCTATAATTAACCAGCTTTGGGTTGAAAGTATGTTCGAATATCTCCCGATTAAAAACCCAGCAAAAACAGCGAATAAAAAGCCGCCAACAAATCCTTCTATTGTTTTTTTCGGAGAAATACGTTCAAATAGTTTAGTCTTTCCAAAGTTTTTTCCAACTAAGTACGCGAAACTATCGTTCGTCCAAATAATCAAAATAATATAAACTATAAGATTTGGCTGATAAGTACCATTTAAGAATGGTAGAAAAGTAAGAAAGAAAAAAGGTAATACTACGTAGCTTATTGTTGTAAAAGATTTTAAAATCGGATTTCGATTACTAAAATTTTTTGAGTACAAATCAATAATTAAATAGATTGAGTGCAGCAAACAAAAAATAAGTAGGTATATAATTTTATTGGTATCTAAAATTTTTAAATAATTCAATGAAATCAAAAGGACTAAAGAGATAATTGAGAGAAGTACATTTTGTAATTGAATTATTTTCGAGAATTCCCACAGACAGATGCTACCGAAAAAAGTAATTAAACCAATATACGTATTTGGTGAGTAAACAATTGCAAAAATAAAGATAGCGGCATAAACAATTGCTGATATAACTCTAGTTGAAAAATTGTTCATGTTTATAGGTCTTCAAATAATAGGAGATATAAGTTTTTAGCATTAATATTACCATAACTTAAAAAATCGTCTTCAACTTTATTTTCAAGTGTGTAATGCTTAATAGAACTTATGTTGGTTGGAATATTACCTTTAAAATTCGTTTTTATACCTTTTAATCCTTCACTTATATTTTTTACTAATTGACTAGTTGTAGCGTAAACAATAAAATCATCAGAAAGAGACGCTAATTTGTGACTTCCTAATTGATTCGAAGAAAATAAAATTTCTCCTGAATTAGCAATTAAATGTTCGCAGGTGATAAATATTGGATAATTATTTTTTAAATCTTGATTGATTTTAACCTCATCTATTTCATTTGATAGTTTTAACAGGTCTATATCGTTGCAAGAAATAGTTTTCCATTTATTTTCTTGTACAATGTTTTTAAGGTTTTCAATGACCTCTTCAATTTTTGTGCAGTATAAAAATTTACCTCCTTCATTTATAAAATGATGCACGAAAGCGTCATCCAAAGATAATTTTACAGGTTGTTTTTTTATAAAATTATCTTTGGCTGATTCTTTATGTGCACCAAATAACTTTCTTAAAATATTCATTAAAAAGTTACGATTCTTAATCTAAAATTGTATCAATATTTTCCTCTGTACCTGGAAGTTCTTCTTTAGCTTCAAAAGGTCTTTTTCCAAAAATTTCAATTAAATCATCTTTAAAAATAACTTCTTTTTCTAGAAGTTTTTGTGCTAAAATATCAAGCTTGTCTCTATTTTGATCTAAAATTTCGATAGCTCTTGTATATTGTCCTTCAATGATTTTAGAAATCTCTTCATCGATAACTTTTGCAGTTTCTTCACTGTATGGTTTTACAAAAGAATCGTTTCCTGATGAATCATAATAGGTTACATTTCCTACTTCTTCATTCAAACCATATACAGTAACCATTGCACGAGCTTGTTTAGTAACTTTTTCTAAATCACTTAATGCTCCCGTTGAAATTTTATTGAAAATTAATTTTTCCGCAGCTCTACCACCCATTGTAGCACACATTTCATCCAACATTTGTTCGGTCTGAACAATTTTGCGCTCTTCCGGTAAATACCAGGCTGCTCCTAATGATTGTCCTCTTGGTACAATTGTTACTTTTACCAAAGGAGCTGCATATTTTAACATCCAGCTAACTGTAGCGTGTCCCGCTTCGTGATAAGCGATTACCTTCTTTTCTTTAGGTGTAATAACCTTGTTTTTCTTTTCAAGTCCACCAACAATTCTGTCAACTGCATCTAAGAAATCTTGATGATGAATTGCCGATTTATTATTTCTAGCAGCAATAAGAGCAGCTTCATTACAAAGATTTGCAATATCCGCTCCAGAAAAACCAGGTGTCTGTTGTGCTAAAAACTCTAAATTTACATCATCTGCTAATTTCAAAGGTTTAATATGTACCTCAAAAATCTCCCTACGTTCATGTAAATCTGGTAAGTCAACATAAATTTGACGATCAAATCTACCAGCACGCATTAAAGCTTTATCTAAAATTTCAGCACGGTTTGTAGCGGCTAATACAATAACATTAGATTCTGTTCCGAAACCATCCATTTCAGTTAATAATTGATTAAGCGTGTTTTCACGTTCATCATTACCACCAGTCATACTATTTTTACCACGAGCACGACCAATAGCATCAATCTCATCAATAAAAATAATTGAAGGTGATTTTTGTGTAGCTTGCTTGAATAAGTCTCTTACACGAGAAGCTCCAACACCCACGAACATCTCAACAAAATCTGATCCAGATAATGAAAAGAAAGGAACGCCTGCTTCACCTGCTACTGCTTTTGCTAATAATGTTTTACCTGTTCCAGGAGGACCAACTAATAATGCTCCTTTTGGAATTTTACCTCCTAATTTTGTGTATTTTTCAGGGTTCTTCAGGAAATCAACAATTTCTTGAACTTCTTCTTTAGCACCTTCCAATCCAGCTACATTTTTGAATGTAGTTTTCACTTTAGTATTTTCATCGAATAACTTAGCACGAGATTTTCCGATATTGAAAATTTGACCACTTCCACCTGAACCGCCTCCGGCACCTGACATTCTTCTCATAAAGAATAACCAGATAGCAATTAGTAAAATGAAAGGTAAAGCACTGAAAATTGTATCTAATAGACTTGTTCTTTGTTTGTGTTTATAAAATAAACTTAGATTATACTTTTCTTTTGCTTCTTTAAGTTGATTTTCAAAGTTTTGTAAATCACCTACATTATATTCGAAAATATTACTCGATTTACTAAATAATAAGTTATCCTTTTTGTTTTTTGAATACTTCTCTTTTTCTTTAAAAACTTCCTTCTTTATATGAATCTCAGCAATTGACTTATTATAAATCATGATCTTTTCAATGTCGTTATCTTCCAACATTTCAGTAAAATCATTACTGGTAATTTCTTTAGAATTTGGATTGCCTTGGTTAAAAAGCCCCATTGCTAAGAAAAATAAAATAAGAGGTATATAAATCCAATAAGAATTTAATGTGAATTTCGAGTTGTTTTTTTTCTTTTCGCTCATAAGAATTTGGAGAATTTAAGAATTATATGGATTAAGCTGGGCTTATTTCGGTAATCTTAGCATCACCCCAAAGACTTTCAATGTCGTAATAATCTCGTATGTGTTTTTGAAAAATATGAACAACAACATTCACATAATCCATTAAAACCCACTCAGAGTTTTCTTGCCCTTCAACATTAAAAGGTTTATCTTTTAGTTCTTTACTAACTACTTTTTGAACCGAACCTGATATAGCGTTAACTTGTGTATTTGAATTTCCTGTGCAAATTACAAAATAATCACATACGGTGTTCTCTATTTCTCTCAAGTCTAAAAGCTGAATATTTTCACCTTTAACATCATCTATACCCTTAATAATCGTAGCGATTAATTCGTCTGTACTTGCGTGTTTTTTTGTCATTAAAAATTTTTAATTTTAGCAAAGTTATTATTTTTTTGCGATTAATTTATGTATTATTAATACGAGTTGCAATAATAAATATATATGCAAATAATCAAACTCAATGCCACTGCTTCTACAAACTCTTTTTTAAAAGATTTGTCAGTAGCTTCTGAGCTTAATGACTTTACAATAATTGTTACCGAAAAGCAAAGCTCAGGAAGAGGTCAAATGAATACTGTTTGGGTGTCTGAGCCTTGTAAAAACCTATTGTTCAGCGTTTACACTACTTTTGATAACCTTGAGATCCATAATCAAACTTATTTAAACTTCGCTGTAGCCTTGTCTGTATATGATACACTAAATAGCTTGGAGATTCCAAAATTGTCAGTCAAATGGCCAAACGACATTCTGTCAGAAAAAAAGAAGGTTTGCGGTATTTTAATTGAAAACATTCTTAAAGGAAAAATGATTAATGCTTCCATAATAGGTATTGGATTAAATGTAAATCAAGAAATATTTCCTCCTGAATTACCAGATGCTGCATCACTGAAAATGATTTTGAACAAGGAATTTGATTTAGATGATTTGTTAAAAGAGTTTATTTCTAAACTAAAGACTAATATTAATCTTTTAAAAAGTGGAGGGTATAGTTTATTAGAAGAACGATATTTACAAGTATTGTATAAAAAAAACATTCCGAGCATGTTTAAAGATGCAGAGAATGTTTTATTTATGGGTAAAATTATTGGAGTCAATACAACTAATGGGAAACTCCAAATAGAATTAAGTGATGAAACAGTTAAAGAGTTTGCTTTAAAAGAAGTTTCATTTGCTTAATTTATAGTTTTTCTAAGTTTTCTGTCAATGTATTGATGAAACTTGTCAATGGTTTTTTTACCATCATTGCCATCATAGGGTTGAAGCTACTTTCAAATTTTAATTGTGCTTTACTCTCGTTTTCAGAAATTGCTTCAATGTCCGCAGCTAATGTAAAAGGTAATTTACTACTTGCAGCTCCTAAAGTAACATTAGAAAATTCAGTTTTTTCTTTCATTACTAATCTAATTTCAGGCATTCCTTTTAAACCAAAAATAAAAGAATCACCATCAACTTCAAATTTTTCTGTATTCTCAGGCATTAACTGCTTGAAATTTTCAAGTTTAGTTAAAAAATTAAATAAGTCTTCTTGCGATTTATTTACCGTGATGTTATTTCCTTCTATATTCATTGTTAAATTTGTTTTTGTACTTATTTTATTGTTTCCACTCGCTTGGGTTTAATCTCCAGCTTTCTAGTGTAATTAATTCTTTTTCGTTTATATAATTACTCTCTAATGCTTGTTCAAGCAATTCTTCATAGTTGCTCAATGTTGTAAAATCTAAATGATCATTTTCAAAAGCTTCCGCTGCAATTGAAAATCCATATGAAAATATGGCAACCATTCCTTTTACAGTTGCGTTTGTTTCTTTTAGAGCTTTTATAGCATTTAAACTACTTTTGCCAGTACTAATTAGGTCTTCAACCACTACAACGTTCTGACCACGTTCTAAATGGCCTTCAATCTGATTTTTTCTTCCATGTTTTTTAGGTTCCGGACGAACGTAAACAAAAGGTACACCTAATTCTTGAGCGACTAAAACACCAATAGCGATTGCTCCCGTTGCCACTCCAGCGATTACATCTGGCTTTCCATATTTCTCTTCTACTAGTTTAGCTATTTTTTCTTTTAAGAAATTTCGAACTTGAGGATAAGAAAGTGTCACTCTATTATCGCAGTATATTGGCGATTTCCATCCAGAAGCCCATGTAAAAGGTTCGTTTGGACTTAATTTAATAGCTTTAACTTGCAGTAAAAGTTCGGCAGTTTTTTTTGCTGTATCTTTGTTTAAAATCATAGCGCAAATGTATAAAGTTTTTGTGAATGATAGACCTATTATATTTACATCTTCATTAATAAAAAGAGAAGAGTATCCTGTGTTGAATTACAAAGATATCATTTTAACAGATGTTATTAAAATGGTTAAAACAGGTAAGTCAAAAGGAGTTTATTTGTATACATCTAACTTGAAAGAGGTATGGGCAAAGTTTTGTGTTGATTTTAGGTTGCGAAAAGCAGGTGGTGGATTGGTTGTGAGCCAAAAAAAAGAAATTTTATTCATTTTTAGAGCGAATAAGTGGGATTTGCCAAAAGGTAGAATTGAAGCAAACGAAACTGTTGAAGATGCCGCTATGAGAGAAGTCAAGGAAGAGACGGGTTTATCTAGTGTAGGTTTAGTAAAATTTCTAGTAAATACGTATCATTTATATCCTTCAAAAGGTGAGCATAGACTAAAAATGACTTATTGGTATCAGATGAATACGAAAAACGAGAGTCATTCATTAAAGCCACTTATGGAAGAAGGAATAATGGAAGCTACTTTTTTTAATAAAGATGAAATTCAAAATAGAGTTCTCAAAAATACTTACAAGAACATCATCACTGTTTATAATGAATACAAAAAGACTTTAAACTAAATTATTCTCTATTTTTTTTGGAAAAACTGTCAGCCTGTCATTAATTAATGTTAAAAACTGTCAAAACAAATTAAATAAGGCGTTGGCATGACCTTTGACATTTTGTTATCGTAAAAATTTTTGAATAAAATAAAATCGATAATAAAGTTATGAGTAAAATTATAGGAATAGATTTAGGTACTACCAATTCTTGTGTTTCTGTGATGGAAGGAAACGAGCCAGTAGTAATTCCTAATTCTGAAGGAAAAAGAACTACACCTTCTGTAGTAGCTTTTGTTGAAGGAGGAGAGCGTAAAGTTGGAGACCCAGCAAAGCGTCAGGCGGTGACTAACCCAACAAAAACTGTTTATTCTATTAAACGTTTTATGGGGAACAAGTATTCTGAATCTCAAAAAGAAGCAGACAGAGTACCTTATGATGTTGTAAAGGGAGACAATGATACTCCTCGTGTAAAGATTGATGATCGTTTATATACACCACAAGAAATTTCTGCGATGGTGTTACAAAAAATGAAAAAAACTGCGGAAGACTACTTAGGACAAGATGTTTCAGAAGCAGTTATTACAGTACCAGCATATTTTAATGATGCGCAACGTCAGGCTACGAAGGAAGCTGGAGAGATTGCAGGATTAAAAGTTCGTCGTATTATTAACGAACCAACAGCTGCTGCTTTAGCTTACGGATTAGATAAAGCTGATTCTGATAAGAAAATTGTAGTATTTGACTTTGGTGGAGGTACACATGATGTTTCTATCTTAGAATTAGGAGATGGTGTATTTGAAGTATTAGCTACTGATGGTGATACGCACTTAGGAGGTGATGATGTAGATGAAAAAATCATTAATTGGTTAGCAGATGAGTTTAACGCTGAAGAGAACATGGATTTACGCAAAGATCCAATGGCTTTACAGCGTTTAAAAGAGGCTTCTGAAAAAGCTAAGATTGAGTTATCAAGTACAACTTCAACTGAAATTAACTTACCTTATATTACAGCAACTGCTTCAGGTCCTAAACACTTAGTTAGAACTTTAAGTAGAGCTAAATTCGAGCAGTTAATTGATGATTTAGTAAGAAGAACAATCGAGCCTTGTAAAACAGCATTAAAAAACGCAGATTTATCTACATCTGATATTGATGAGGTTATTTTAGTAGGAGGTTCAACTCGTATTCCTGCTATTCAGGAAGCTGTTGAGAAGTTCTTTGGAAAAGCGCCAAGTAAGGGAGTAAATCCAGATGAGGTTGTGTCTTTAGGAGCTGCAATTCAAGGAGGTGTTTTAGCTGGAGATGTTAAAGATGTTCTTCTTTTAGATGTAACTCCATTATCATTAGGTATCGAAACTATGGGTAATGTATTTACTAAGTTAATCGAAGCAAATACAACAATTCCTACAGAGAAGTCACAAGTTTTCTCTACAGCTGCTGATAATCAACCTGCTGTTGATATTCACGTATTACAAGGAGAAAGAGCAATGGCTGCAGATAACAAAACTATTGGACGTTTCCAATTAACAGATATTCCACCAGCGCCAAGAGGAGTACCTCAAATTGAAGTTACTTTCAATATTGATGCAAACGGAATTATCAATGTTTCTGCAAAAGATAAAGGAACTAATAAAGAGCAAAACATTCGTATTGAAGCTTCTTCAGGATTAACAGATGAGGAAATCCAAAGAATGAAAGCAGATGCTGAAGCAAATGCTGATGCTGATGCGAAAGCGAAAGAAACTGCAGATAAAATTAACGGAGCAGACTCTATGATTTTCCAAACAGAAAAGCAGTTAAAAGAGTTTGGAGATAAATTATCGGCAGATAAAAAAGCTCCAATTGAAAGTGCTTTAGAAGAATTAAAGAAAGCTCATGAGAGCAAAGATTTAGCTTCTATAGATGCTGCGATGGAGAAAATCAATGAAGCTTGGAAAGCTGCCTCAGAAGAAATGTATGCTGCACAGCAACAAGCGGGAGGAGCTGAAGGAGCTCAACCTGGTCCTGATGCAGGAGCTTCTGCAGATGCTGGAAGTGATAATGTTGAAGATGTAGATTTCGAAGAAGTTAAGTAAATATTCTTTAAAATTTAATAACACTAAAACCAGTTGTACTTTTGTGCAACTGGTTTTTTATTTTTAGCATATGAAATTTTACCAGAAAGAAATAGTATTACCTCGTTTTGAAAGGGGATATCATTTAATTACCTATCTTTTAGAGAATGCAATTCCAGAACTAGAAAGTATTTCAATTGGACAGTTTCAAGCTTTTATCAAACATACTTCAGCAAGTTTAACTGTCAATGAAAATGCTGATCCAACGGTGCGGATGGATTTTGAAACGCATATTAATAAAATGATTCCTGAAAACATGCCTTATTACAAACACGATTATGAAGGTTCAGATGATATGCCAGCGCATATTAAATCTTCAATGCTAGGTTGTCAAGTGTTAATTCCTATTACAAATGGAAAATTAAATCTAGGAACTTGGCAAGGTGTTTATTTAGGTGAGCACAGAAATTATGGAGGAAACAGGAAAGTTGTAATTACTGTTTTTGGAGAATAAAAAAAGCAATTGTATAACAATTGCTTTTTTTTGTTTTGTGAAACCATATTTTATTTTTCTAATCCTTTTTGAAGTGCTTCTTTAATGCCTTCTAAGTTTTCAGAGAATGCCATCATTTGACTTAATATTTGGGCCATTTCATTCTTGTCTCCGAAGCCTTTCAGTTTATTGTTTTTCAAGAAAATTTCTTTAATACTATTCCAACGAGCGCTTTCCTCTTCTGAAAGTTTATTTATAAGCTCTTTATATTTCAATAAGTTTCCTTCGGCTGCAGAGGTTAAAGTTTGTGATTCGCTTTCGTAATGAGATAATAACAATCGTTGTAATTCATCATTGTTCATAATAGGAACAATTTTCGCAACTAATTTATTCATATCACGATACGATCCTTGCAATTTAAAAGAAGGCTCGGTTCTATATTGATCTTCCATTGCGGCAGATTGAATATAAGCTTGATTTACTTTTAAAACTGTGTCGCGAACCGTAATTACTTTCTCTAAAACAGATGTGTAATCTTGAATTTCCTGCTTCGTGTGATTTCCTTTCAAATCAACATCACCTGTATTGTTTTCAACTTTATCAATTAAAGAATATACATCTTCAAAATATTTACTACTTAATTGGTGTAAAACAGGGTTTGATGTTAATGAGTTTTCTATTAAACTCAATTTGAATAAATGCGCCGTATCTCCAATTATGTCTCCTAAATTATAAATGTCTGCACGGTTAGCTAACATATCTGGAATTTGGAAACGATCTCCACTTTCTGTATATGGATTTCCAGCCATAATTACGCAGAATTTTTTGCCACGTAAGTCGTAGGTTTTCGGTTTTCCGTTAAAAACACCTTCAACTTTTCGAGTTCCATCAGATAATGAAATAAACTTTTGTAAAAATTCAGGATTACAATGTTGTATATCGTCTAGATATAACATCACATTATCGCCCATTTCAAAAGCCAAGTTCAACTTTTTTAATTCTTCTCTAGATGCTGAGTTATTTGCGGACATTGGATCTACAGAAGTTACTTCATGACCAATAGCAGGACCATTAATTTTCATGAATACCAAACCTAATCGATTTGATATGTATTCCATTAAAGTGGTTTTACCATAACCTGGAGGAGAAATTAATAATAACATTCCCATTCTGTCGGTACGTTTGTTGTCACCAACTGTTCCAAGTTGTTTCGCTAAATTATCTCCGATTAAAGGAAAGTAAACTTGATCAATTAATTTATTTCTTACAAAAGAAGATAGAACTCTAGGTTTAAATTCTTCTAACTTTAAATCTTCTTTTAGCTGATCCGTAACTTCTTGTTTCGCTTCTTTATATTGAATGTAATTTGGAACTTCTACAGAAACAAAATGTTCAAGTTTTTGAATAAATTCATGATAATTAAATTTAAAGACTCCTTCAATAATCGAGTTATGATCTCCTTTTAGGTTTTCAATATTTTCTATTGGATGAACCGCTTTAATTTCAGAATTTGATTCGTGCTCAAATAATGAAATACAAACCATTTCATCGATATATGATAGTGTGCTCTTATCTTTAGTAGAAAGAAAAGAAGCGATCCATTGTTTGGCTAAGTTTATTTTATCTGTATAATTTTCAATTTTATCAATCCCGCTTTTAAACTTATGATAAGCGTCTTGTTTTTTCAAAGTTTTGATAAAATCTTCTTTTAAACTAACGGCATCAGTGCTTAATTGAAACGTGTTATTCGCTTTTAGTTCATCAAATAAATAGTGTGCGATTTCAGTTGAATTTTCAGATCTGAAAAGTTTAGATTTCTCTGCAAAAATCGCAATAGTTTCACTCAGGTTTTCAATGATAAATGAATACGATTCACTATCTGGAAAAACATTTAAAACTTCTCCAGAAGCTTTTATGTTAGAATTAAGTAATGTTTGTTGTTCTTCTTCCAAAGAATTCCAAAAATACTGTGCATAGCCTCTAACGGTAGGAGAGAAGGTAAGTAATCCTAACTCATGATGTTTATGAACAAGTGTATATAATATTTGACTAGCATCTACGTCATGAACACCTTTTACATATCCTTCAGAATATAAGTTACTACTCTCTTTTTGTACAACTTCGAGTAATTGTTCTACCGTTTTATTTAATAATTCAGATTCAGGTTTACTCTTGAAAATTTTATAAGCTAAATAAGCTGCTCTGTAAACATCACCGTTTTCTGAAACTAACTCCTGATTCCAATATTTTTTTGATTGCAGTAAGATTTCATTATCAATGGTATCGTAAAAATCAGTACCCGTTAAATGATAATAAAGCTCTTCGTTTTTATAAACAATGGTTAAGTCTAATACTTGTTTGTTTACACCGAATTTATGTTTTCCAAGTTTGATGATATTTTCACCATCTTCATATAGCTCTTGCTTATCTTTTAACTTTCTTAAAGCATCTTCTTTAGCAACTTTTAACTGAGTTTCTATGGCTTCAGCTTTTCCAGCATCATCTAGTTCTTTTAACTGAGTGACAATGTCTCTTACTTTGTTAATCATTAAGTCAGCAGCAAAATAACCATTGATATCTTCAACGGTATCGAAGCTCTGAGCTTTTTTTGCAACTCCTTTTAAAATTCTTTCTGATGCAGTTTGAAGAGCAACGGCTTTTTTATTTCTTTTTTCAATTAAGTTATTCTTTCTAGTGTCAAATGCAGCATGAATTTCTTCACGTTTTTCAATAATTTGACCAATGAATTCTTCGAAATCCGCAAATTTACCTTCTAATTCTTCTAATTGAATAGCAGTTTTAGTTAAGAATTCATCACATTTTTCTGGCGTTGTAGCCATGTCAATATAGTTGATGATACTTTGATCAATTAATTTTAATTGAGCAACAAAATCTGCTTTTGCTTCAGAACTACCAAGACTCTTAATTGAGTTTTTAATTCCTGCTTTTAATTGATTTAACGTAGCAAAAATCAACGAAATGTTATCAATTATTTTTGTTGACTGAGACGTGTCTTCAATTTCAAGATTTGAAACGATATCGATTAACATCTCCAAATCAGCAGTAATTTGATTTACTTCTTTTTCTAAAGCTTTTGCATCAACCACTTTTTTAATCTCAGGTAAAGCTTTTTCTTTTTCTGAAACTCTTTTATGATATGGGGCTAAGGCCTTATCATTCAGTAAAAATTGAACACAGCGTTTCGAAATTAAGTTGTTTTGTTCTGCAACTTGTTCTTCTAGTGCTTCTAAATGTTCTTTTTGGATATATCGAACGTCGTGTAAACTAATTACTTCACCACGTAAACTTCTAAGCTGACTTAACAATCCAACAAAATCGTCAATAGATTTAAAAGAAGTACTTCTAATTTTACTAAAAAGCTCATCAGATTTCTTGTTGATTTCTTGAGTGGCTTTTTCTGCTTGCTTTTTTAATTGAACTACTTTTTCAAATTCCTCAATAGCAGCATTTGCAGCTTCATTAATTTGAAGAATTGGTTCGTTTAATTGATGTGTTTCTTCTTCAGGAAGCCAATAATAAGTATCGTTTATATCTTTCGATATTTTTGCAATATCATTGTATAAACCGGTATAATTATCCTCTTTGTTTAAGAGATTAATTAACTCATGACATTCAGCCATTGCTCTTACAATGTCTTTATTCCCGATTTTATATAATAAAGTATCAGTGTGTTGTGATGGCATAAAACTTCCTTTTAAATAAGGAGTTTGCCAAATTTGCACTACATGATGTTTTGTTTGTTCGTTTTCTGTACGGAAGTAACATAATTCTCCATTTTCAAGTAAGGTGAAACCATTACATATTATTGGAGTTTTTACTTCTTGTTCAATGATGTTGTATGACATTAAAATGTATAAACCACGAATGGTAGCATAAAATACATACAAAAAGTCTTCACCATTTGGAGAGCTAACTTTCTTTTGAAATTTGACTTCTTTTACATCGCTTTCAAAGATTTTGTATTCTCCTGTTTGTAAGTAGTAGCCGTTTGGAAAAATGATTCCATGTCCGTCTGGAAGTTGAATAGCAGTATCCTTAATGCTGTCAATTCTTTGAACTTCTTGTAGTTTATGATTGTATACAAAGTAACGAGGATCTTCCTGGAAAGGTTTAATCTCTAAAGCCGTTAAATTACCTAAATCTCCATATCTAAACTGACCATCATCTAAAGTTTGGTCAACATGTTCAACAGGTTCAGATAAGATTCCTTTTCCATCATCTGTATTGTCTTCAATTTTAATGGTTAAATCACCTCCAATGGTTTCAACAAAAACTTTGTCAAGAACTGAAATATGCGAATGTATTCCATAACGATGCATATCTCTAGTAACTTCTTGCCACTGGAATTCGTGTTGTGTTGGAAATTTATATTCATGCTCACTTCGGTTGTCAACATATTGAAGTGAATTATCGTTGATTAACCATTTAAAGGTTTTTATGTCATTGGTGTTCTCGCTAAGTTGAAATACCATGTGAAGGTAATTTCCAACAATTGCGAACTTAGAGAATATGGTATTACGATAGTACTTGTAAAGGTTGGTAAAATCATTTATGAAAATTTCGTCATTTATTAAGTCGAGCGTTTGTAAATGAAAGTGATTTTCTTTGAATTCATAAACACTAAATACATCCGATAATTTGATGTCTGTTCGTAATCCAAAGTGTACGTTATATCCGAAAATTGAAGTGTTTCCAAAAGATACAATATCTCTGGCAATACAGTTATTTTCAGTATTTATTCTATCGTTAGCAATTAATTTGGTTTCTACATTACCAAAAACATGTTTTCTAGCATCATTTAACTTATGTAATCTATTTTGTAGTTCTTGCTTTTGTTTTTGCAATCTACCTTGAATAATTTCATAAGTTCCTCCGTCTAATTGTTGATTGTTTTGGTTTTCCATTTATTTTTTTTATCAAGATGGTTAGAATTAAACTTGAAATAATAAAAGCATAATTTGTAATAACAAAAATGGATTATCTTATGGTTTTAGTTTCTCGAATAGATTTATTATTCACATTGTAAATACCATATTTTATATCCGAATCTTTATCGTTTTCAAATGTTAGTAAAAGTTCCTTATGGTTCATCCATTCAAATTGTTGTACAATTCGGTGCGAAACTTTAGTCAAATTTTCTCCATTTAAGTCTGAGACATAAACATAGTGTTGATCAAGGAAGTCAATTTTACCATCGCTATTGGTGTCTTCCAATGCAATATAAAATGAAAGGTGTGTTAACTCTTCTTTTACTTTATCATGATGAGAAGAGAATATATTCGAAATGAAAATTCCTTGTATCGATGCTTTTTGATTTAATAACTTTTTCATTTCATTTAGCTTTGAGTCTAGAAAAATGATGTTGAAAGTATTTTCAGGAACAACGTATGGTAAATTTAAATCTTTAACAATGTTACCTAAATGACTAGCTTTTTCTACATAGTATTCTGCAATTGCAAAGTTATCAGAGTTTGGAATTTTTATAAGCGAACTGTGTTTTGTTTCAAGAGTTGTTTTCTCTGGTTGCTCAACTTCTTTTGATGAAGCAAATTTTTTTGTTGAAAAATGATTGTTTACTGCATTTCCTAAGACATATAAAATAAATATTGGAATAAGTATACCGTTAATTACGACCAATGCTTTAAAGAATTTATTTTTCATATGCTTAATTTGTTTAGTGGATCAAAAAGAAAAAAGCCTAGAGCAATTTGTCTAGGCTCTTTTTGGGTATTAAGATAATTTCTTATCAGATAATCCTAATCCTTTTGCAAGGTTAAAAAGATTACTGAATAATCCTTCTTCATCTGAATTGTTAGCTCTGTCTTTTAAGTCCATTAAAAGGTTAGCAACAGTTAAGTTTTTGATGTCTTCCGTAGAGATTCCGTATTTAGTAGCAAATTCTTTTATCTTCTCAAGTAAATTTCCTTTTACGTCATCACTTCCTAAAATAGCATCTTTTACATCTTGAATGTTATCACTATGTTGAACTAATCTATCGATTCCTTTCGCCTTAGTAATTTGTCCAATAATTTGATCAAAGAACATTGTTTCACCTCCTACGATATCAATATTAGCAGCTCTTAATGCGTCACCGATAACTTGTGCTTGTGCATCTGCAATATCTTTTTGAATTTGGATTTGAGCTAAATCAACTTGTAATTCTTTCTCTAAACGTAACTTGAATTCTTCGTGTTCTTTTCCAACACCATCAAGTTTCTTCATTGCTTCAGCTTTTTCTTCAATTCCAGCAGCATCTGCAATCGCTTTTTCTTTGATTACTTGAGCTTCTGCTAATCCTTCTTCTTTAACAGCTTGAGCTTTCGCTAAGATTCCAGCAGCTTCCGCTTTCGCTTTTTTCTCGATAATAGTTGCTTCAACTAATCCTTGACGTTCGTTAGCATCAGCTTTTGCGTGCATAACTTGTGCTTCAGACATACCAATTGTAGCTTCTTCTTTTGCTTTTGCTTCTGCTAAAGTTTTACGAGCTTCGGCCTCTTTTTCACTTGCTTCTTTTTGAGCTTGTGCTTCAATGTTAATTTCTTCAGCTTTTTGCTTCGCTGCTTCTTTTTCTGCTTCTGCTTGCTTGATTCTTTTGATTAAAGATTCTTCAGCTTCTGCCTCAGCAACAGTAATTTTTACTTGCTTCTGACGATCTGCAGTTTTAAATGCTTCAATATCTTTCATGTTTTCACGCTCTTCAACCACACCTTTTTCTAACATAACGCGATCACGAATAACATCTTGAATATTCTTCTTTTCTACTTCAACAACTTTGTCTTTTTCTATTTGCGCTAATGTTACAATTCTTTCACGCTCTGTAGCTTCTAACATTCTGTCTTTTTCAACTCTTTCGATTTCAACTGCTTCAGTACGTAACTTGTTTTTCTCAGCAACAATTACTTGACGCTGTTTGTTTTCTTCAGCGACTTGCACTTTTTCTTCAGTTGCAATTCTTGCGCTTTCTGATTTTAAACGCTCTTCTTCAGCTACTTTTAAAATTTCAGCATGCTCACGCGCTTTTATATTTGCAACTTCTCGTTTTTGCTGTTCTTCTTTTTCAGCTAATTGTTTGTCTAATTCTAAAATAGCCTCACGAGCTTCAACATCTTGTTTGCGTATAGTTTTTTCCTCGTCTCTCTTTATTAAGTTCGATTTGATATTTTGTACTGCGGTTAATTCAGTGATTTTCTTAATACCTTCAGCATCCAAAATATTGTCAGCCTTTAAATAGTTTACAGGAGTTTGTTCTAAGTAATCAATAGCACAATCTTCAAGAGTATAACCATTTAAATCTCTACCGATTTCATTGATGATTTCATCTCTAAACTCAGCTCTAGATTCATATAATTGAACGAAGTCAAATTTCTTTCCAACCGTTTTTAAAGCTTCCGAGAATTTTGCTTCGAATAATTCCTCAAGAGTTTCAATATGCGAAGCTCTTTCACATCCAATAGTTTGGGCAACTTCAATAATCGCATCTACTGATTTATTCACACGAACAAAGAAAGCTACTTTTATATCTGCTCTCATATTGTCCTTACAAATTAACCCATCCGTTTGTAATCGTTGGATTTCAATTTTCTTAACAGAAATATCCATGATTTCAACTTTATGTAATACAGGTACTACATACATTCCTTTATCAAATGCTACTTTTGTGCCTCCGAATCCCGTTTTTACAAGTGCTTCTCCTTGTGGGATTTTTTTATAGAAAGCGGCAATAATCATGAAACCGAAAATGATTACGGAAACAAGTCCACCGACAACCGTCCATACGATGCTCATGATGTCAATTTCTGTGAAAATTAATAGGGTAGTGTTCATAGTTGATTTTTATTTATATTTATTTTATGTAATAGAATTTTTTGTCTTGTGATTCTTTGATAATTAGTATTTCTGTACCTGATTCGATTGGTGCTCCGTCTAATGATTTTACATAGATGTTAATTGGTGATTTTTCTACAAAAAGTTTAGCACTTCCTAATTTATCATCTCTAATATTAGATAGTAATGTTCCAGTTCTTCCGATTAAATCTAATTTTTCTTCTCCTTTTCTTCCTAAATGACTAAAAAATGATTTGAAAGGATTTGTAAAAGCTTTGTTCAAAAATAGTGCTGGTATTATAGCGGCAAAGAAAATTATTAATCCAAATGAATTTTCATAGCTATTTGTGTAATATGTTCCCACAATTGTAATTGCCCACCAGAAAAATATCCATGAAGCAAAAGTGAACATGAATGGTAATTCAGAAAAGTTGAAATATATCAAAAATACTTGCCACCACTTTAGCTCTTTGTTTCTATTAGGAACTATCGCTTTGTTTTTTAACTCAACATTAGAAATATCATCTATTCCTGTTGCGTCAAAGGACGAATCTGTATCTAAATCAGTATCGACGTCAACATCCATGTCGACATCAACGTCCACATCGAAATCTAGGTCGAAATCTAGATCCATACCTAATAGCATAGTTAAAATCCTGTAAGTAGCAAGAACAATAAGTAAAATTGTAAGAGGTGCGTTTACAGTAGAGAAAACTAAATCGGTTAATGTCATAGCTAGTTTATTAAGGGGTGCAAATTATGAATTACGGATATGATTTAAAAATATTATTTAGATAATTATCAATCCGTAATTCGTTATTGACTAATCATTTAATCCCATTTCTTTTTTTAAAGCGGCTAAATCGTCATCAGCCGATTGCTCAGTTGTATTAGTAAGTTCTTCTAATTTTTGTTCAAGTGTTTTATTTTCTTTAGCCATATCGCCATAAGCATCGGCTAAAGCTTCTTCTTGTTCAATTTTACTTTTCATTCTTTCTAACATAGAAACAGTACTTGAACTATCTATTTCAGCCATTTCTTTGTTCAAGTTTTTAGTGGCTTTCGCAACTTTGTGTCGAGCTTTTAAAGTTCTAAGTTCATTTTCCCATTTTTTTAATGAGTTTTTAATTTCCTGAACTGAACTTTCAAGTTTCGCTACTGATTGATCAAAGTTTTCAGACTCGCTTTTGGCATTTTCCAATTGTTGATTGGTTTCCTCTTTACGAACTAAAGCTTGTTTTGCGAGTTTGTCAGCTTCTTCCATTTCTAATTCTCCATTTTTAACTTTGGTAAGAATTAGCATTGCTTTTTGCTGATAATCGTTTGATTTAGATGTGTATTCTTCTACGTCATTTTTAGCACGAATAGCTAAAGCTTTCACTTGAGCTAAAGATTCCAAAGATTTCTCCAAATCAATTTTTAAATCCCGAATACCTTGTTCGGTCATTTTAATAGGATCTTCCATGCTGTCTAGTGCAGCATTTGCTTCGGCTTGTCCTATTTTAAATAATCTTTTAAATAAGTTCATAGTATTTTAATATTTTGAAAATTCTATAATTTCATTCGAATATTCACTAAGTAATAAACTCAATGAGTTTAAAGTAGCTTCCAATTCGTTAATATCTAAGTTTTCTAATTGTAAAGTGTCTCTAAAAATGACACGTTCTCCTTTTTCATCGAGTACAAACGCACCGTGAATTATATCTCTGTTTTTTTGAAGTAATGCTCTAAACATTGCTTCGTTTGGCTTTTTTACTTTAAATATAAATTGCTCTACAATTAAAATTGGATAGGCCACTCCAATGATTAGGTTTTTAATCCCAAAATTTTCTTTTTCAATAACAAAAATCCCCTCAGATTCGATTTCTTTACGGATTGTAAAGTTTAGTTCTAATAAATAATTCTTGGTTTTTTCGAAATGAATGTTCATTAGCAATTAGTATAGTTTAATAGTTGTTTCTTTCGTTAGTTATGCAAAAAAGGATTTTATAATCATCATTGCACAATGTAAAGTTAATAGAATCATAGTTAAATAGTTTTTTTAGTTAGTGTTACTTTTTCTAGAAAAATTAGCAATATTAATTTTTATTAGCTAATATTGTTAGTGTAAATATACAAATAAAAACTTATATTGCAAATAAAATTAGCAAAACATGTCTTTTTTTGGAAGAAACATTAAAAAAATTAGAGGAGTGAAAGCTTTGAGTCAAAAAGCCTTTGCAGAGTTATTTGACTTGAAAAGAGCGACTTTAGGTGCTTATGAGGAGGGTAGAAGTGAACCTAGAATAGAGACAATCATTAAAATTGCTAATTATTTTAGCATAACTATTGATAGTCTGCTAACATCCGACTTAACCGTAAATGAATTATTGCGTTTTAAGGATGATTTACTGATGAGTGAAGAGCTGGAAGAAAAAGAGCAAATGTTTTCGATTAAGTATGTTTCAGAGAAAAATACTAGTCTTTATGCTGAATATTATGATAATAATGCCTACATAAATGATTTACCAGAAATTTCTTTACCTATTGATTCTGAAAAGTTGTTAAGAGCATTTACAGTTACGAATCTTGAAATGACTGATCATGATAAGGGGTTATATCCAAAAGATATAGTTATCGCTGAACAAATACCACAGGAAGAATTTGAGAATTATGGAAATGGAGAGGTCGTAATTGTTGTATTGGATAAAGAAATTGTACTACGTAAAATCTATTTTGTGGCGGATAAGGTTATTTTAAAGGCTGCACACAAAAATATAGAAGAAAAGATTTTCTCTAAGTCTTCGATTAAAGAGTTATGGTTAGCAAAATATTCGTTTATACGTAGATTGCCTGAAGTAGGTGATGACGTTG
Source organism: Tenacibaculum sp. MEBiC06402 (assembly GCF_049239625.1). Taxonomy (NCBI): domain Bacteria; kingdom Pseudomonadati; phylum Bacteroidota; class Flavobacteriia; order Flavobacteriales; family Flavobacteriaceae; genus Tenacibaculum; species Tenacibaculum sp. MEBiC06402. The sequence continues at coordinate 338,586 of NZ_JBMKKT010000097.1, forward strand.
AAAATAAGTTATTGTTTTTAGAAAGAGAGTTGTTAAAATTGAAAAATAACAGTTAGCTCTTATAGTCGTTATTAATACCAATACTAAATCCAAAGCGAGTTTCACTTTCGCTTCCTAATCTGTGAATTGCAATTTTACCCAATCCGATTTTACTAAACTCTTTAAAGGTAATATCATCTTCTTCAAAAAATAATTTACCATTAAAACCATTTTTAGGTACATATTCACTAACATTATTATTGGCTTGATACACACTTAATGATAGGATTTCACCGTTTTCATTTACACTACAAAGAAAACCGTACTCATCCCAAATAAGATATTCGTTACTCGAATTAATCTTTCTAGAAGGTTCTCCCAGTACGCTGAATAAATTATCATAAACACACGGGAAATTTAATGTATCCTCATTTATTTTTAGATGATCAGTTGAACATCGGATAGTAAATTCTTTCTGTTTCTTTTTCTTAAAAAACTTAAACATAATGTTTTTAAAAAATCTTTTTTCAGCGGTAAAACTATAAAATTATACGTTTTAAAAAACAGGAAAAACATGTTTTTTTATGAACAAAAGTTTACGATAACGTTGTATGGTGATATTTAAATAACTAAAGTTTACAGGTTAAATGTTTCAACACTTTTGTAAATTTGTTTACCTAAAATTTAAGGTCTATGAATATACCTCAAACCAGTTTTCCAAGAGTTGTTATTGTTGGAGGAGGTTTTGCTGGATTAGCTGCGGCTAAAGGACTAGAGAATCAAGAGCTTCAAGTTGTTTTATTAGATAAACATAATTATCATACATTTCAGCCTTTATTATATCAAGTTGCTACTGGAGGATTAGAGCCAGATAGTATTGCTTTTCCTTTACGAAAAAGATTCAACGATATCGAAAATTTTTATTTTCGTTTAGCTGAAGTACAATACATTGATGCTGATAAGAGAGAGATTCATTCTTCTATTGGAAGTTTAAGTTATGACTATTTAGTTATCGCAACAGGATCAACTACTAATTTTTTTGGTAATACAAATATTGAAAAGCATACCATGGAAATGAAGTCGATTCCTCAATCGTTAAATATAAGGAGTTTAATACTGGAAAACTTTGAAGAAGCTTTGTTGACTTCCGACTTAGAGGAAAGAAGGAAATTAATGAATTTTGTAATTGTAGGTGGAGGTCCGACAGGTGTAGAACTGGCTGGAGCATTGGCAGAAATGAAGAAAGAAATTCTACCAAAAGATTATCCCGATTTGGATATACGAATGATGAAAATTAATTTAATTCAAAGTTCAGATTGTATACTAAAGGGAATGAGTGCAAAGGCTTCGGAGAAAGCAGAAGACTTCCTTATTAAGTTAGGAGTTGATGTATGGAAGAATTTAAGAGTCCTAGATTACGATGGAGAAACTGTTTCTACTAATGGAGAAGATCATTTTAAATCGTCAACTGTAATTTGGGCCGCAGGAGTAAAAGGAGAATCTATAAACGGATTGGATGCAGGTTGTATTATTGAACGCGCAGCGAGATATAAAGTTGATAGTTTTAATAGAGTTTTACCTTATACTAATATTTTTGCCATAGGAGATGTAGCTTGTATGCATAATGAGAAATATCCTTATGGCCACCCGATGATGGCACAACCGGCTATACAACAAGGTAGGTTGTTAGCTAAAAATATAAAAGCAGAATTAAGAGGGAAAGAGATGGAACCATTTGTTTATAATGACAAAGGTTCTATGGCGACTATTGGAAGAAATAAAGCAGTGGTCGATTTACCGAAATGGAAATTTCAAGGAGTTTTTGCTTGGTTTGTATGGATGTTTGTTCATTTGTTTTCATTAATAGGTTTTAGAAATAAAGCAGTTGTCTTTTTAAATTGGGTATACAATTATATTCGTTTTGATAGAGAAACAAGATTAATAATAAGACCTTATAAAAAGAAAAATGAATATTCATTTGAAAGTGAAGTATAAAAAAAGCGCCTAATTGGGCGCTTTTTTATATCTATTTTTTTAATCTCTATTGGTTGCGGTGGTTCTTATTTCATTATTCTCATTGATGATTATTTCATAATCAGAACAAAAATCCATCTCAACTACTTCTACAATTTCTTCATTGTTTTTTAGGACAATAGTGTAGGTTATTTCTCCTGGAGCATAACTTCGATATTCAGAAGCTTTACCTGGTTCAATATTGTTAATGTTTTCTGTGTTTCCTCCAGAAGTTTTAACTTGAACACTTACATCCTCTGTACCTAAATTAGAAACTCTAGCTCTCGGATTTTCACTATCACATTCAGAACAAGATGATAAAAAAGTTAGGCCGAATAAAAAGGAAAAAATAATGAACTTTTTAAACACTTTCATATTTAATATTTAGGGGTTATTCGGCGCGAATATAATTCTTTTTCAAGAAATAGTTAGGAAATCATCAATTTTGAACTGTTTAAGGAGTTGTAAATTAACAACATCCAGTATTTGGATCACAAGATGAGCCTTGACTTTGCAAATCGGAAAGACGGATTTTCGGTTTTTCTTGAGATGAAATTCCACATTGATCTTGCGCCAAACAAGCCGTTGCTGTATTTGTTAATAGAAAAGAAGTTCCATCAAAATCTAAATTATATTTACCAATAGTTGTTTCACCTTGGTATTCAACTTCAATTTCGGTATCTTTTAAATTCAGAGTTTTTTCAGAAAGTTCTATAATATGAATTAGTTTTTCTGGATGTAATCTGTGGTTATAATCATTAGCGTTCCACAGTTGAAAGTTTATCCTTTCTTCTTTTCGTAAAACACCGCCGCAATCAATAAAGTGTTTAGTAACTTTTCCGACTTCTGTAACATGAAAATGCTCTGGAACCAAATCATCATTTGGTAATTTAAAGCTTATAGTTTCTAATTTAGATAAGTGCTTTTTTATTTCTGATAATTTCATAATTGTTTAATTTAATTGAGATAAAACGTAATACATTTCTGATGCGATTTGATTACTTCTTGTTAAATAAACTTCACTCTGTTTATCTGTATTGTCTGATGTTTTTGGATCTTCATATGTAATAGGAATTCTAATTTCTGAACCAGCCACAAAAGGACAACCTCCATCCGCTTCCGAACAAGTCATAATTGCAGCAAAACCTGAATTTGGATTGAATTCGTTATCATATTTTTTAGAAAAACCAATTACAGGTAGTGATTTAGGATTGTATTTAATAGCGTAAATCGGATTTTGTTCGAAGCTTAATTGTTGAATTTCGAACCCTTGATTTTTTAAAGTTTCAACAATAGGTTTAGCCATTGCAGTAGCTTCAGTTCCTCCTGAGTAAGTTGTGATAGTATCAATATTGAAGTGCTTAGCAAGAGTTTGCATCCAAATTTGCCCCAAATGACTTCTTCTAGAGTTGTGTGTACATATGTAGTTAATACTAATATGCTCATTATTATTTATCTTCTTTTGTAAATAGGAGAGAAGTGGTGTTAAGACTTCTTTTCTTTCTTCCGAAATTGGTAAGGATGAAATGCTTTTTATTGTTTGTTCTAATCTTTTGTTCATTGTAATATTACGATTGAATGATTTAAATTTTTTTAGCAGCAATTATTCTTTGCATCTGAAAATATTGAAAGGAATTGTTTTAAAACGGAATTGATTTCACTCCATTTTTCTTCATTTAAACAGTAACAAATACTTGTTCCTTCAATCGTTCCTTTAATGATGTTTATTTTTTTTAATTCCTTTAAATGTTGAGAAATAGTAGGTTGAGCCAAGCCAATTACTTCTACTAAATCTCCACAAATACAAGTTTTAGACTTTGCTAAATATTCCAAAATTGCAATACGAGCAGGATGGCCAAGTACCTTAGCGATACTAGCAATTTCATTCTGCTCCCGACTAAATATTTCAGATTTAGTTAAACCCATCTATTAATTATTATATTGCAATATTACGATTAATATTTAAATTAAACTGTTTTTTAGCTGATTTAATTTAACTTTAGCTGCTTCAGCTATTTCATTATTACTAAAGAAAACATGTGTATCACCTATATATTCCATTCCCAAGTATTTTGCACTTTCCTTAAAAGGCATCTCAAAACCTTCTCTTCGGTCGTCTTCTGCCGAATTACTAATCATGGCCATTTTTTTACCTCTTAGTTTTCTTCCTATCTCCTTTTTGTAATGCAGTAGGTCTGACATGCGATCAAAAAAGACTTTTAAAATTCCACTCATAGTGTACCAATAAACAGGTGTTGCAAATACAATAGTTTCATACTTCTTAATAATTTCTTCCATTAAAGGAATAAAATCATCGTCTTTGTTTTCAAAATTATAATTAAAATGACCTATTCTTTTATCTAATAATTCGATTACGTCGAAATCAGAGTTTGTATTCAGGTAGTTAATTACTTTTTTGGTATTTCCTTCAAATCTGGAACTTGCTTTAATAATTACTGTTTTTTTCATCACGGTTTTAATTTAGATTTTTAAAAGTAATTATGCTTTGAGTTAATTTTAATTAAAATTAATTGCTAAAATTGATAGGATTCAAGGTAAAATCGATTAAAAAAAGCATATATTTTTATACATTTATGCTATAATTCGAAAATGCAGATGGATAAAAATAAATACAAGGTTACTAAACCAATTGAACTTCATAAAATTCCGACGCAAGAACCAATTGAAGACGCTGAAAAGAAATTAAAAAAAGTTAGAAAAAAAATTGCCGATTTACAAAATACCATGTATGCTGAAGGCAAATACAGTGCTTTAATTTGTTTACAAGGTATGGATACCTCGGGGAAAGATAGTTTAATTCGTGAGGTTTTTAAGCAGTTCAATGCACGAGGTGTAGAAGTACATAGTTTTAAAGTACCTACTGAATTAGAGTTAAAGCATGATTTTCTTTGGAGACATTATATAGCGCTTCCAGCAAAAGGAAAAGTGGGTGTTTTTAATAGAACACATTACGAAAATGTTTTGGTAACTAGAGTTCATCCCGAATATATATTTGCTGAAAATATTCCTAAAGTTAAAAGTCTTGACGACTTAAACGATGCATTTTATCACGATAGAATGGAAAGAATTAATCAATTTGAAAATCATTTAGTCACAAATGGAATGATTGTATTGAAGTTCTTTTTACATCTTTCTAAAGAAGAACAGAAAAATAGATTGTTAAGAAGACTCAATATTCCTGAAAAGAATTGGAAGTTTTCAGCTGGCGATCTAAAAGAACGCAAACTATGGGATAAATATCAAGAGTTTTATGAAGACGCTATTAACAGAACTTCAACCGATTATGCACCTTGGTTTGTTGTTCCGGCAGATGATAAACCTACTGCTCGTTTTATTGTAGCTAATACCATTTTCGAAGAATTTAAAAAGTACAATTTTGAAGAGCCGGTTTTAGAACCAAAATTAATGGCGAAAATAGATGAGTTCAAAGCTCAGTTAAACAATGAATAAATTACCTAAATGGAGTTAAATCTAACAAAACCTATTGTGTTTTTTGATCTGGAAACAACAGGAATTAATATAGCCACAGATCGAATTGTAGAAATTTCAATATTGAAAGTGTTCCCAAATGGAACTCAAGAAAGTAAAACTTGGTTGGTGAATCCAGAAATTGAAATTCCTGCGAATGTTACTGCTGTTCATGGTATTACGAACGAAAAGGTTGTTAATGAACCTACTTTTAAAGAATTAGCAGAAACAGTAAATACATTAATTGGCGATTCCGATTTGGCAGGATTTAATTCAAATAGATTTGATATTCCTCTTTTAGCGGAAGAGATGTTGAGAGCTGGTATTGACTTTGATATGGAAAATAGAAAGGCGGTTGATGTTCAGGTGATTTTTCATAAAAAAGAACAAAGAACTTTAAGTGCTGGATATAAGTTTTACTGTGGAAAAGATTTAGAAGATGCGCATTCAGCAGAAGCTGATACAATGGCTACCTACGAAATTTTGAAAGCTCAGTTAGATAAATATGAAGATATAGAGAATTCTGTAGAAGCATTAAGTGAATACTCTGCTCATACAAAAAGAGCTGATTTTGCTGGTTTTATTTTATTCGATGATGAAAAGAAAGAGATTTTCTCTTTTGGTAAATATAAAGGAAGAAGAGTAGAAGATGTTTTAAAAGAAAATCCAGGATATAACTCTTGGATTCAGCAAGCTGATTTTCCATTATATACTAAAAAAGTTTTGCGCCAAATTAAAGAAAGAATGTCTGCAGAGAAAAACCCAGCAGATACAATGACAGATGAAGAAAAGCTTAAGGCTTTACAACAAAAATTTAATTTAAGATAATATGTACGTATCATACAACGAATTACCTAATACTTCTAGAGTTTGGATTTACCAAGCAAATCGTGAATTTACTCAAGAAGAGGTTGAAGTTATTTCAGCTAAAGCTATTTTGTTTATAGATCAATGGACGAGACATGGAGATGATTTAAAAGGTTCATTTACGATTAAGTACAATCAGTTTTTAATAATTGCTCTAGACGAAAGTTTTAATAATGCATCAGGTTGTTCAATCGATGCTTCTGTGCGATTTATAAAATCTTTAGAAGATGAATTTGCGATTGATTTGATGGATAAATTGAACGTTTCATTCAAAGATGGAGAGCGAATTAATATCGTAAAACTATCAGATTTTCAAGAGTTTGCTAAAGAGAAAAAGATAAACTCGGATACGATAGTATTCAACAATATGGTAAATACTAAAGAAGATTTCGAAAATAAATGGGAAGTTTCAGCGAAAGAAAGCTGGCATAACCGATTTTTGGTATAACTATTGTTTTTAAAATTATAATCCCTGCTACTTTGATTTAATAACTAGAGATGAAATCTCAATTATAAACCTGCGTGTAAGATTTTTATGAAGAAAAGAATACTATTTTTAATGACTACGTTATTTGTTGTTGTTGCACAAGGACAGCAAGTTGACCCGTTAAGAGCTGAGCAATACATACTTCAGAATGAATGGGTAGATAGCATTGTCAATTCTATGACGATTGAAGAAAAAATTGGTCAATTGTTCATGATTCAGGCGTATTCGAATAAAGATGCTTCACATGAAAAGTTTATTTCAGAAATGATTACCAAATATCATGTTGGTAATTTAATTTTTATGAAAGGAACACCTCAAAAACAGGTTCAATTGACCAATAAATATCAAAATTTAACATCAAAAGTACCACTGCTAATTGGCTTTGATGGAGAATGGGGTTTAGACATGCGCTTAAAAAATACATATCGTTTTCCTTGGAATATGACTTTAGGAGCCATAAAAGACAATAAGTTATTAGAGCAATTGGGAGAACGCATCGGAGAGCAATGTAAAAGAGTTGGAATTCATGTTAATTTTGCTCCTGTTGTAGATATTAATACAAACCCAAACAATCCAATTATAGGAAATAGATCATTTGGAGAATCAAAAGAAAGCGTAGCTGAAAAATCTATTGCTTTTACCAAAGGAATGCAAGAAGCGGGTGTTTTAGCAAATGCAAAACACTTTCCTGGACATGGAGATACAGCTACAGATTCTCATTTGACACTACCGACGATTAATTTTTCTGAAAAACGAATTGATTCAATCGAGCTTTACCCGTTTAAAAAACAGTTCGATGCTGGTGTAGCGAGTGTAATGACTGCTCATTTAAGTATTCCATCTTTAGAGATGAATTCAAATTTACCATCCTCGTTATCAGAGAACGTAGTAACAAATCTTTTACAGAATAAACTCGGGTTTCAAGGACTAATCTTTACGGATGGTTTAAATATGAAGGGAGCCGCCGATTATGCAACTCCGGCTGAAATAAATCTTGCCGCGTTTAAAGCAGGGAATGATGTATTGTTAATTCCCCAAGATGTGCCTGCTACAATTCAATTATTTAAAACTTCCATAGATAAAGGGGAACTAACAGAGGAGAGGTTAGATTTCTCCGTTCGTAAAATCTTAAAAGCGAAATATCTGGTAGGATTAACTAGTTTTAAACCAATTAAAGAAGAAAATCTTTTAGAAGATTTAAATACTGTTGAAGATGAATTACTTCATAGAAAGTTGTTGAAAAATTCAATAACTGTGGTGAAAAACAATTTTAATACCATTCCATTAAAAAACCTAGAGCAAAAAAAAGTTGCTTATGTAACTTTAGGTGATGACTCTGGAGAGCATTATGCAAGTACTTTAAAAAAGTATATGAAGGTTGATGTTGTTTCAGCTGAAAATTTAGGAAGTTTATTAGAAAAACTTAAAAAGTATAATTTGGTAATTATTGGTTTTCATAAATCGAATAAAAACCCATGGAAAGGATATAAGTTTTCGAATAAAAATTTGGTATGGCTTCAAGAGATTGCTAGAAATAACGAGGTGATTTTAGATGTTTTTGCAAGTCCTTATAGTTTGCTTCAGATTAAAACGTTTAAAAATATTGATGGTGTAATTGTTTCTTATCAAAACAGTAAACTTTCTCAAGAGCTTTCGGCCCAAGCCTTATTTGGAGCGTTTGATATCAAAGGAAAATTACCAGTTTCTGTAAATGATGATTTTTTGGCTGGACAAGGTATTGAACTAAAATCACTAAAAAGGTTAGGTTATACTATTCCAGAAGAGGTAGGGATGTCCTCAAAAAAATTAGAATCGATTGACAGATATATTGATACAATTTTAACTGAAAAAATGGCTCCAGGAGGTCAAGTTGTTGTAGCAAGGCATGGAAAGGTTATTTATAATAAAAGTTTTGGATATCAAACAGATAAAAAGAGAAGAAAGATAAAGGATTCGGATATTTATGATTTAGCATCACTGACTAAAATTTTAGCAACATTACCAGTAGTTATGAAGTTGGAGGAAAACAAAAAATTATCACTTTTTTCTGATTTAGATAATTTATTACCATCCTACAAAGAGAGTAATAAGGAGGCTTTAAATTTAAAGCAGATATTATCTCATTATGCTCAACTTAAATCGTGGATTCCTTTTTATATTCAAACATTAGATTCAGTAACGGGTAAGGTTTCCAAAGAGCTTTACAGAAAAAACAAGTCTAAGCACTTTAATATTAGAGTAGCTAAGAATTTATATCTTAAAAGTTCATATATAGATTCAATAAAAAGCTTCATTATTGATTCAGAATTAAGAGAACGTGAAGGTTATAAGTATAGTGATTTGGGCTACTATATTTTAAAGGATATAGTTGAAAGAAAATATAATAAATCATTAAACGAAGTTGTTCAAGAAGAGTTTTATAGATCTTTAGGTTTAAACAGAACGTCTTATCTACCTCTGAAAAAGTTTAAATGGACAGAAGTTGTTCCTACCGAGGAAGATGATTATTTTAGAAACCAACTATTACGAGGATATGTTCACGATATGGGAGCAGCAATGCAAGGTGGAGTAGGAGGTCATGCGGGTTTATTCGCAAATGCGAATGATGTTGCAAAAATTATGCAGATGTATTTACAAGACGGTTATTACGGAGGAGTTCAATATTTACTACCAGAAACTATAGAAAAGTTTAATAAACGCTATTATTCTCATGTAAGAAATAGAAGAGGTTTAGGTTTTGATAAACCTCAGATTAACCCAAAAGAAAAACCTACTTGTGGTTGCGTTTCAGATAGAAGTTTTGGTCATAGCGGTTTTACAGGAACTTATACATGGGCGGATCCAGATACGGGTATTTTATTCGTATTTCTTTCAAATAGAGTTTATCCAACTATGAAAAATAGAAAGCTAGTAAAAAGTAACGTAAGAACTAAGATTCAGAGAGCTATACAAGAAGCAATAATTGATTAATACCGAACGCTTGAAATCTTATCAGCAATTAAGGGAACACATTTATAACGAAGGAATTTTAGTTAATAAAGGGACCTTTAAAAGAGATGAACTCATAAAAGCTGCTGGAACAATAGATACAAATGTTTACTTTATTAGCTCTGGAAGTGTAAAAGTTTACTTTTTAAATAAAGAGGAAGAAAGGATACTTTATTTTGGCTATGAAAATTCCATTATTACAGCATTAGATAGTTTTATTGCAAACAAACAATCAGAGTTAGAGATAAAGGCAATTAAAAAAACGGAAGTTTATTGTTTATCTAAAAAAGAATTTGAAAGTTTTTTAAATTCAAATATAACCTACATAAAACTATGGAATAACGTTTTAGAAGATCTTGTTTTGTATCATTTCAATAGAGAAAGAGCGTTATTGTTAAATACTCCTAAAGAAAGATATAACGAAGCCTTAGAGAGAAATCCTGAGATATTTCAAAAAATACCACATAGGCATATAGCTTCTTATCTAAGAATGGCACCAGAAACGTTAAGTAGATTAAAAAAATCATGACTTGAATCAATGTTTATTGTTGTTTTCTAGTGTTATTTTACAAACAGTTAAAGAACGTAAATGAAAGATTATACTATTAGATTAATAACACAAAAGGATGCTGTTGGTTTTTTTGATTTATTACAGAGGAATAAAGCGAGATTAGATGATTATTTCGCTGGAACTATGAGATGTACTCAAACACTTCAGGAAACAGTCGATTATTGTAAAAATATTGAAGAAAAAATCGTGAAGAAAGAGTATTTACCTTATCTAATTCTGAATGATGAGAATAATCTTATCGGTTTCATAGATTTTAAAAATATCGATTGGAGTATTCCTAAAGCCGAATTAGGAGCTTTTATAGACATGAGTTTTGAAGGAAGAGGTATTGTGACAAAAAGTTTTAATTATCTTTTAGATGAAGTAGTTCGTATTCATCAGTTTAAAAAACTTTATTGTAGAATAGCAGATGAAAATACAAGAAGCGTTCAACTCGCTATTCGTTGCGGCTTTAAATTAGAGGGCGTAATTACCAGAGATTATAAAACAACAAAAGGAAAATTAGTTGATTTAAATTATTACGGAAAAATAATATGAAAGATTAAAAACTAATTTTTAAAAGCGTATTCAATAATATTAGCGCCCATTTTTAGGGCTTTCAATCTAATTTCTTGTGGATTGTTATGCACTGTTTGATCTTCCCACCCATCACTTAAGTCGCTTTCAAAGTCATAAAAAACGACCAACCTTCCTTCATAGAAAAGCCCTAATCCTTCAGGTGCTTTTTTATCATGTTCATGAATTTTAGGCAACCCATTTGGAAAAGAAAAAGTTTGGTTGTATATGGGATGATTCTTAGGAATTTCTTGTAAGGTGAGTTTGGGAAAAACCTTTTTCAGTTCTCTCCTAATGTATTTATCTAATCCGTAGTTGTCGGAAATATGAATAAAGCCTCCTGAAATTAAGTAGTTCCTTAAATTTTCGACATCATCATTATCAAAAAACACATTTCCATGACCAGTTAAAAAAAGGATGGGATAATTGAAGATATCGATACTACTTGTGGTTACAGTTGCGATGTTGCTATCGATAGATGTTTTACAATATTGATTGGTAAACTTTATTAGATTCGGCAGGGAAGTTGGGTTTGCATACCAATCACCACCACCTTGATATTTTAGAATTCCGATTTCTTGAGCAAAAATACTACTGGTTATAAAGAGAAAAAGAAAAGTTATTTTTTTCATCTAATAATTTTTATGCAAGATAGGATAATTAAGAAATAAAAAAAAGCACCATTCCCTTCTCAATGGTGCCTCTTTGTTCGTGAAGTAAAGTAGTAAATAATAATCCCTAAAATATATTTACTGGTTTATGTAAGTTCCAGTACAAATGTAAGTAGATGAAAAACAACGAGACTCCTAAAACATCTAATTTGGATGATTTAGGACAACTTTATATAAAAAAAACACTGTAATAATACAGTGTTTATGCTTTTCCCTCTTCATAGAGAGACTTAATACCTCTCTATATACTTTAAAATCTGATTAAATAGTAAAATTGTACAATAAATAATTGTCAAATTTTATTATTTAATTAATTTCAAAATTATAATACTGAACTAAATTGAAGTCCAGAATCATCCAATTTGGATGTTTTAGGACTGAAATTTTATCTTTCGCTTTGTTTTTTTATATGATTATTTTTAAAAGCAAGTGGAGTCATTCCTGAATGTTTTTTAAAAACATCATAAAAGGCAGATTTAGAATTAAAACCTGATTCTAAACCAATTGAAGCTATTGTATAACTTTCATATTTATAATCGAGCAAAAATTTTTTAGCTTGATTTACACGCATTTCATTAATATAATCGACGAAACTTTTCTTTGCGTTTCTGTTAATTGTAGCTGATAAGGTGCTTGAACCAATATTTAAGTCACTTGATAAGTTTTGAAGTGTATATTTTGGGTGTAAATAAATTTTTTCCGATTTGATATACTTATCAATTTCTAAAAATTGTGGTTCAAACTCATTTTCATTAGGTTCAGAAATATTCTCTTCTTGATTATCTAAACCACTTTTTTCAATGTCTAAATCTTCACGAATGTTTTTTCTTTCTTTCAGGATACGTAAATATTTTAATCCTTGGTAACCCAATATGAAAATTATCAGTGTAGTTGAAATCCTTAGAGGATAGTAAGAGTATAAGAACCCTGTAAAATTTAAACTAAATTTAATGACTAGGGCAAAAACCCATAAAACATATACAAGTAGCGTAAGTTTGAAAAAATTATAAATCCACTTTAAATTATCATATGTCAAAATTTTGGTAAATAGTTTCTTTTTTCCTTTAAGAATATAAAATGAATAGGCAAAAACAGAAATGGAACCAATGAAACTAATCAACTCCTCAATTGAAGTATATCGTTCGTAGACGTAATTTAATTCTTCTTTGGTGCCACCACCTAAAGAATATGTTAATACAAAAGTTATTTGAGCAACACATAAAACCACAAAAACAACGATGAAGTACTTGAGTAATTTTCTAGACCTCTCATAAATATCTAAGTAATTAATCAGAAATGCATAGAAAAACGGTGCACTTAAAAAATGCCAAGGAATCTGAATGTAATCCAACATAAATCTATGTTGAAATAAATTTCTTTCTAATGCCCACGATTGAATATTGTTCAGAGAAATAGTCAATATCATAAGGTTTAGAAAAAGCAAACTTTTGTCTTTACCATATTTAGAAAAAAACATGATAAAACAAAGTGCAAATCCGTGAATCGCACTTAAAAGCAAGAACATGTTAAAAAAGTCTGCAGTGCTCAAAGTATATTAGTAATTAGGTTGTTTATTGACACTTAAATTTAACAAAATAATTACAAAATGGAGGTGTTAAATATGTAATTATCTACAGCTAAAACTAAGGATTTGATAGTTAAATGTAACTAAAATAGATTGAAATTACAATTAATTTGAGTTGATTTAATGTATGAAGTTTATACTATGCACTGCTACAACACCAGCTGTTTCAGTTCTTAATCTGCTTTCCCCAAGAGAAATTGGAGTGAACTTTTGAAGAATCGCATTTTGAGTTTCTTTTATCGAGAAATCACCTTCAGGGCCAATAAGAATAACAATTTTATCACCTTTAAAATTAAATGACTTTAGAGATGTTTTCTCGCCTTCATTACAATGAGCAATAAGTAAATTCTCTTCGGTTCTATCTTTTATAAAATCCTTAAAGTGGGTTAACTCATTTAACGCAGGAGCGGTGTATTTTAATGATTGTTTTACTGCTGAAAGAAGAATTTTTTGAAGACGATCAATTTTCACAACTTTCCTCTCCGAATTATCACATATTATTGGTGTTATTTCATCGATTCCGATTTCGGTAGCCTTTTCAATGAACCATTCTAAACGATCGATATTTTTTGTTGGAGCAATGGCTATATGTAAATGATAGTTCCATTCTTTTTCTTTGAATTGAACATCAATAATTTTAGCCACGCATTTTTTATCGCTGTCTATAATTATTTCAGCCGAAAATAAGTACCCTTTACCGTTGGTGATTTGAAGAATATCCCCTTGTTTTTTTCGAAGTACTTTAATAATATGACGACTCTCTTCTTTATTAAAAAGTACTTCTTTTGTGTTTTCGGTAATAGTTGGATTAAAAAATAGTTGCATTATAAATCTAATCGATAAGTTCTTCTTCTTTTATGAGTTCTAGGGTTGAATTGCGACCATAATTGGTGAATAGCAATATTATCCTCAAGCTCAGGAGTTCGGATACAATTTTTAATACCTTTTTCGCCAAATGTTTTATGAAACTCCTCAAAAATTATCGCTGTAACTCCTTTGTTCTGATAAGCAGGATCAACACCAATTAAATAAAACGTAACATCTTTTGAGGATTTTCTGGCACTCAGTAAATGAAAAATCCCAAATGGAAATAATTTTCCTTTTGCTTTTTGTAATGCTCTGGAAAAAGAGGGCATTACAATGGCAAAAGCAACTAATTTTTTATGCTCATCAACCACAAATTTAATATATTCTGGATTGATGAAACTGATATATTTTTTCTTGAAATATTGTATCTGAGCATCCGAAATAGGAACATAAGTAGAAAGTTTTGAATATGTCTTGCTAAATAATTCAAACATTTCATCGACATACGGCATTATATCTTTTGTTCTTGTAAAATTCAATTCGGTTAGCTTGTACCTTTTTTTAAGAATTTTACTAGCCTTTACGTGTCTTTCAATCTTAATATCTTTATAAAGAAATTTATTTTCTAAATACTCTTTTTCTTTCCTGAAGCCAAGTTGTTCTATATGATCTTTATAATATGGATGATTGTACCAAGTAATCATAGTACCAATTTCATCAAATCCTTCAATAAGAACCCCAGTTTTATCCAGATTATTAAAACCAACAGGACCTTCAATATATTCAAGATTGTTTTCTAACGCAATCTCTTTTACTTTATCTAATAGAATTCGAGTTACCTCAATATCATCGATAACGTCAAACCAACCAAACCTCATTTTTTTTATGCCTTGCTGTTCTACTTCATATCGATTAATAATTGCGATAACACGACCGACTATTTTATTGTTTCTTAAAGCGATAAAAAAGCGAGCATCGGCATTCTCGAAAACGGGATTCTTGGTTTTGTCAAAATTAGCTACTTCATCGTTTATGATTGGAGGCACCCAGTACTTATTGTCTTTATATAAGGAAAAAGGAAATAAAACGAATTGCTTTATCTCCTTTTTTGTATTTATTTCTTTTAGTTGAATCATATTACAAAAGTAAAATTATAATATCTACTCATCATCCTTTTCCTCTTTTTCTTTCTCTTCCTTTTCTTTTTTCTCTTTTTCCTCTTCTTTTTTCAACTCTTCTTCGAGTTTTTTAATTTCTTTTTCTAATTTTTCTTGCTCTTTTTTCTTTCTTTTTTCTTCTTTCAATTTTTCCTTTTCTAACTTTTTCTTTGCTTTCTCTTCTTCTTTTTTCTTTTTCTTGGCAGCCTTTTCTTTTTCTTTCGTTGTTTTTTTCTTTGCTTTTTTATCTTTCTTAGTTATTTCGTCTAGAACTGATTTTTGACGAACTCTTACTCGACCTTCTTTCTCTTTTTCTAATTCCTCTTCAGATTTCTCTGTTTCTAACTGTGGTCCTATTTTATCTTTTTTCTTAAATAAGTTTTTGATTTTATCTATTAAACGCCCGAAGAAACCTTTATTGTAAGTTTGAAGTTCGTCTCCTTCTATCTTATTACCAAACTCGTCTAATTCAACATATTTATCTACGTGTTTGTTAATTCTGTAAGACACACCAATACTTGTATATAAGCCTGTACTGTTTTCTTGGAATGTAGCTCTTAAAGATGAGTTTATTTGTAAATTGTTATTGAATAAATAAGCCGCTCCAAAACCAAAATTACTCTGGCTTTCTTGTTTGTTGAATAAAGATTGTTGTTCCACAAAACCAGACCATTTATCCGTAAAATTATATGTACCTGTTACGACGTAAGAAAACTCGGGTAAATATCCTCCTATATAATTATAATGAATGTTGGTAATGACATTTAATTTATGAGAAAATTCGTTTTGTAGCAAAACTCCAAATTTTGGTGTAATTCCTCCTCTTTCATGATAATCACTTAAAAAAGAACCAAAATTTATACCTCCATAAACAGCAACATGAGGAATCCATCGAGACCAATCAAAAGAATGTCTTTTCTTCCAACTTCTAATTTCTTTTGAACGGTCACTATATTTAGGTTTGTAAACTAAGTATTTGGCTCCTAGGGTAAATTGTCCGAAACCAAACTCTGACCTTGAAGATTCAAAAACATTTAAAAAAGCAAATTCGTTTTGTTGAAGAGCAGTGGTTAAGCTAAGTTCTAAAAACTCATCTAATAAACCCATTCTGTAGTGTAACTCTAATCCTGTGGCTCTTGGATTACTAAACGTTGGAATTGCCGAAGCGTTTCTGTGAAAGATACTACTTTCAAACTGATACACTCCAGTTCCTACACTATATGGACTTTCCGAAAAACCAGGTTTATTCGAATTTATCACTTCCGTGTATTGTGCTCTAATTGTTGAAAATAATAACAACAATACTACACTAAAAATTTTTTTGATCATATTCACCACAAACATTTACACGTGTTACAAACATACAGTAAAATTATCAATCTAATAAGTTTACAGGATTATTAACGCAAGGTTTTAGTTCAAATTGTTATTTTTGATTGCTTTTTTATTTAAACAGAATGATAGAGATCCATCAAGCAGGACCAATGAATTTTATAAGAACATTACTTATCATCGCTTTAGTGTATTATACACTTAAATTTTTAGCCAGACTTTTTGCTCCATATTTAATGAAAAAGGCTGTTCAAAAAATGCAAGAGCGAGTTGAAAAACAACAAAGAACTACCAATAAAGACGAAAGTGTTAAAGTTGGTGAAACCATAATAGATAAAAAACCTAACCAATCTAAAGAAAGTGATAAATCAGTAGGAGAGTATATTGATTTTGAAGAAATAGACTAACTATGAAGATCAACAAGCTATTACCTTATTTTGGAGCAATACTTTTATTTGTAATTGTTTCTGTTTTATACTTTAATCCGATTTTATCTGGTAAGCAAATTAAACAGTCAGATATAGATCAATTCAAAGGAATATCAAAAGAATTAAAAGAATTTAGAGAAGAGAATAACGAAGAAGCGTATTGGTTAGGAAATGCCTTTAGTGGTATGCCAGGATATTTAGTAAGTGCAAATTATCCTAACGACTTTTTAAAGGAGGTTGATAGACTTTTAAGATTTTTACCAAGACCGGCTGATTATCTTTTCTTATATTTTTTGAGTTTCTTCATTCTACTTGTTACTTTGAAAATTGAGTGGAAGTTAGCAATCATGGGTGGCTTGGCTTTCGGATTTTCCACTTACTTAATAATTATTATAGGTGCTGGTCATAATGCAAAAGCGCATGCAATTGTTTACATGCCAATTATTATTTCAGGAGTATTACTAATATTTCAAAAGAGGTTTTTACTCGGTTTTTTATTGGCTGCTATCGGAATGGCGATGGAAATAGGAGCAGGTCATATTCAAATGACATATTATTTAGGTTTCTGTTTGCTCATTTTAGGAATTGTAGAGTTACTTGAAGCGATTAAGACCAAGGAAATTTCAGCTTTTATGAGGCAGGTTGCCGTTATAATTATTGCCTTTATTGTGGGTATCGGTGTCAATGCTTCAAGACTTATGGCAACTCAAGAATATGCAGATTATAGTATTAGAGGTAAGTCGGAATTAACAATTGATACTGATGGAAAACCTAAGAAAAAGAAGTTTTTAGGTTTAGACTATGACTATATTACTCAATACAGCTACGGAAAACTTGAGACTATGAATTTAATGGTGCCTAGATTTATGGGAGGTGGTACTGTTGATAAATTAAGTGAAAACTCAAACTTTTATAAAGAGTTTGAAAAAATAGCAGGAAAGAAGGCTGCGAAAGAATATTCGAAAGAAGTTTTAACGTATTGGGGAGACCAACCTATCGTTGAAGCACCTGCTTATATTGGAGTTGTAGTTATATTCTTATTTTTTATTGGTGTATTTTTAGTCGAGAGAAAGTTGAGATATTGGTTAGTATCGGCTACCATATTTTCCATAGTATTAAGTTGGGGGAAAAATTTAGCTTTCGTAACTAATTTTTTCATTGATTATGTGCCACTTTATGATAAATTTAGAGCAGTTTCTTCCATTCAAGTAATTGCTGAGTTATGTATTCCTTTATTGGCTATTTTAGGTTTAAACGAGCTTTTTAAATCGTCAAAGTCTAAAGAAGAAAAAGTAGAAGCACTAAAAAAATCATTCTACATTGTCGCGGGGTTAATTATTGTTGGATTCTTATTAGCTCATATGACTTCTAGTTTTGAGGGTATTCGTGATGGTCAATATCAACAGTATCCTTCTTTATTAGACGCATTAATTAGCGATCGAAAATCAATGTTGTTTTACGATAGTTTTAGGTCAATTGTTCTAGTCTTATTAGTTGGAGGTATAATTTATCAATTCTTAAAAAACAAAATCAACAAGCAAATTGTTTATGGTGTAATACTAGTGCTGATTTTATTTGATTTGGTTTCAGTCAATATCAATTATGTTAATACTGAAAATTTTGTTAGCTCAAGAATAATTGATAAGCCTTTTGTTCCTTCAAAAGCTGATTTAGAGATTTTAAAAGATAAAGGCTATTACAGAGTGGCTAATTTTAGCGGGAACTTTATGAATGAAAACAGGACGTCTTTCTTTCATAGATCTGTTGGAGGTTATCATGCAGCAAAACTAAAAAGATATCAGGAGCTTATTGATTATCAAGTGGCTAAAAACAACATGGAGATTTTTAACATGTTGAATACTAAGTATTTTATTGCAGATGAGAATACCTATGAAGTAAACAAAGAAGCAAATGGGCACGCTTGGTTTGTAGATAGCTTATTACCTGTTAAGTCTGCTAATGAAGAAATCCTTGCTTTGAGTAATTTAGATACTAAGAAACAAGCAATTATTAGAGCTGATAAATACAGTGGTAAAACAGTTTTTAAAACTGATTCTTTAGCGAGTATAAATTTACTGGATAATAAGTTGAATTATTTGAAATATAAAAGTAGTTCAAATATTGAGCAATTTGCAGTTTTCTCTGAGATATACTATAAAGATGGATGGAATGCTTATGTGGATGGAGAATTAGCTCCACATTATCAAGTTAATTACGTGTTGAGAGGAATGGAAATTCCAGCAGGAACTCATACTATTGAATTTAAATTTCAACCGACTATTGTTGATAAAGGAGGAAGCTTATCCCTTTATTTTTATTTACTTTTAATTTTAATGCCTTTTGTTATTTTGTTCCTTAAGAAGAAGAAATTACTTGTTTAAGTTTTTAATGTATTCAGAAGGAGAAACATTCATGTATTTTTTAAAAGCTCTACTGAAGGCTGATGCATTTGTATAGCCAACAATATTCGCTAAGCCTTCAATAGAGTATTTTTTATAATATTCCTTATTCTTAATTAAGTCTAAAGCGTATTCAATCTTTTTTTGAGTATAGTATTGCTTAAAAGGAACGTCATGATGTTTGTTATATACAAAAGATACGTATGTACTATTGGTATTTACTTTTTCTGCAATAGTGTTTATTGAAAAATCATGTTTTAAAAACTCGTGGTTAATTTCAATTTGTTTTATTTGATTCAATATTTTTTCCTCTAATTGGGCTTCAATATTATAATTAACTTTTGACTTTCTCATTGTTTTTTTACTTTGAGATTTTTCTTTTTCTAAATCCCTTTTAGCATTTACAATAGTACTTTTTAACTCATCACTTTTTTCTGAAATTTCTTTCTTGTATTTCTTTCTTTTAAATAAAAAAAATGATGAAATTATTACTAGAATTAGCGTGTAAAGTAAAATGGTTGTTAGACTTTTCTTTTTTTCTTTTTCAAGAATTACATTGTTTAACTCTGTAATTTTTTCAAGGTCATTATCGTAAAGTAGTTGATACGTTTTCTGTTTGTTTTCTTTACTAAAATTAAACTCTTTTAGCGTGAGTTTTGAATATTTAATAGCGCTATCAAGTTCATTAATACGATTGTATTCATTTGAAAGAATGTTATAAATAGAGATTAATCTACTTCCTTTAAGATTATGGTTTTCAAGTGATTTTTTTGCTGAATAAATAATAGAATCATATTTGTTCAATCCATTAAATATAAGTGTTCTATAAAAGTAAATTTCACTTTTATAGTCTATATCATCCAGATTTTCAGGTAGATTTAAAGAATCAATTAATTTTAAGGCTTCTTTGTATTCTTTTTTAGTTATTAGAATATCAGTTTTTCTAAATTGATACATTAATTTAGAATCTGGATGTGGTGGGATAATTTTTTTAGCAGAGCTATAAGCTTTTTCAAAACAAGTAGATGCAGAATCTAATAGTTGTTCTTTCTTTGTTTTTTTATTTAGAGCCATGTAAGTTTGCCCTAATAGGTATAGTGTATTAGCTTTTACATGAGTTAAATTTTGTTGGTCATAAAAATCATTTTCACTGTTAATTTTCTGGTCAACTTTTTTAATTATTTTTATTAAAATGGACTTAGCCTCTTCTTCTTGATTAAGGTCTTTTTTTATGAGAGCTTTTGAATTTTCAATATTTACAAAATAATCAAATCCGTCAAAGTTTTTGTTTTTAACATTATTTAAAAAATCAGACATTGAGAGCAAATTTGTATATGCTTTTTGATATTCTTCTGAATTTTTATGAATCCAAAATAATCTATTTAATGTGCTTAACTTTATTTTGGTATAACAAATGTTTTTAGGATTGATATTTAATAATGAATCTACTTCTTGTATTGTTTTATCAATTACTTTTTTGCATTTTTCAATTTCATTTTTTCTGTAATGGTAATATGCTTTAGCAGTAAAAGCTATTAATTTTTCACAAGGATTTGATGAAAGTTCTCCTTTATCAGAATAAAATAAAAGACTATCTAGGTTAGTGTTTTTAAATTTACTCATCTTTCTAAAAGTCTCACTTTCTTTATAATCATTAATCTGATGTTTAGATTGAGAAATTAACATTAATGAATAAAAGGAAAAGAGTAAGATTAAGCTTAAGTTTTTAGAATTTTTCAACTCCTAGACTATTTAAATTTGTTTGTGCTTTTTATAAAAAGTCGAATATAAAGTTTTTTCTTGAAAAGAATAAAAAATAGATTTGTGTGCTATAAAATTGAAAATCCTCAGGAAGGGAAACTGCATTGATAAAGAGTGCTTAAATTAAAAAGGAACAATATTAATTGTTCCTTTTTAATTTTATTCAAAAAAATATACAGAAAATATTATTTGAATGTATAGATTTGTTTGTAAATAACTAATACTATCATGTTTCCAAACGTACCTACTTATCGATATAATAAAACAATAAACTTTTTAAGAAGAGTATTACCACCTCCGGCTGTTATTTTAGATTTGGGTGTTAGAAATCCATTTAGCGAGATAATGGAAAAAGAAGGATATACGGTGTATAATACGAATGGCGAAGATTTTGATTTGATGCCTGAAATAGTTAGAGATTTTGAAGTAGATGCAGTTACTTCTTTTGAAGTATTTGAACATTTGGTTTCTCCTTTTAGTATTTTGAGAGAGATTCAGTGCGATAAACTTATTACTACTATACCTTTGAGGTTATGGTTTGCTAGTGCATACAGAAGTAAAACTGATATGTGGGATCGCCATTTTCATGAGTTTGAAGATTGGCAGTTTGATTGGTTATTAGAAAAATCGGGTTGGGAAATAAAAGAAGCAGAGAAGTGGATTAGTCCAACTAAACTAAATGGATTTAGACCAATTCTTAGGAGGTTTACGCCTAGATATTATGCCGTTTTTGCTGAAAAAAAGGGGAAATGAGAATAGGTATGATTTTAGATGACGTTTTCCCTCCTGATCCTAGAGTGGAAAACGAAGCTATTGAATTAATAAAAGATGGATATGAAGTATTTCTTTTTTGTTTGAATTATAAAAACCAGAAAAGGAATGATGAGGTTAATGGGATCAAAGTAATACGATATAACAGTAATAAGATAGAATATAAGCTTTCTGCTTTAGCTTACTCAATTCCGTTATATACTATGTTAATGAAAAAAAAAGTTAAAAGCTTTTTAAGGAATAATAATATAGATATAATTCATTGTCATGACATTAGAGTAGCAGAAGCAGTTTTTCAGGCAAATAAAAGTTTCAAACTACCAGTTGTTTTGGATATACATGATAATATTCCTGAAAACATGAAGTTTTATCCCCATCTTCAAAAGTTTCCAGGTAAATATATTATATCCCCAAAAAAATGGAAGCAAAAAGAGCAAGAATTTATAGAAAAGGCATCTTATGTAATATCAGTTTCTCCTCAATTGGTTTCAGAATTAAAAGATAGAGTTCATAACCCCCAAAAAGTTGTTTTAGTTTCTAACACAATTAGCACATCTTTTTATTTAAATGCTGAGTTTAACAAAGAATTGATTATGAGTTATACTAATTACTTTACTATGTTGTATCTTGGCGACACTCATACTAGGAGAGGTTTGTTATTGGCGATAGAAGGTGTTTCTAAACTTAAAGATAGAATATCAAATATTAAACTAGTGATAGTTGGTTCTAGCACAACGGATTATGTATTGAAAAATAAAGTTAAAGAATTAGCTCTAGAAGATTATGTTGATTTTAAAGGTTGGAGAGATGTTAAACTATTCCCTTCTTTTATAAAAGCAAGTGATGTCTGTTTATCTCCGTTACACCGCAGTAAACAACATGATGTAGCTTATGCGAATAAAATTTTTCAGTATATGAGTTTTGGTAAACCTTTGTTAGTTAGCAATGCTACAGCTCAAAAGGAAATGGTAGAGCAAGTAAATTCTGGATTGGTTCATGAAGATAGAGATGTAAATGATTTTGTTGTTAAATTACTAAAACTATATAACAACCCAGAATTAAGAAATAAGTTAGGTGAGAATGGAAAAAAATTTGTCAGAGAGTCTTATACTTGGGATAAAACTTCTAACAAATTAAAAGAAATATATAAAACTATTAATTGAAAGTTCTAATTGTTACATATTATTGGCCACCTGCAGGTGGAGCTGGAGTTCAACGTTGGTTAAAGTTTACTAAGTATTTAAGAAATTTCGGTATTGAACCTGTAATTTTTACTGCAGATAATCCTAATTATCCGATAATTGATAATAGTTTACAAAGTGATATTCCTGTAGGTATAGAGGTTATTAAGTGCCCAATATTCGAACCTAACAGTGTATTGTCTAAACTGAAGAAAAGGAAAGTTCAGAACAGTGCAGGTTTTTTAGAAGAAAATCCATCATTGCTTTCGAAAATTTTAATTTACATCAGAGCTAATCTTTTTATTCCTGATGCAAGAATGTTTTGGATTAAACCATCTGTAAAAAAGATAAAAAAGTATTTATCAAAAAATGAAATAGATGTTATCATAACTACGGGTCCTCCTCATAGTCTGCATATGATTGGTTTTCATTTAAAAAAACAATTAGGAATTAAATGGATTGCTGATTTTAGAGATCCTTGGACAGGAATTGATTACTTTCATTTACTGCCACTAACAAAATTTGCTAAAAACAAACATTTTAATTTAGAAGATAAAGTTTTTAAAAATGCAGATAAAGTAATAATGGTAAGTAAAACTTCTAAAGAGAAGTATAAAAATCAGGCAACTTCTATAGAAGTAATTACAAATGGTTATGATTCTGATGGAATTGTGGAAGAAAATTTAGTTTTAGATTCGAAGTTTACAATATCTCATATTGGTTCTATGAATGCAGCTAGAAATCCTAAATTATTATGGGAGGTTTTACATGAAATAGGAGAGGAAGAACCTGAGTTTTATAACGATCTTCAGATTCAATTAATTGGTAAGTTAGATGAGCATGTTGTCAAAAAGGAAATAGATTCGTTTAAGTTCAAAAATATTCTACAATTAGATTACGTTCCTCATCAAGAAGCGAAAAAATACCAAAAGCAATCTCAAGTTTTATTGTTAGTGGTGAATAATACTCCAAATGCAAGAGAAATTGTTACGGGGAAAGTATTTGAATATATTCAGGCAAAAAGACCGATTATAGCTATTGGTCCAGAGGATGGTGATTTAGCTGATGTTTTAAACGAAACAAATGCAGGAAGAACATTTGATTATGAAAACCGAAAAGAATTAAAACAGGAGATAAAAAGCTTATATAAAAATTATAAATTAGGAGCTTTAACGGTTAACTCTTCAAACATTGAAAAATATCATCGAAAGCAATTAACCAAAGATTTATCAAAAATTATTAAAGAGATAGCCAAAACAAAATAAATTGGGGATAATATTTAAACAATCATTTAAAAATACCATTGTAATTTATTTAGGATTCTTAATTGGAGGCTTAAATACAATTTTTTTCTATCCAGGTATTTTAGGAGATACTTTTCAAGGAATTGTTACTGTCTTACTTTCATATTCAAACTTAATTATGCCGTTAATGGCATTAGGTGTTCATTATACAATTATTAAGTTTTTTTCTGTTTATCAAGAGAAAAAAGAAAAGGATAAGTTTTTATCGATTGCGTTGATATTACCTCTTTTAGTGGGAGTTCCTGTAGGTTTTTTGTGGAATTATATTCAAGATTTTATAGTTACAAATTTCCTTTCAGAAGAAAATAAACAAATTGAAAGCTATACTATTGTTATTTACATTGTATCAATTTGTTGCGCGTATTTTGAAGTCTTTTACGCCTGGTCTAAAGTACATCTGAAAACTGTAGTAGGTAACTTTCTTAAAGAGTTTTACAATAGAGCTGTTGTACTTATTTTACTATTATCTGTCTCTTTTCAGATTATTACAAAAACTCAGTTTATATTTTGGCTTACGGGTTTTTATATTTTGAGAACGCTTATCATGATGTTTTATGCGTTTAAAGTCTATTTTCCTAAGTTCTCTATAAGTCTGCCTAAAAATTACAAGCAGATAGCTTCTTATTCGTTATTTATAATTTTTGCCGGTAGTGCTGGAGCTTTAATTTTAGATATTGATAAAGTAATGGTCACAGGTAAAGAAGCTTTTAGTGCAGCTGCATATTATACTGTAGCCGTTTTTATAGGTTCTTTTATTGAAGCTCCTAGTAGGGCTTTAGGGCAAATCTTACAGCCTCTAACTTCTAAATCATTAAACGAAAACAATGATACGGAGGTTGATAATTTGTACAAAAAGAGTTCGATTAATTTATTGGTAATAGGAGGGTTGTTTTTCTTGTTGATTAACTGTAATATAGTTGAGTTGTTTAAGTTAATGCCAAAAGGATATGACCAAGGTGTTTTAGCTGTTTTATTAATATCAATTGCTAAAATGTATAATATGTTTTTAGGAAATAACGGGCCTATTATATCTAATTCTAAATATTATAAGGTTACTTTTCCTATTGGTATTGGTACAGCGTTAACCGTTTACTTTTTGAATGTTTTATTCTATAGAAAAATGGATATGACTACTGATGGATTAGCACTGGCTACATTAATAACTGTATTTATTTTCAATTCTATCAAGCTTTTGTTTGTTCATAAAAAGATGAACATGAACCCAATAACAAAAGAAACGGGTATTGCATTTGTTGTTATTGTCATCATGTTTATTGGTTTTTATTTCTGGGATTTTAATTTACCTGAAATGAAAATTGCAAGATTACCAATAGATTCGTTATTAAATATGATACTAAAAAGTATTATTATAATTGCAGTATATAGCTATCTGATTGTCAAATTAAAAATTTCAACTCAAATCAATTCATTAGTAGAAAGAATTACGAAATAAAAAGACTTGTATTATGAGGGAAAACAAGTCTTTTTAAGGGGAAACGAAATAGGGATATTTCGATTGTAAATTTAATGTAAATTCACAATTCTCTAGATAAACCTATGTTTATAAATCTATTTTGAATATAATTTTTTTCGGATCCTACTTAATTGTACTGGCGTTATATTTAAATAACTAGCTATTTGATATTGAGGTATTAAGTTTTCTATTTGAGGAATTCTTTCTTTTAAAATTTTATAACGATCGGTTGCGTCTAATAACGAAAGTCTATCAAGTCTTTTTAAAATTTGCAAAAGTATCGTTTGATTTACCTTGTTGTAGAGGAGAGAAATCTCGTGATTCTGAGTACTTAAATCTATAAAGTCATTAAAATCACCTTCTAGTAACGTACAAGCAGTAATGCATCTATAATAATCCTCAGGTAGTTTTTTATCTAAATCAATATGCGATAACTTCAAGTCGTCAATCTGATAAAACAAGTCTGTAAAGGCATAGTTTTCAAGATGAATCGTCCTAATATATTCTCTATCTTTATTTGAGTTCTTTGAGAATGTTGCGACAATACCTTCTATAATTATATAAAATTTAGAAGTTCCTTTATTTATTAAAACATCACCAGTTTTATACTTTTTGAGTTTTACAATCTTTGAAAATAAGTCAATTGCTTCATCAGATATGTTGCTCATATAAAAGCGAGAAAACTCACTAATTAAAGCGGATTCTAACATAAGTTGTAAGCTTTAAGTTGCTAATTATACTATTTTTACACTTTCAAGATAAGATATCGAATTAGGACCTTCCATAAATAAAAGATCTAGAATCGATAAATTAGAAATAAACCCAAACTTGTCATCAAACATTTGGGTGTAACTGTCCATTTCTATTGATATATTACCATTTTTAGCAACTGAAAAATCCCTATAATCGTTAACTATTGGTGATATTTCGTATTGATTAGTTTTTGAAAATTCTTGACTAATTTGTAAAGCATCAGTAACAAATAAATACGTATCAATATTTAAGTCTACTAAATATACGTATTTTTTATGATATATTTTTGCTAAGTCATCTTCAAAGAATTCAAAGAAAGGTGACGATTGGTAGGCTGTTTTTAAGGATTTAAAATGTTGGTCTTGCCATGGAAAGCTATTTTCAACTAAAGTATCCTTTGTTTTTTTACGTCCTTCTGTTTTATTGTGTTTAACAGGAATGTTTAACAATAACTTGCCATTTGCACCGTAAATATAGCATCTGTTCCTATAAGTCTGTTTCTGGAAATTATCTTCAAATTCAAAAATTACTTTATCCGATTTATTGATAAAGGCATATTGACTAATAGGTGAAAAATATGTAGGTATGAATAATCCCACTATTAAGCTTTTTTCTTTTTAGGTTTAAATACAAAGAACAAGATTAAACCAGCAGATAAAAGCCCTAACCAAAAATACGATTTTGACTCTCCGTTTGTTACCGTCATAAACATACGCTCCCATCGAATTCTTCCAGTTTCGTTGTCTTTACTGAACCAAATCATAACTGGTTTTCCTATTACATGGTCAAAAGGAACATACCCCCATCTTCTAGCATCTAACGAGTTTTGACGATTATCTCCCATCATCCAATAATAATCTTGCTTAAAGGTATAAGTATCGGCTTTTTTACCGTTGATGTAAATATTATCGTTGACAAAAGTTAAATCATTCTTTTCGTATTCTCTGATAATACGCTTGTAAAACGGAATTGTTTCTTTAGTAATAGCAACTGTAGCACCTTTTTTAGGAATATAAATAGGGCCAAAATTATCGATATTCCATCGATATAAAGGGCTTTGTGGAAAAAGCTCAAGGTCGGATTTATGTTTTGGTGCTATTTTTTTTGTTACACTTTTAACAATAGGATTTTTGCCAATTAATGTAGCTTCTTCATCAGTCAGATTTAAAAGATATTTACCTTCTCTCGTCGTATATGCTTCCTCAAATCTTACGTTGTATCTCATTAAAGCAGCTTCGCTAAATTTTTTTCCTTCGGTATCTACAATATGATACCACTGAGGTTTTGCATTCGGAGGTAAAACAGAACGTTTTCCGTTAATGTATATATATCCGTCTCTTATTTCTAAACTATCACCAGCAACACCAACACAACGTTTTACAAGATTTAATTTCTTGTCGATAGGTTTGTAGTAAGTTCTGTCTGGTTTTAAGTCGTTCATATCGCGCAGTGTATCGGCTGGTTGCCCAAATACCACGATGTCATTTCTTTTTATTGAAGTAAGACCAGGAAGTCTCATGTAAGGCAATTGAAACTTATTAGCAAACGACGAGTTTCTTTCTTCGTAATTATCGTTAAAAACGTATGATTTTGATTTAATTAAAGGAATCGTGTCATGGATCATTGGTAAAGCCATGCTTGACATTGGTACACGAGCTCCATAATGAAACTTACTTACGAATAAATAATCGCCAATTAATAAAGATTTCTCCAAAGAGGAAGAAGGGATTACATATGGGCGAATAAAGTAATTATGCACAATTGTCGCTGCAATTACTGCAAAAGCAATTGAACTAATCCATTCACCAGCACCTTTTGGTGGATCTAAACTTCTATCTTTTCTATAGGAAGCATCCGTAAAGTAGTTGATATATAAATTATAAAAACCAAGAGTAAAGATTGCTAAAAATGTATCTTTTGTACTTGTAAAACCAAAGCTACGAGCTGTTTCAATCCATATAACAGGAAACATGATTAAGTTTACAATAGGGATAAATAATAAAATAATCCACCATTTTGGTCTTTTTATAATTCCTAAAAGAACAATTGCATTGTAAATTGGAATAGCAGCTTCCCAAGATTGTCTACCTGCTTTTTCATATAACTTCCATGTTCCGATAAAGTGAATAAATTGGACTGTTAAGAATAAAATAAACCAACCCGTAAATGACATAATTTTTTGTTTTGTTTTATAAAATACGTAAGACGCAATTTCGTCTTATTTGTTATCAAAAATATTTCTTTTAACCAATGTTTAACACATCTCTCATTGAGAAAACACCTTCTTTTCCAATAAGCCACTCTGCAGCAACAACAGCGCCTAGTGCAAATCCTTTTCTGTTATGAGCCGTATGTTTAATTTCAATTGAATCTACCTCAGAGTTATAGTTAATTGTATGTGTACCAGGTACATCAGGAGTTCGCACAGCTTTTATAGGAATATTTTCATCAGAAATCTCACCGTCTAATTCCCATTTCTTTTTGTCAGAGTTGTCAATAATTCCTTCAGCTAAGGTAATAGCCGTTCCACTTGGCGCATCTAATTTTTTGGTATGATGAATTTCTTCAATGTCAATTGTATATTGTTTTTGAGAATTCATCATAGCCGCTAATTTTTCGTTTAGCGCAAAGAAAATATTAACACCTAGGCTAAAGTTAGAGGCATAAATAAAACCTCCTTTTTTCTCTTTGCATAAAGCAACAGCATCATCATACTTATCCAACCAACCCGTTGTTCCTGAAACTACAGGAATGTTATGGTTAATACAAGTAGATATATTATTAAAGGCTGAATTAGGTATGCTAAAATCGATTGCCACATCAGCTTGAGTTATATCATAATTTTCTTCACCATTAGACTTGATTACTATTTCATGTCCTCTTTCTAGGGCAATTTTTTCAATTTCTTTACCCATTCTACCATAACCCAATAAGGCTAGTTTCATAATTAAAAAGAATATTTTAGGGTTAAACCTAGTTTGTGAGTACTTTCTTCGTTGTAATTGAAATTTGGCATAGCCGAAGGAGTCAGTGTTAAGCTATCCGTATTATCAAACTGAATTAAATGAGCTGTAACACTTGCTTCAACAATTTGTAAAATATAAATAAGTACCGTAGTTAATAACGATAAATCCCTGTTCTGACGTAACTGTCTTTGTGCGCTTTCCAAACCAGCATCTGATATTAATGGATTACCGTTAATATCTGAAAACTCGTCTGGTAAACCTGCTTTCCTTCTTTTAAAGGCAGTTCGAACGCGTTGGTATTCGTTGTTATTGTCTATATAAAAGTAAATACTTGTTGCCATTCCTCCATAAATAAGAGGTAATTGCCACCAATATCTATTATTGTAGATTTGACCCGCACCCGGAAAAATAGCTGAGTAAAATGCAGCTCTTGAAGGATTTAAAGGATCATAATCTGGTTGTTTGATTTGAGTGAATTGAATCGATCTAGTTTTTGTAGAATCTTTTTCTTGACTAAAAATAGTACTATTAGTTAACAAGAAAATAATAAATATGTGAACTGCGTATTTCAATTACTTCAATAATTTTTTGATACGATTAAAATCTTCAATAGAATCAAAAGGAATAGAAATTTTCCCTTTTCCTTTATTGTTTACTGAAACATCGATTTTAGCACTAAAAAACTCGCTAAAATTCTTTAAGCTACTTGAAATTTCTGTAGGTAATGTATTCTTCTTAGATTCAGGTTTCTTGGTAACGCCTGATTTAAAGATTCTTACTAAATCTTCTGTTTGTCTAACAGATAATTTATCGCGTAAAATTTTCTCGTAAATATCAATTTGATCTTTCTCGCTATCGATATTAATAAGCGCTCTACCGTGTCCCATTGAAATGAACCCATCTCTCATTCCTGTTTGAATAATAGGGTCTAATTTTAATAATCTTAGGTAGTTAGTTACCGTAGAACGTTTTTTACCAACTCGAACACTCAATTGTTCTTGAGTAAGTTTAATTTCATCAATTAAACGCTGATAAGAAAGAGCAACTTCAATAGGGTCAAGATTTTTTCTCTGAATATTTTCAACCAATGCCATTTCTAGCATTTCTTGATCATTAGCTATTCTAATGTAAGCTGGTATCGTTGTGTTTCCTATTAATTTAGAAGCTCTAAACCTTCTTTCCCCAGAAACTAATTGAAATTTATCTTCAGCTAATTTTCTAACCGTAATAGGCTGTATAACTCCTAATTCTTTAATAGAAGCAGCTAATTCATTTAACGCCTCCTCGTCGAAGTAAGTTCTTGGCTGAAAAGGATTTACTTCAATTAGTTTTAAATCGATTTCAATAATACTTCCAACAACTTTATCAGCATTTTCGTCTGATGCTGAATTTACTTCTGCAGTCTCTTTTAACAAAGCAGATAATCCTCTTCCTAAAGCTTGCTTCCTTGTTGCCTTTGCCATGTTCTAGTTCTTATTTATAATTTCATTTGCTAAGTTAATATAATTAACCGCACCTTTACTTGTTGCATCGTATGAAATAATGCTTTCTCCGTAACTTGGAGCTTCACTTAAACGTATGTTTCTGTGTACTACTGTTTCAAAAACCATTGAGCTGAAGTGTTTTCTTACTTCATCAACTACCTGATTAGATAAACGTAATCGAGCATCATACATGGTTAACAATAAACCTTCAATTTCAAGGTCTTTATTATGTATTTTCTGAACACTTTTGATAGTGTTTAATAATTTTCCTAATCCTTCTAAGGCGAAATATTCACATTGAATAGGAATTATTACCGAGTTAGAAGCAACTAATGAGTTCAGCGTGATTAATCCTAATGAAGGAGCACAATCAATTAAAATATAGTCGTAATCATCAACGATTTCCGCTAATGCTTTTTTAAGCATGTACTCACGCTCTATTTTGTCAACTAACTCAATTTCAATTGCTACTAAATCAATATGAGCTGGAATCAAATCAACATTAGGAGATTCTGTTTTGATAATAGTGTCTTTTGCACTTGCTGTATGTTCTAGAACTTGATAAGTACCTAGTTCAATACTTTCAACATCAATTCCTAATCCAGAAGTAGCATTTGCTTGTGGATCAGCATCGATTAAAAGTACTTTTTTTTCAAGAACTCCTAAGGCAGCTGCTAGGTTTACTGATGTAGTAGTTTTACCAACTCCTCCTTTTTGATTTGCTATTGCAATGATTTTGCCCATACTGTTTTGTGTATTTACAGAACGTAAAAATACAATTATTTATGACTTATTAAAGTGTAAGATATTAACAAAAAAAGTTAAAGGTTTACCTAAAATTGTTTCCTGTTTTTTTATGGGGCTTTTTCCTTTTGTTTATCTAGGACTTATCATGGTGAAAACATTTTTTAATGCAATTATGTTTGCAGTGCTATTTAGTAAGAAGAGAAAGAAAATAAGGATTGATCAACCTTAAACATCGCGTAAACCGAAAAGCGTATGAGTAGGTAAATTTTTAAAAACTATTTAATTTAAAACTATCATGAAAAAAATTTTAATGCTAATTATAATAGCAACACTAGCTATTAGTTGTAAAGAAGAAGAAATTATTTCTGAGTCACCCGAAGAAACAATTACAACTTCTAAAAGAAAAGAAGGAAAAGCAATGCTACATTTTAATTCTGTTGAAGAGTTAAAAGGTTTCATCAAAGAAAGAGTAGAATCAGATATCGATTATTTAGATGAAGCAAGATCTTTTTCTGACAGAGGATTATATAATCCATTATTATTAGTTTACAATTTAAGTGCTAATGAAGCTGAGGAAAAAGGAATAGAAGAAAAGTCAATTCCAACGGTTGCGTCAAATGATGATATGTTGTTATTAATGTTGAATGAAGATGGAGAAATAGGTATTAGAGAGAAAATCTTTAGAATTGATGGAGAGTTTGTTTACACTTACACTGCGTCATCTGGCTCAGGAGATATTACCAATTTTATTGAGCAATATAAAGCTGGTAAAGTAAAAATTCAACCAGGTAAAACAATTGAGTTTAGTGAGTCTTTAACTGTTTTTATGCATGAAAATAGTATCGATAAAGAACAAAATTATGTTGAAAAATCGCAAACGAACTATCAATACTTTAGTAGTAATTATAGAATGAAAGCTAGACAGTTTGATGGTTTTTGGGGTTTTTACAGCTCAATAGGCTCTAGTACAAAAGTTGAGGAACGCAAGAAATTTTTGTGGTGGTCTTGGTGGAAAACTGCAAAGACAGATAATAGATTAGAGTATGATATGTCTTATGAAGTTCGTTCAACTCCAGGTTTTCCTCCAGTAAATTTTGTTGCGACTGCTTCTGGTTCAAGGTATTGTAACTGTAATAAGGCACAGAGAACTTATGCATGGTCTGTTGGATTTCCTTGGGCACCAGAAAGATATATTCCTTTAGAAGGAGAGTCT
This sequence comes from Tenacibaculum sp. MEBiC06402, assembly GCF_049239625.1. Taxonomy (NCBI): domain Bacteria; kingdom Pseudomonadati; phylum Bacteroidota; class Flavobacteriia; order Flavobacteriales; family Flavobacteriaceae; genus Tenacibaculum; species Tenacibaculum sp. MEBiC06402. The sequence goes on from NZ_JBMKKT010000097.1 coordinate 371,568, forward strand.
AGACATTGGGCACATTGGTATACTACAAATCCAAATACTGTTTCAGTTACTTTGCAATACTAATTTGGATTTTTATTTGAATTAATAAAAAAGAAAGTCCTGAGAATTTCTCAGGACTTTTTATATGTTTTTAAACAGGTTAGAAAATTATCCATTTAACATTACAGGCATAACTAGCATTGTAATGTGTTCTCCATCTTCAGTTCCGTCGATTGGAGTTAAAATTCCAGCTCTGTTAGGTAAGCTCATTTCTAATTGAACGTCATTAGCATTTAAATTGTTTAGCATTTCGCTTAAAAAACGAGAGTTGAATCCGATTTGCATATCATCTCCTTGATAGTCGCAGCTCAAACGCTCATCCGCTTTATTAGCATAATCTAAATCCTCAGCAGAAATATTTAATTCTGTTCCTGCCATTTTTAAACGAATTTGATGTGTTGTTTTACTAGAGAAAATAGAAACACGACGAACAGAGTTTAAGAAAGATGCTCTATCAACCGTTAATTTATTTGGATTTTCTTTAGGTATTACTGCTTCGTAATTTGGGTATTTCCCATCAATCAAACGACAAACTAACACTACGTTATCAAATGTAAACTTTGCATTTGTATCATTATATTCAACTAATACATTTTCGTCAGCTCCACCTAAAATTCCTTTTAATAAATTTAAAGGCTTCTTAGGCATAATGAATTCAGCAGACTTATCCGCAGAAACATCTTTTCTAGTATACTTAACTAATTTATGAGCATCAGTTGCGACAAAAGTTAACTCCTTAGAGTTGAATTGAAAAAATACTCCACTCATTACAGGTCTTAAGTCGTCATTACCAGCGGCAAAAATTGTTTTAGAAATCGCTGTCGCTAAAACATGAGCTGGAATTTCTGTACTAGAAGGTGATGGTAACTCAATAGCTTTAGGGAATTCCTCTCCGCTATAAAAAGCCATATCGTATTTTCCTTGTTCAGAGCTTATTTCAATAGTGTTTTCTCCTTGAGTTTTAAATGTTAAAGGCTGGTCAGGAAATGTTTTTAAAGTGTCTAATAATAAACGAGCGTTTATAGCTATAGATCCTGAATCTGTGCTTTCAACATTAATAACTGCACTCATAGTAGTTTCTAAATCAGAAGCTGAAGCAGTTAATTGATTTTCAGATAATTCAAATAAAAAATTATCTAAAATTGGTAATGTATTATTACTATTAATAACCCCACCTAAAACTTGTAATTGCTTTAATAAATGTGAGCTAGATACAATAAATTTCATTATTTCTTCGTAAGTAGTTTGATGTACAAAGATATTCTATTCAATGAATTTTTAAAATTATTTTATCAACACTTTTAATTTAATTGTTGATTAGTTGAATAAATAGTTGATTTGAATCCCTCCATACAAATTTCCTGAAGGAACATTTTCACTTTCTAACTTTTTAGTATGATGTACAATCATATACTTAAAATTGAATCTATTTGAGGTGAACCAAAATCCAAATTCAGTTGTCAGTACCCAAGGTCTTAACTCATAGGTAACTGCATTGTTTTCAGTTAAAAAGCTTCCTTGGATGGTCGCATCATAGATGGCTAATCTAATCATAGGATTTATGTAAAAGAAGGCTTCGGTCTCATTGTTGAATTGTGAGTTTGTATTATTCAAATTGGTGTTGAAAGCAACAGTATTCGCTGCTTTTTGTAGTAGTTTTGTTCCAATTCTACTAAAAACACCTGTTGAGATATCTGTAAAAACAGTTCCAATATTGGCTGAACTTTTCCAGTTTATATCAAAATAGCGACTATTATCATAAAAAGGAGTGAGATATTCTGCTCTAAAATTTAAAGCAAAAGCGTCTTTAATTTGAAATTTCCATCCGTCAGCGGGATTAAAGCCGTAAATGCTATGTACAAAATTCATCGACTCTTCTCCGTAAGCAGAAGGCCCAATAATTCCAATTTCTCCTGATAATCCGAAAAAAGAATTGTCTTTGTAGATTTTTTTTACACCTACTCTTGCGTATAAATATCCAGCAAAAGGTCTGTCATGTTCTGAAATATCTCTGACGTTCGCTCTAAAAGGAGAATATAATTTTTGTCCCAATTCAAAAGAGTAAATTTTCTTTAGTTGATTTTTAGCAATTGAATCACTTGCAAAACTATATGTTAAAAATACTCCGTTCGTATAATATCTGTCTTGAGTCGTTGAGATATATAAGTCGTTGTCATTAATTATGCTAAAAGCGTGCTTGTATTTTACTTGCGAAAAACCTGTGAAAGAAAAGCTTACAAGTAAAAGGTAAAGTATATTTTTTTTCATGTAGAAATATGTTCCGCACTAAAGGTAATGAAATAATGAAAAATTGCTCAAATTCTTCTTAAGAATTTATACATTAGTAAAAGATTAAAAGAGTATGGAAAATAAGCCCAAGTTAACCGTTGAGGATTTTGAAAGTGTAAAAAGTAACGAAGAGTTACTTGCGTTAATTTCGGAGAAAGATATTCCTTTTAAACGTGTTGAAAAGGAACTTTTTTATGAGAAAGAATTAAGATTACTACAGATAGAGTTGGTGAAATTGCAACAGTGGGTTGCGAAAACCAATAAACGCGTTGCTGTAATTTTTGAAGGAAGAGATGCTGCTGGAAAAGGTGGTAATATTCGTAGATTTATGGAGCATCTTAATCCAAGATCTTCCCGTTTAGTGGCTCTTAATAAACCAACCGAAGTGGAAAGAGGTCAATGGTATTTTCAAAGATATATAAAAGAGCTTCCTAATCCAGGTGAGATAGTTTTTTTTGATAGAAGTTGGTATAACAGAGCGGTAGTAGAGCCAGTAATGGGGTTTTGTACAGATGCGCAATATCGAAAGTTTTTGGTGCAGGTTCCAGAGTTTGAACATATGTTGTATGAAGATGGAGTAGTTGTAATTAAGTTTTGGTTGTCGATAACGAAAAAGGAGCAGCTGAAAAGGTTTGATGCGAGAATGGGAAATCCTCTAAAACATTGGAAATTTAGTCCTGTGGATAAAAAAGGTCAGGAATTGTGGGATAAGTATACATATTACAAAGAAGAAATGTTTACCAATACACATACTACTTATTGTCCGTGGACCATTATTAAAACAAATACAAAAAAAGTAGCAAGATTAGAAGCTATTAGACATGTGCTATCCAAGTTTGATTACGATGGAAAAGAGGAAGCGATGACTAATTTGAATCCAGATCCGAATGTTGTAATGCGCTATTATAGATCTGTTATACAAAATGACTAATATGACAAGAGAAAATACAACCCAAAAAGAAAATTTTAAGTTAACAGAAGAGGCTGCATTAAAGTTAAATACTAAAAAAGGAATGATATCTATTCTTTCTAGAGAACCTTATAATGTTGAAAGAGCGCTTCGATATGTTAATTATTTAGAAAGATTAGAAGAACTTCAAGTGGAGTTGATACGTCTGCAAACTTGGGCGATAAAAGAAGGGGAGAGAATTATAATTCTTTTTGAAGGTAGAGATGCAGCTGGAAAGGGAGGAGCAATACGAAGAATTACAGAAAGAATTAATCCTCGTTTTATGAGAATTGTTGCGTTACCCAAACCTACAGAAGAGCAAAATACGCAGTGGTATTTTCAACGTTATGTGGAGCAGCTTCCAAAGGCAGGAGAGCTCGTGTTGTTTGATAGAAGTTGGTATAATAGAGCGGTTGTTGAGCCTGTAAATGGGTTTTGTACTGAAGAGCAGTATAAGACTTTTATGAAGCAAGTAAATGGTTTTGAAAAGATGATTTTACAATCTGGAATAAGATTGGTAAAAATATACATGTCGATTTCGAAAAAGGAACAACAGAAAAGGTTTGATGAAATTAAGAATGATCCTTTAAAGCAATGGAAAATGACTCCTGTTGATGAAAGAGCTCAGGATTTATGGGATAATTACACGGTTTATAAAAAGAAAATGTTCAAGAAAACAAATACCGAATTATCTCCATGGAAAATCATTAGAGCTAATAGGAAAACCGAAGCTAGAATTGCGTGTATTGAGCACATTCTAGAAAGTATTCCATATGATAAAACAATAGAAATTTAGAGAGATTAAATTAATCGGTTGTTGAAGAAATTAATCTGTTTCGTTTAGATTTTTTGAAATCTCCTCAAAAATAAAGTATAGCTCTCCAGCAATTTGTTTGCTAGTTTCTAAGTATTTTTCATTTTGATGTTCTGTGTTATCAGCAACTTTTGGGTCTACATAAGGTAGATGAAAGCGGGCAATAGCATCAGGAATGAAAGGACAATTTTCATCAGCGCTATCGCATGTTGTTAAAGCTATGTATGGATAGTTGTTGTGAGGATTGTCGTAAGTTTTTGAGAATCCTAAAATAGTCTTTTTTGTTCCATAAAAAGATATTAAATATCTTGGGTTTTGGTGTGAGAAATCTTCAACATTAAACTCAAAACCATTTTTTTGAAGACATTTAACAGTGTTGCGATGAAATGCAGTTACTTCCGTTCCTCCAGAAAAAGAAAAAATAAAATCTAAACCAAAATAAGTACTAGCGAAAAACGACCAAACTTGTGCCATTTGGCTTCTGCGTGAATTGTGTGTGCAAATAAAATTTAAGTTGATTTTATCTCTGTCTTCTATTTCTTGAATGATTTTATCTGCTATTGATAACAACAAGTCTTTTCTGCTGTCAGAAAGTATTAATTCTTTACCTGCTAATTCAAAAAAGTCTCTTGTTGTAGTATTTGTGGTTTTAATCATTATTTATTATTCTTTTACAGGGGGTTAATGTATTTTTGTACATTAAATGTAGGTGCAAAATTAAGAAACATCAAAGGGTTTTATTTTTAAGTTAAAGTTAAGTATGTGTTTAGAAATCGGTAATAAAGTTGCTGTTTTAGATGATGTTATTGAAGGAATCGTAACGGAAATCATAAAAAATAAAATTTTGGTCAAGACCGAAGATGGTTTAGAGATATGGTTTTTAAAGAGTGAGTTGGTAAAAATTGAAGTTAGTCAGAGTGATTTGTTAAGGAAATTTTCGGTTGATAAGAGTATGCTGAGAGAAAAGGTTAGTGAAACTCCTAAAAAGAATTCTTTGTTTAAAAAGGCTAAGAATGAAGTTGTAATGGAGGTGGATTTGCATATTGAAAAATTAGTCAAGTCGAAGAAAGGATTAGATAATTATGATATTCTTTCGATACAAATAGATACTGCAAAACGAAAAATTGAATATTGTATTCAAAAGAAAATTTCTAAAATTATTTTTATTCATGGTGTAGGAGAGGGAGTTTTAAAGTCTGAACTACATTTCTTATTGAATAGATATAACGTTAAGTTTTATGATGCATCTTATCAAAAATATGGGTTGGGCGCAACTGAAGTTTATATTTTTCAGAATTAGTAAAATCGTATTTTTGCTTTAAATTTTTAATATGAAACAAGTCTATTTTGATAATGCTGCGACAACATATATGTATGATGAGGTGATTAATGTTATGGCAGATAGTATGAAGAATAACATTGGAAATCCTTCGTCTACTCATCAGTTCGGTCGAAAAGCAAAAGTAGCATTAGAGACTTCTAGAAAAAAGATTGCAAAATTAATTGGGGCGAATTCCAATGAGATAATATTTACCTCAAGTGGTACTGAGGGGAATAATCTAGTTCTTAATAATGCAGTTAAAAATTTAGGAGTAAAGGTTATAATTACTTCGAAAATTGAGCATCATGCTGTGTTGAATGTAGTTGAAAATCTTTCTCAAGAGTATGGTGTGTTGGTTAAGTATGTTGCTTTAGATGAGTTTGGAGGGGTAGATTTAGATAATTTAAAAGAATTATTAAGTGTTAGTGAAGAAAAAGTATTGGTGAGTTTAATGATGGTAAATAATGAAATTGGTAATATTTTGCCTTTTGAAGAAGTGGCCGGTATGTGTGTTGAGTATAATGCTTTATTTCATACAGATGCGGTCCAAGCAGTTGGTCATTTACCTATTGATTTGAATAATGTACCAATCGATTTTTTAGTTGCAAGCGCTCATAAATTTCATGGCTCAAAGGGGGTTGGTTTTGTGTTTTGTAGAAAGGAGCACGTAATTAAGCCCATGATATTAGGTGGAAATCAGGAGAAAGGAGTGCGTTCGAGTACAGAGAATGTTCATGCTATAGTTGGTATGGCTAAAGCGCTTGAAATTTCTGTAGAGAATATGAGTGATAATTCTATTCATATTCAAGGTATTAAACAGTATCTATGTAAAAGCCTCAAAGAGATTTCTTCCAAAATTGAATTTAACGGGTATTCTTCATCTCAAACGAAATCAATACCTAAAATATTGAATGTCCGTTTTCCGGAACAAGACAAGTTATTATTGTTTAATCTCGATTTAAAAGGGATTGCGGCCTCAAGTGGGAGTGCTTGTCAAAGTGGAGGTATAAAAGTTTCGCATGTTTTAAAAGAATTTGTAAGTGAAACTGATTTGTCTAAAACTTCAATTCGTTTTTCTTTTAGTGGTGAATCAACAAAAGTGGAGGTTGATTATCTGATAGAGATAATCAATCAATTCATTAAGTAAAATAGTTTTTTTCTTTCCTGAGTTGAATTTGGTTAAATAAATTGTTTTAAGGCTGTTTCTGAATTTCTTAAAGGATTTGCATTGTTGAAAAAATAAAACACCTTAAAAAGCTTTTAAATCTAAATAATTCGATATAAATTAATTATTAAAATATTGTTTTCCATAATTTAAATTGATATAAAATAATTTTTTGAAAAAAAGTGACTTCAATGGAAAAAAGGTGTCATATGAATGTGTGGTCAAAATAAAAATATTTTATATATTTGTCACATTACGTTCCCCCGTTGTCAGGAAGTTGATTCAACTAACTGAGATGGGATCTTTAGCTTTTTAAATGTCTGAGACGGAGGGGTGTACTTATTCACATTGTAAATTCTTCATAGATTTTTTTAGCAACAAGGTTTTATCTTAATTAGATAGACGATAGTCTGTGTTCAATTTTTTCGACAACTAATAATAGAATGTTAATGTAAGTTTTCAAATAGAAGTTGTCATATATGAGGAACTTTTACCCTTTAAAATCCCCTAAAGTAAAAATATTCTTTACTTTATTTTTTTTAGTATCATTTATTCAGGTTAATTCACAGATTAATTACCTAGATACATTTTCCACAGTATCCTACGCAAACAATGATGGTATAGCGGACTTCGCTTCAAATTGGATTGAAGATAGCGATGACGGTAGTTCTGCTTCAGGAAAAGTTTTGGTTTCTGGAGGTTCCTTGTTGTTCGATAACTTGGATGGTGCAAGTGTCTTCAGGTTTTTGGATTTAAGTGGAGTTTCTGCCGGAGCAACCGTTACATTAACCTTTGATTACGATGCGACTAGTAGAGGTGGCGAGGTTTTAGATGTAGTATTATGGAATAATACTACATCTTCGTATAATATAATTGCTACATTAAATACAAACACATCAGGGACTATAACGCATACATTAACAGCAGGACAAATATCTGTTAATTCGGAGATATGGTTTCTTGATTTTAATGGTGATCAGAATTGGGGAGGTGCTGATGAAATTAGAATTGATAACGTTGAGTTTCGTATTACAGAACCTATTGTAGATCCTTGTGATGCAGTAGCTTCTGGGAATCCTGATTCTGATGGAGATGGTATTTCTGATATTTGTGATGTAACAGATGATATTGATGATGATAATGACGGTATTTTAGACGCTAGTGAGTTAGGTAGTTGCTCTACTTCTGGGTCGGTTTTAAATTGGGGAACTAGCTATACGTCTGGGGTTGGAGATACGGATGGAGATGATCCTATAGCTGTTGATTCTAGTCCAAATGCAGATGGAGTAGAAGTGTATTTGAGTAGAGAAATAGCCTCAATTATTACTGAATCATCTTATCGAATTAACGATTTTGGAGCTAATGATACTTATACCCTTTTTCAAAGAGCTGAAAATGGCGGGTCCTCTACTCACACGTTTACTTTTAGTGAGCCAGTTTACAATTTGGCTTTTACAGTATACGATATAGATGAGAATGTAAATGGAGCATCGGGTATACCTCAAACAGGTTTTATTGATGAAATAGAGTTAGTTATCACTACAGTTGATGGTTCAACTCATACCTTAAGTGCTGCAGAATACGATATTACTAATGGTCAAACCTATACTTCACCGAATAGATTTATCGGAACCCCAACTAGTTCAGATACTTCTTTTTCGATAACAGGAATCCAAGCTTGGGTTGCTAAAATTGATGTAATTTATAAAAACAATACAACTTCTCCATCTAGTACGCAAAATCAAGGTGCTTCGTTAAGTAATTTTACTTTTTGTAAGGCACAAGATACTGATGGTGATGGTACTCCAGATTATTTAGATGCGGATTCAGATAATGATGGGTGTTTCGATGCTCTTGAAGGAGATGAAGGTATTACAACAAGCCAGGTTGATGGTTCTGGAGCAATAACAGGAGGAGATGATAGTAATGGTGTTCCTAATTTGGCTACTGGAGGTCAAGGAGTTGGTACTTCTACGGATTATAATACTAGAGATGCACAGTGTGATGATGATGGAGATGGAGTTCCAAACGGAACTGATGCGTGTCCAGGTTATGATGATACAGCTGATCAAGATGGAGACGGTGTTCCTGATAGATGTGATTTAGATAATGATAATGATGGTATTACAGATGCTACTGAAGGGTTGAATTGTCCTTCTGGAGCGATAAGCTCTGGAACAAGTGGAGACTTTGTAGGAGCAGGACAAATCAATGATATTTACACTCAGGACGGGGTTAATCTCGATTTAACAACCACTCTTACAAATGCTACTTTGTCTCAGTTGCAAACTGAGGGCACTACTGGAATCCGTGTACAGGGTCAAAGTGTAGATGATGGTGCTGGTGACTCAATTGTATATACATTTACATTCAGTGAACCTGTTGCAAATGTTGAATTTAGATGGTCTGGTATTGATCAAGGTGATAAAGTAACTATTACATCAGCTTCACCTTCAGGTTCTAATAATGTATTTATAGGAAACTTAACAGATCCTGTTTCTACAACACCAAATTCAGATTACGATGGAACAAGTGCTGGCGATCCAAATCCAAATGGATTGCTTTTTGAAATTACAGGGAATAATTCTACTTCAGCAACAATAACATCTTTTATTAACGGAGGAGATGCGACAAGAAGTTACTCAGATATTGTTATTTCCGGTTTAGTCTCTTCATTTCAAATTACAACTAGTAAAGAAAGACAAGACGGAGATATAGCTAATAATGGTAACGTTACTTTCGTATTTGATAATCTTGAGTTTTGTACTTATGATGATACTGATAATGACGGAACGCCTAATCATTTAGATTTAGATTCTGATGATGATGGATGTTTTGATTCATTAGAAGGAGGAGAAAATATCTTAGCATCTCAAATTGATGGTTCAGGTGTAATCACCGGATCTGTAGATGCTAACGGTATTCCAAGTTTGGCAACTGCAGGTCAACCAATTGGAACAGCAAATGATAATACAGCAACAGACGATCAGTGTGATGATGATGGCGATGGTGTGTTAAATGGAAGTGATGTTTGTAATGGAGCGGATGACTCAGTTGATGCTGATGGAGATGGTGTGCCAGATCCATGTGATTTAGATGATGATAATGATGGTATTTTAGATACGGTTGAATTAAACTGCTCAGGTGTAATTTCTTATGAATATTATGATGGAACACCTTCTGGAAATACTGTAGATAATATTCCAACTACTGGAGCGGATGCTACAGGAACTTTTGCTTCTCTTGATGTAGATGCAATAATTACTTCTTTAGGAGCAACAAATGATACCTATGGTATAAGATTTACGGGGTATTTCAACATAGCAACGGAAGGAAATTACAATTTCTACCTTTCTTCAGATGATGGTTCGAAATTGTTTATTGATGATGTAGAGGTTATAGATAATGATGGACTGCATGGTGTTGTTACGGTTTCTGGTAGTCGTTATTTATCTCCTGGTTTACATAAATTTGTGATTCCGTTTTTTGAGAATACTGGAGCGGAGTCTGTTACTTTGGAATATGAACTTCCAGGAACTATAACTAGACAAAATGTTCCTTTTGCTGATATGTTCTGTTCTTTAGACACTGATGGTGACGGAACCCCTAATCATTTAGACGGAGACTCTGATGGTGATGGTTGTTCAGATGCTAATGAACAATATAATGATACAAATGCAGATGGAGGAGATGGAGACCAATTTGGAACTACGGATCCTGCAACGGTGGATTCGAATGGACAAGTTACAGAAACTGGTGTTGATTATGGCTTAGCTTTAAACTCTGATGTTGTAGATGATTCGGCTGATTTATGTGGAACACCTGTAGCGAATGATGATACGGCTACAGTTGCTGAGGATGGTAATGTAAGTATTACTGTTAGCAGCAATGATGATATTGGTGGAGATGGCGGCGATGGAGAGGACTATAGTTTAA